>JAUNSO010000002.1:0-81397 GCA_030539165.1 bacterium
GATATGAGTAACTGGTATGTCCGCAGAAGCCGTGAGCGTTTCTGGGCAAAGGGTATGGAACAGGATAAGATCAATGCCTATATGACTCTCTACACAGCACTTGTAACGGTCAGCAAAGCAGCAGCACCGATGATTCCGTTCATGACAGAGGACATCTACAGAAACCTTGTATGTACAATTAACAAGAATGCTCCTGAGAGTGTACATCTGTGTGATTTCCCGACAGCAGATGAGAAGCTCATTGACAGGCAGCTGGAAAATGACATGGATGAAGTCCTGAGAGTGGTTGTTATGGGACGTGCCTGCAGAAATACAGCCAATATCAAGAACAGACAGCCGATTGCACAGATGTTCATCAAGGCACCGGAGGCATTGTCTGACTTTTATGTACAGATTGTAAAAGAAGAGTTAAATGTTAAGACAGTGATCTTCACAGAGGATGTCAGAGACTTTACATCTTATTCCTTCAAGCCGCAGCTGAAGACTGTCGGACCGAAATACGGCAAGCAGCTTGGCGGTATCCAGAAGGAACTGGCTTCCTTAGACGGCAATGATGCGATGGATACACTGAAGGCAGATGGTGCACTCAAATTCGATGTGAACGGAACAGAAGTTGTCCTCACAGAGGAAGACCTGCTGATTGAGATGACACAAAAGGAAGGCTATGTGTCAGAGGCAGATAATACAGTCACTGTTGTGCTGGATACGAATCTGACAGAAGAACTGATTGAAGAAGGCAATGTGGCAGAGGTCATCAGCAAGCTGCAGACAATGCGTAAGGATGCGGGATTTGAGGTCATGGATCACATTCATGTTTATGTGGATGGGAATGATAAACTGGCTGAATTGATACAGAAGAACAGCAGTGCCATAAAAGGAAAGGTTCTTGCAGAATCTATTACCAATGATCAGACAGATGGATATGTAAAAGAATGGAATATCAACGGAGAAAATGTCACATTGGGTGTTAAGAAATTGTAAAAAGAATAAATTTTTTACAAAAGAACTATTGCGGATAATGTAAATTAAAGTTATTATTAGTATGCTGTGTTGTGTTTGCTTAGAGGTTATCATATGATCATGAATTATAATTCTTATACTAATTTTGAAGATCTGATGGATTTCATTCGTCCCAGACTAACCTATGGCAAAAATATCAAAGTGCAGCGGATCAAGATTACGATTCACGAGGATTACGTGCTGTATCATTTTCTGACCAGTCGTTGCATGTCGAAGATGATCAAGGTACGCAGAGATCAGATCCCGTTTGACGTATCAAACAGCATCGGCAAGAGTTTTGAGATTACAGACCAGCGTTGAAATTTGCATTTCTGACAGATAAAATGTATACTATATGAGACAGGTATTTCATTACCTGTCTCATATTATTTGCCAAAACAGCCGAATAGTATGGATATAAAAATATCGGAGGATAACGTTATGATAAAAAAGTCTGCACCAACCCCCCATTTCGACAAGGAATTATTTAAAAGAAGTGTATTGTATAATGTCAGGACATTGTATCGAAAGACAATAGAAGAAGCTGATGAGCAGCAGATTTTTCAGGCTGTTGCATATGCAGTTAAGGATCAGATCATTGATGGCTGGCTGACGACTCAGAAAGAGTATGAGAAGCAGGATCCAAAAACAGTATACTATCTGTCTATGGAATTTCTGATGGGAAGAGCCTTAGGAAACGACCTGATCAATTTAAAGGCATATAAAGAGGTAGCAGAAGCGCTGGATGAGCTGGGCCTGAATCTGAACGTCATAGAAGATCAGGAGCCGGATGCAGCACTCGGCAATGGTGGTCTCGGACGACTGGCGGCATGTTTTCTTGATTCGCTGGCTACGCTCGGATATGCGGCATATGGCTGCGGTATCCGCTATAAATACGGAATGTTTATGCAGAGGATCAAGGATGGGTATCAGGTAGAGGCTCCGGATAACTGGCTAAAGGATGGCAATCCGTTTGAACTCAGACGTCCTGAATATGCCAAGGTTATTAAATTCGGAGGAAATATCCGTGTGGATACCGATGAATTCGGGCGTAATCATTTCACACAGGAGAATTACCAGTCTGTACAGGCAATTCCATATGATTTGCCAATCGTAGGTTATGGAAACGGTATCGTGAACACGCTGCGTATCTGGGATGCACAGCCGGTGGAGTGTTTCCAGCTGGATTCCTTTGATAAAGGAGATTATCAAAAGGCAGTAGAGCAGGAAAATCTGGCAAAGAATATTGTAGAGGTTCTTTATCCGAATGATAATCATTATGCAGGAAAAGAATTGAGATTAAAGCAGCAATATTTCTTTATTTCAGCGAGTGTACAGGAAGCAGTAGAGAAGTACATGCGTAATCATGACGATATTAGGAAGTTCTATGAAAAAGTAACATTCCAGCTCAATGACACGCATCCGACTGTTGCGGTTGCAGAGCTGATGCGTATCCTGATGGATGACTATGATCTGGAATGGGATGAGGCGTGGGCAATCACGACCAGAACATGTGCATATACAAATCATACAATTATGTCTGAGGCACTCGAGAAATGGCCAATTGAGCTGTTTTCCAGATTATTGCCTAGAATTTATCAGATCATAGAGGAAATCAACAGGAGATTCCTGATTCAGGTAGAGTCAAAATATCCTGGAAATCAGGAAAAGATCCGTAAGATGGCGATTGTTTATGATGGTCAGGTCAAGATGGCGCATCTTGCGATTGTATCAGGGTTTTCAGTGAACGGTGTTGCCAGACTGCATACGGAGATCCTGAAGAATCAGGAGTTGAAGGATTTCTATGAGATGATGCCGGAGAAGTTTAATAATAAAACGAACGGTATTACCCAGAGAAGATTCTTACTGCATGGCAATCCGCTGCTTGCAGACTGGGTAACGGCGCATGTCGGTTCTGAATGGATTACTGACCTGCCGAAGATCAGCAAACTGGAAGTTTTTGCGGACGATCCGAAGGCTCAGCAGGAGTTTATGAATATTAAGTATCAGAACAAGGTCAAGCTGGCTCAGTATATTCTGGAACATAACGGAATAGAAGTAGATCCGCGTTCTATATTTGATGTACAGGTCAAAAGACTGCATGAATACAAGCGCCAGCTGCTGAATATTCTGCATGTTATGTACCTTTACAATCAGATCAAAGAAAATCCGGAAATGGATTTTTATCCGCGTACATTTATCTTTGGTGCTAAGGCGGCAGCAGGCTACAGAGTTGCAAAGCTGACAATCAAGCTGATCAATACTGTGGCAGATGTGATCAACAATGATACTTCTATTAATGGCAAGATCAAGGTTGTATTTATTGAAAACTACAGGGTATCCAATGCGGAACTGATTTTTGCAGCTTCAGATGTATCCGAACAGATTTCTACAGCCAGCAAAGAGGCATCCGGAACCGGCAATATGAAATTCATGCTGAACGGAGCGCTGACACTGGGCACGATGGATGGGGCCAATGTCGAGATCGTTGAAGAGGTGGGACAGGAAAATGCATTTATTTTTGGCTTGTCCTCTGATGAAGTAATCAATTATGAAAACAACGGTGGCTATCATCCGACAGATATCTTTAACAATGATCCGGATATCCGTAAGGTATTGATGCAGTTGATTAATGGCTTCTATATGCCTAATGATCCGGAGATGTTCAGAGACCTGTATAATTCACTGCTGAATACGCAGTGTACAGCAAAGGCTGATACGTATTTCATATTGAAGGATTTCAAATCCTATGCAGAGGCACAGAAGAGAGTCGAGGCAGCGTATAGAGATGAAAAGGGCTGGGCAAGAAGTGCCATGATTAATGTAGCACGTTCGGGTAAATTTACGTCAGACAGAACCATACAGGAGTATGTTGATGATATCTGGCATCTGGACAGGGTGGTTCTATGAAAAAGCATAAGATCATAATCGGAACGGCAGCAGGTCTGCTGACTGCAACAGCTGCCGCCGGTATTTTCTTTTACAGATTTGCATTTATAAAACCAAAAAAACTGGAAGATATGTCAAAGGACATGGAGCCCTTCCGAGAAGAGATCCAAAGAACAAGAGCGTGGCTGGATGAACAGCCACTGGAGGAGATCGGTATCAAGAGCATTGACGGTCTCCATCTCAACGGATATTATCTGCCGGTTGAAGATGCCGCCAGAACAGTGGTATGTGTCAATGGCTTCAGGGGTAATGGCAAAAAGGATTTTGTATTATTATCAAAGTATCTGCATGAACACCAGTGTAATGTGCTGCTGGTGGATCAGCGTGGCTGTGGACTCAGTGACGGAGAGATGTGTTATGGTATCATGGGCAGATACGACTGCATTTCCTGGCTGGATTATTTGACCGACCGTCTTGGTGAAGACATGCCGTTGTATCTGCATGGTGGATCGATGGGAGCTGCCACGGTCATGATGGCAAGCGAGCTGAACCTGCCATCTGCAATGAAAGGTGTCATTGCAGACTGTGGGTATACAACACCCTGGAAGGAAATGAAGCATGCAGCAAAACAGCTGTTTCATATACCTTCATTTCCGATGATCTACCTTTTGGACGTTGCATTGATGGCCAGACAGGGATTTTCATTGAAGGACGTATCAGCCACAGAAGCCGTCAAACACAGCAAGGTTCCAATTCTGTTTATTCACGGAGATGAAGATACCTTTGTGCCGACAGAAATGAGCCGTACCAATTACAATGCCTGCACGGCACCAAAGCATTTGGAGATTTTTGAGGGTGCTGCACACTGTATGAGCTATATGACAGACACAGAACGTTATCAGCGGGCTCTGCAACGTTTCTTTGATGCATGCGAGAACGGAGATCATTCAGGATTTTTTAGCAGAATCTGATGACTTCCATATAGAACAACAAACAGCCGTGCGAAGTATTCGTGCGGCTTCTTTTATACTCTCTGCGGTTTCAGCAGAGGTGGCAGGAGTAAAATAAATCAATGCACTGTCAAGAGCCTTCCTGTACTGCCACGATGCGGCAAGCTCTGCATAGTCAATCATCGCGATTCGTCCCCAGGTGGAAACCACCAGCCGGATCAATCCATTCGACAAATCAATTCCTGTAACTGTAACAAAATGATTTTGCATGCCGTCCGGAGCCTGATAAGGAGCATCCTGACAGTTGTATTCTCCATGAAACAAGGTCAGTTCGTGTCTGTTATAAGATGTGAGCAGCCCGACAGCGCCACACATATCCAGTCCTTTGCGGATAAATGATAACCCCGTATCATAATCACAGAATACAGTAGAAAGTGCATGCGCTTTCAGATACAGCCCATGCTGAGCCCCAAACCGGAGCACGCCCTTTACATATCCATAAATACTACGTCCATTGTTCGGAGATACCCTCCGAAAGAACTGATTATCTCTCCTGCAGCGATCATAAATCCACCTCAACACGGGAATCTCCCACGTACCCATCGTATCATACACGTCATTCATAAACACCACATAATCATCCTGCGAAATCACTCCATCCCCAGAAATCCGCACACCCAGCTTCGCCCGTACATCCTCCCGCTTCCATGCCATCATCAGCAATACATTCGATCCCGAAACGGGCCCACATCCCCCACGAGCCCTCGTATGACTCTGAAACCAATCCTGATTTCCACCAAAATAAACCCTTCCATCATCCCCAACTACCCGAACAAATTCCATCCCTTAATATCCTCCCAGATGATATATATTATAATTCTACAACACCCCACTCCTTTTGTAACCCATTTTCTCTATGCAGTCGTAACCATTACACTAACGCAATCATACATATGGCAAAACATAATGACAAGCCAGTTGACGTTGCCAAGCACAATAAAAAGAGTCCGACACCAAGCAAATCCCGCCTGCTATGCGATGCCGATTCGCGCCCGTCCAATCCATACCCATTCAAATCCCCCGCAACCCCTTGCAAAACCCCCAAATGTAATATAAAATGAAATACGGACAAAAAATCGACTAATCAATCATAGAATCATGAAACGGAGGACAACAATGATTAAACTATACAACAGCGGCGCCTACCTGATCGATGGATCCCAGATCATCCCTGACAATGAGGATGCTATGGCAAGAGTGACGGAGGCCACCGGCAGACAGACAGCTCCAGAAGAAGCCGCCAAGGAAACGATTGCTTACAGTATTTTGAAGGCACACAATACCTCTGATAATATGGAAAAACTCAAGATCAAATTTGACAAGCTGACATCCCACGATATCACTTTCGTAGGGATCATTCAGACAGCACGCGCATCAGGGCTTGAGAAATTTCCTGTACCCTATGTACTGACCAACTGCCACAACTCACTCTGCGCAGTCGGCGGGACTATCAATGAAGATGATCACATGTTTGGACTGACATGTGCAAAAAAATATGGTGGAATCTATGTACCGCCTCATCAGGCTGTCATACATCAGTTTGCTAGAGAAATGCTGGCAGGCGGCGGTAAGATGATTCTCGGCTCCGATTCCCATACGCGCTATGGTGCACTGGGTACTATGGCGATGGGCGAAGGTGGCCCTGAGCTTGTAAAGCAGCTGTTATCTAAGACATATGATATTAATATGCCGGATGTAGTATGCGTTTACCTGAAGGGAAGTCCGATTCCCGGAGTAGGCCCTCAGGATGTTGCACTTGCGATTATTGGCGCTGTTTTTTCCAATGGATATGTCAATAATAAGGTCATGGAATTTGTAGGCCCCGGTGTTGCGAGCCTGAGCGCTGATTTCAGAATCGGTATTGACGTTATGACAACAGAGACGACCTGCCTGTCTTCTATCTGGAAAACAGATGATACCATTAAAGACTTCTACGAGACTCATGGACGTATAGAGGACTATCAAGAACTGGAGCCCGGTCAGGTTGCTTATTACGATGGAGTGGTAGAGGTGGATCTGGATCAGATCAGACCTATGATTGCAATGCCGTTCCATCCGAGCAATACTTATACAATAGAGGAAGTCAATCAGAATCTGCTGGATATTTTGGATGATGTGGAAAAAAGAGCATTGGTCAGTCTGGATGGACAGGTACAGTATACGCTTAAGGACAAGGTAAGAGATGGAAAATTATATGTAGAACAGGGAATCATCGCAGGCTGTGCCGGCGGAGGCTTTGAAAATATCTGTGCTGCTGCAGATATCCTGAAGGGTACCAGCATCGGCTCTGATGAATTCACACTGAGTGTGTATCCTGCATCTACTCCGATTTATATGGAGCTTCTGAAAAATGGTTCAGCTGCGGCACTGCTTGAGACTGGTGCAATCCTGAAGACAGCATTCTGCGGTCCCTGCTTTGGGGCAGGCGATACTCCTGCTAATAATGCGTTCAGTATCCGTCATTCCACCAGAAACTTCCCGAACAGAGAAGGTTCAAAGCTTCAGAATGGCCAGATCTCTTCCGTTGCACTGATGGATGCACGTTCGATTGCAGCAACGGCTGCTAATAAGGGCTTCCTGACAGCGGCGACAGATGTTGACAGAGATAAGCTGACAGGAAAACACAAGTATTTCTTTGATCAGACAATCTATGCAAACAGAGTATTTGACAGTCATGGAGCGGCTGACCCGGATACAGAGGTCAAATTCGGACCGAACATCAAAGACTGGCCCACCATGAGCGCCCTGACTGATCATCTGGTGTTGAAGGTAGTCGCTGAGATTCATGATCCTGTAACGACAACGGATGAATTGATTCCGTCGGGAGAGACGTCCTCCTTCCGTTCCAATCCACTCGGTCTGGCTGAGTTTACACTCTCCAGAAAGGATCCTGCTTATGTAGGGCTGGCGAAGGAAGTGCAAAAGGCAGAAAAAGCAAGAACAGCAGGAACAGATCCCAAAGAGGCATTTCCTGAGATCCGGTCGGTATTAGAAAAGATCAAGGAAAGCCATCCTGATACCGGCAGCAGCAATACCGGAATCGGAAGTACGATTTTTGCAGTGAAGCCGGGAGATGGGTCTGCACGTGAACAGGCTGCGTCCTGTCAGAAGGTTCTGGGCGGCTGGGCAAACATAGCAAATGAGTATGCGACCAAACGTTATCGCTCTAATCTGATTAACTGGGGCATGCTGCCGTTCCTGATCGAAGGTGTCAAGGAACTGCCGTTTGAAAATCATGATTATATCTTTATACCGGATATAAAGAAAGCAGTTGAGAACAGACAGACCGAAATCAAAGCCTATGTGGTCAATAAGGATATGAAAGAATTCACATTGAGACTGGGTGAAATGACAGATGATGAAAGAACCATCATTCTGAAGGGCTGCCTGATCAATTACTATAGAGATTGATAAAGGAATACAGCTGCAAAACACAATTTAGTCACAAACTCTAAATAATTATGAGTTTCTGCCGATATTCATTATACAGAGACTGCTTCGACGGGAGCAGACTTTGATAATAAAGAGACAGACCACGGAGGGCATGACATCAGTTGGAAGGGATTCCATTCTGATGCAGTGCCCTTTTTTATGGAAGGACATGGACGAAATTTTATAAAAGTGTGGCTCTTTGCTCTCACTAGGAGGAATTCATTGGTAATCGGAAGCAGTACCATAGGAATGGAATCCGCCAGAAGATATTCTTCGATGAGCATGGAAGCAGGCAGTCTGACGACATGGAACGGAATGGGCCAATTATCAAAAACAACATTTGGCTCAGACAGTGTCGAGACAAAAGATGGGAAGACAACAACAGGTAATTCGCCGAATCTGTTTCAGGATTCCATGAAAAATCTGATGGAACGGTTTTCTCAAGTTAAGGCAAGCAGAGGCGTTGATGAAAAACTGGAGAAAGATGCAATGATGAAGATCAAGGCGCAGTGCATCAATTATCTGATCCAGATCCTGTTTGGAAGGAAATCAACAGATCCTGCAAAGTTAGTAGAAGAAAATACAAAGGACGGTACAGGTGCCGGAGGAACGGACATGCTGACAAATCTGGGTGACTGGGGGCAGTCACAACAGATGAGCGGCGGACAGTATTTCAGTATGCAGTATTATTCAGAGACAGAACAGACATCATTTCAGACAAACGGAACCGTAGTAACGGCAGACGGGAGAGAAATCGAGTTTGGACTGAGCTTTGAGATGAGCCGCAGCTTTACCTCATATTATGAGGAAAATTATGAGTTCGGGACGCAGTTCGTAGATCCGCTTGTGATCAATCTCGACAGTAATGTAGCCAGTGTATCGGATCAGAAATTCATGTTTGACATTGATTCAGACGGCGTTCTTGATCGCATCTCGCAGCCGTCGGAGGGAACAGGATTTTTGGCAATCGATTTGAATGGGGATGGTGTCATCAATGATGGCAGTGAACTGTTCGGAACGAAGTCAGGGGATGGTTTTTCGGATCTGGCAGCATACGATACAGATAAAAATGGCTGGATTGATGAAGCAGACGAAATCTGGAGCAAGCTCCTGATCTGGTCCAAAGAGGCGAACGGCAAGGACTCGTTATATGGTCTTGGCGAGAAGGGTGTGGGTGCAATTTACCTTGGAAATGTCAGCACGGATTATTCATTGAATTCTCCATGGGATAACAGCACAAATGCAGCCATCAGAAAGACCGGTGTTTTTTTGTACGAGAATGGAAATGCAGGAACAGTACAGCATCTGGATCTTGCCAGATAGTAAAAAGACAGATTAGACGTTTATATGGTTCTAATCTGTCTTTTTTTGCATATGCTAGTCCTATGAAGACACTGATGGAAAATATATGTGCCGTTTTGGTCATTATTATCTTATTACCGTATGTATTTACAGTCCTGTTTCAGGGAAACCATATCCAATCCGGCTATTCACAGACCGATGGTATACAGGAATGGAAACAGACTGAGAACAGCCGGTATATTATCAGAGAAGATGCGGATCATGAACAAATTACGATAGAAGAATATGTAGCGGGAGCTGTGGCAGCGAGCATTCCAATCACATATGAACGGGAGACTCTGAAGGCACAGGCGGTGATTGTCCGCACTCATATCATGCTAATGATGGATGGCAGAGAAAGCGCCGCAGAAAAGGAACTGTCACTGAGTTATATGGATGTGGGAGAAATGCAGGACGTATGGGGATATCAGGAATTCACACAAAACTATGAAAAGCTGACAGAGGCAGTAAAAGCTACAGAAGGCCAGGTGCTGACCTATGCAGATGAATTGATATATCCGCCATTTCATGCTGTCAGTGCAGGCAAGACAAGAAATGGAAATGAAATTGCGGGCAGACAGGTATACCCTTACCTCCTGAGTGTTGACAGCAGTATGGATCTTGAATCAGAAGATTTTTTGAAAATAGAGTATTATGAAAGAAGTGAACTGATCAGTAAATTGCGAACATACGATGAAACAATCGTGCTCAACAAAACAGCAGCAGACGAAATAAATCTCAATTATGAATGTGAAAATCATTATGTGAAGACAGTACAATTCAAAGACAGTCAGGTTTCCATGACCGGAGAGCAGTTTCGAGATCTGTTTGATTTAAATTCCACTTGTTTTTCTGTTGAAGACTATGAGGGAGCATTTCGGATTGTGACCAAGGGACTCGGGCACGGAATCGGATTCAGTGAATACGGGGCCAATCAGATGGCGCGCCAGGGAAGCAGCTATGAGACACTGCTGCAGTACTATTATTCGGGAGTCACTTTAAAATCTATGAATAATCTATGATAATCAGGCAAACCTATTAACAGAGGTGATTATCAATGAAGAAAACAATCAGGAAAAACAAAGGAAACAGAAGACAATACATCACTGCAGCTGCGGTATGTCTGGTATCAGCCGTTTCTCTGTTTGCGGTATATGAAAACAACAAAAACGCTGATTTACAGGAAAATTATATCGTTGATCTGACAGAAATAGAGGAGAACCGGCAGCTTGCAGAGTCAGGAGAGGGAAAAGAGGTTACGACCAATCAGGCAAAGGCAGAACATTTTGCTGATGAGGATATGTTTGGATGGGATAATGTCATGGATGCAACTGATGAGGTGAAGGAAGACCCGGAGACGGCTGTGTCAGAAGAACCGGAGAAACAGATCCAGGCAGAGACAGAGAAACCTGAGGAAGAAGAAATTGTCCTGAATATAGAGGATGAGAGTGTGATAACGGCAGATGCGATTACAAAACCGGTACAGCTGGCCTTTGATGAAAGCCAGAAGATGATCTGGCCAGTTGATGGAAATGTCATATTGAACTACAGTATGGATAAAAGTGTCTATTTCCCTACTCTGAAGCAATATCGTTACAATCCGGCGCTGGTGATTGAGAGTGCGGAAGGAACACCGGTGCTGGCTTCCGCAAGAGGTCAGGTAATCCATATTGAGGAACAGGAAGAAACAGGCACCACATTGATCATGGATTTGGGAAATGACTACAGGATGACCTATGGACAGCTGAAGGATGTATGTGTGAATGCAGGAAAGGTTGTAGAAGCGGGAGAGACAATCGGGTATGTGGCATCGCCGACCAAGTACTACAGCGTTGAAGGCAGTAATTTATTTATGAAGATGGCACATGGAAATCAGACGGCCAATCCAATGGAATATCTGGAATAGATATGTAAAGCGCACATAGAGAACATGTGCGCTAATCTATTTGAAGCAACCGATTGCAGGTATACTATATCATATTCATATCCCGGTACGAAAGTGACGGGTGTCTTAGTCTTCTTCTATCACATGTATTTCCAGATAATCAAAATCTATGGTATCTATAAAGCTGTCCTGATAAAACCGTGTCTTTGCATATCTCTGAAAGTCATTGATATTGCTGTCGAGCCAGATGGGTCGTCCGAGATTAAAGGAATGGCATACATCATCTAAGGCATTCATAATTTTATGTGTGCGTGTATCGGGATCTGTGCCTGCTATGACGATATCCCGCAGCATATGGTTATCCTTAAATTCTTTTGCCCATAAACGAAACATAATCGCTCCCTCTTGTATCAAAACAGTGATTTCAGTATAAAGGATTCAGATAGGAAAGTAAAGACAGATGATTGATAAAATTTGTATGAATATTTCATGAAAATCATGCATTTAATAGAAGGGTATGGTATAATATTTATGGTTACAGAAATCAATGATAGGGATGTGAGCAATTGGAATATAATGCAAAAGACTATGGAGAAGTGGACAGCTGGGCAACAACTTTGCTGCTGTACAATTCGGCACTGAAGGAAGTCGGAACGAAACTTGAGATCTTGAACGACGAGTTTCAGCATATACATCAGTACAATCCGATAGAGCATATCAAATCAAGAATCAAGACACCGGAAAGCATCGTCAGAAAGCTAAAAAAGCGAGGATATGAGTCTACACTGGACAATATGATCAAGTATGTGAATGATATAGCAGGCATTCGTATCATATGTTCTTTTACTTCTGATATTTACAGAATCGCTGAGATGCTGCGAAATCAAAGCGACATTAAGGTCATATCCATCAAGGACTATATCAAGGCACCCAAAGAAAGTGGATACAAGAGCTATCATATGCTCGTATCTGTACCGATTTATCTGTCTGACAGTGTGGTGGATACAAAGGTAGAGATTCAGATCAGAACAGTAGCCATGGACTTCTGGGCCAGCCTGGAGCATAAGATGAACTATAAGTTCGAAAGAAATGCACCTGAACATATTGTCACTGAGCTGTACGAGTGTGCGATGATGGTTTCTGAACTGGATGCCAAAATGCTGTCGCTGAATGAAGAGATCCAGCAGACGGTCGCTACAGAAAAAGAAAATAGTCAGACTACATAGAGAAAAAGTGACAGACCGAACGAACGGCCTGTCACTTTTATTATGATCATAAACCCACTTTATAAAAATGTCCTGAAAAATGAGGAGTGCCCAAGTGGATGAGAATCACTTGGGCAATTATGAAAAAATTTTCTATGTGTAATGTAAACATTACAGGAAAGAGCTTTTTAACACTGTCTATACTATAACAATGATATATGAACAAAATGTGAACGCAGTATTAAAAATTAGTAAAGTTTACACATTTGAAAAGGTAAATATTCAAAAAAATATACAAAATGCACAACTCTTGTCATCTATTTAAAATGATGGTAAAATGGGTAAAGCAAGTGTTCTATTGATGAGAGGATCAGAAAACGGAGGATAATATGGAGAATTTTATGGACAGACTGTACAGTAAGCTGAGTACAGGTGCCGGACAGCAGTATACTTCTAATACAGAACCACGAAGAAGAGAAAACGGAGATAATAAAGTTGAACAGCTGATGAATATGATGCGTGAGAATGACAGCAAACAAATCGAGTGCATTGCAGCGATGTTTAACCAGGAGAGCGAAGAGCACGTACAGTCTAAGCAGGAAATACAAAGAGCAATTCAAAATACAGGAATGTCTGCGCAGGAGATACTGCAGTCAGTTCAGACGATGGGAGCAGCTGTTCAGAATATGGATGTTGTTCTTCATAATATTGCAGATGCGGTGCAGCAGCTGCAGACAGAGCAGTCCTTTGAACAGGAGCTGCCGTCAGCCGGGCCTATTTCTGCAGACCAGCTGCAGGATCTCGAGGAACATGTACACAAAGAAAATGTGAAATGCTATAGAAATGTACAGGCATCTGTTATGGAGCAGGCTGAGCTGCAGATGGAGCAGACCAGAAATTCGGTCGGTCCTGTGAAAGGAATGTTGATTACATCATTAATCCTGAATGTAGCGACCATCGGCATTCTGATCGTACATTTACTGGGAGTTATCTGACATGGGAAAAACTGAGTGGAAACCGGGCAATATGCTCTACCCGCTTCCAGTCGTTATGGTCAGCACAGCTGATGAAAATGATCACTATAATATCATTACGGTTGCATGGACCGGCACTGTATGCACCAATCCTGCTATGGTGTCTATTTCCGTCAGGCCTGAGAGATATTCCTATGATATCATCAAACGCACAGGTGAATTTGTGATTAACCTGACAACGGAGCAGCTGGCTTACGCAACGGACTATTGTGGAGTCAGATCCGGACGGGATGTGGATAAATTTAAGGAAATGCAGCTGACGGCAGTGAAGGGTACAAAAGTCAGGGCTCCATTGATTGCAGAAAGTCCTGTGAACATTGAGTGCAGAGTAACAGAGATGAAGAAGCTCGGCAGCCATGATCTTTTTTTGGCAGAGGTTCTTACGATCCATGTTGATGAAGCGTATATGGATCATAATGGAAAGTTTCACCTGTCAGATGCGAAACCAATTGTGTATTCGCATGGTGAGTATTTTGGACTGGGCAGTTTGATGGGGAACTTTGGATATAGTGTAAGAAAGAAAAAGTGAAATATTGTGAGAGTCGGACAACATGGGCAGACTTACAAAATATAATAAAAATATAAAGATGGCCAATATAGCGACGATGTTCATAACCATGATCGCCGTTTTAATTTTTGTACCCGCAATTGAACACTATAGTAAATCGGGAGCAAATCTGTTTAAGATGTACGTAAACGGAACGGCAGTGGGGATCATTGATGATCAGCAGGCTGTGGAAGGACTGATGATTGAGGCCAGAAAAAAAATAGCAAAAGAAAGTACAGAGCTTGTGCTGATGAATTATGACGTTGTGTTAAACGGAGAAGAAGTTGTAATCGGTCAGGTGGATAATAGAGATGTTATTGTAGATAATATATATAAGACACTTACAGAGGCAGTCCAAAAGACAAAAAAACGTGTTTATACAGTTAAGATCAATGAGTATACAGTGAATCTGGAAACCTCAGATGAGGTTATGCAGCTGCTGCAGAGAGCAAAGGAACAGTATGATGCAGACAATCTGTTTCAGGTGGAACTGGTACTTGATCCGACACGAGAATTAAATGTATTGACGACCAGAGTGACGGCCAAGGAGGATCTGCAGACAAAGGAACAGGTAGTATTTCCGGAAGCCGGGGCTATCAAAGCTGTTAATGATATGGTTGATGAAGCCATGAAGGACGAGAGTGATGAATTCAATCTGGGTCTGATATCACTGAATTTTGGTGAAAATGTAGAGGTGGTACAGGCATATGTTGACGAGGATCAGATCAGTACATTGGATCAGGCAATCGAGGGTGTTACCAAGGATCAGGAAAAGAGCGTTATATATGAAGTAGTAGCCGGAGACAGCCTGTCGGTGATTGCTGAAAAGAATGAAACAACAATGGACAAGATCATCGCCATGAACAGTAACATTGAAAGTGAGAAGTCTGTAATCCGTGTCGGAGACGAAATCGTAGTCACCATTCCAGAGCCGGAACTGTCAGTGGTCAGGACGGAAGAGGTATACTATGAAGAGGTATATGATGAAGATGTGCAGTATGTCGATAATGACGAATGGTATACGACAGATATGAAGACACTGCAGGATCCTGTCAGCGGATTTAGAAAGGTCGTAGCGGATATTACTTATCGTAATGCAGAGGAAGCAGACAGGACGCTTGTATATGAAGATGTCGTCATGGCGGCAGTGCCAAAGATTGTAGAACGTGGAACCAAGACGCCACCTGTTTATCTGAAGCCTATCTCAGGCGGACGTATGTCATCAGGCTTTGGCAAGCGTGGTGCCCCGGTTAAGGGAGCCTCAACCTATCATAAGGGTATAGACTGGGCAACCCCGATCGGTACAGCTGTAGCAGCATCCTCAAGCGGTACGGTAGCAAAAGCAGGATGGGGCAGCGGCTACGGATATGTCATCTATATCAATCATCCTGACGGCAGACAGACCCGGTATGGCCATCTGAGCAAGATCCTTGTCAAGGCCGGACAGACGGTAAAACAAGGTGAAAAGATTGCCCTCAGTGGTAATACAGGACGTAGCTCAGGACCGCATATCCACTTTGAGATCCTGGTCAACGGAACACAGGTGAACCCGTTGAACTATCTAAATTGATGTTGACACGAAGAGGAATCGTGATATACTATAAATGCTGTTTTATTTTAGAAAATGATGTATTTATGGATAAATATGTCATGGGCAGAGGTGTGTATGTTGGAGCAGTACATTATCAGAGGCGGTAATCCGTTGGTTGGAGAGGTCGAGATTGGTGGAGCCAAAAATGCTGCACTTGCGATTTTGGCCGCATCCATTATGACGGATGAAAGCGTTATTATAGAAAATTTACCGAATGTCAGAGATGTCAGTGTTTTGCTGCAGGCTATGGAAGCAATCGGAGTTGTTATTGAGCGCCTGGACAAGCATACAGTCAAGATCAACGGATCCATGATTCATGATCTGACGATTGACAAGGACTATATCAAGAAAATCAGAGCCTCCTATTATTTACTTGGAGCATTGCTTGGTAAATATAAAAAAGCAGAGGTGGCACTTCCGGGCGGATGCAATATCGGAAGCCGACCAATTGATCAGCACATCAAAGGTTTCAGAGCTTTGGGTGCGGAGGTCAAGATCGCACATGGCATGATACAGACAGAGGCAGAGAGACTGACAGGGTCTCATATCTATCTGGATGTTGTGACTGTTGGAGCAACCATTAACATTATGATGGCTGCAGCATTGGCAGATGGCAAGACAATCATAGAGAATGCTGCCAAAGAACCTCATGTAGTAGATGTTGCAAACTTCCTGAACAGTATGGGCGCCAACATCAAGGGTGCAGGTACAGATGTCATCAGGATCAAGGGAGTTGAGAAGCTTCACAAGACTACCTATTCTGTGATTCCTGATCAGATAGAAGCCGGAACATTTATGTTTGCGGCAGCCGTAACCAAGGGCGATATCATGATTAAAAATGTGATTCCAAAGCATCTGGAGTCAATCAGTGCAAAGCTGATTGAGATTGGATGCGAAGTAGAGGAATTTGATGATGCTGTCAGGGTGGTATGCTCTAAAAGACTTCGTCATACACAGGTCAAGACTTTACCGTATCCCGGATTTCCGACTGACATGCAGCCACAGATTGGCGTTGCACTGGCACTGTCTGAGGGAACGAGCATTGTAACAGAAAGTATTTTTGAGAATCGTTTCAAGTATGTAGATGAGTTGTCCTGTATGGGGGCCAATATTAAGGTTGAAGGAAATACGGCGATCATAGAAGGTGTCAGCAAATATACAGGAGCCAAGATCAGTGCACCGGATCTGAGAGCGGGAGCGGCACTGGTGTTAGCCGGGCTTGCAGCAGACGGAATTACGGTGATAGATGATATTATGTATATTGAGAGGGGATATGAAGAGTTTCATATCAAACTCCAGAGTCTCGGAGCACAGATAGACAAGGTGACTTCTGAAAAGGAAATACAAAAATTCAAATTAAAAACAGGCTGATGCCTGTTTTTTTAATTCATATGATTTGTCTCAAGCTTTATACAAATGTTTCGATATAAATATCCGTTTCCTTGGATAAATCAATAAATTCCTTGCCGCACTTGATCATTGGTTTGGATAATACATTTTTGTTCATGAAGACAACATCGCCTTCCTTGCCATTGCTGAGTCTGACACGGTTGTTCATATAGGTCGTTGCGATATGCTCAAGGAAGGTCAGAATATAGTGACTGTCGTATTTTTGCAGTCCTTCCGATTCAAATATGCTGATGACCTTGAATGGACACAGAGGTCCTCGGTATACTCTGGCGGCTGTCATGGCATCATATACATCTGCGATGGCTACAATCTTGGCATAGGGGTTGATTCTGCTTTCTCCGATGCCGAGAGGATAGCCGGAACCGTCACAGCGTTCATGATGCATCAGAGCAGACTCTTTGATGGCCTCGCTGATATTATATTCCATCAGTATGTTATACCCCTGCAGGGTGTGTGTTTTAATGATATTATATTCAGCAGGAGAAAGCCTGTCAGGCTTTCTGATGATATTCTCCGGAATCATCAGCTTGCCGATATCATGCAGCAGTCCGCAGAGTGTCAGGGTCTTCACGTCCTCAGCAGTCAGCCCCAGCCAGTTGCCAAACACGTTACAGATCAAGGCAACATTAATGCTGTGCATGTATGTAAAATCATCATATTGGCGCATATTATGAAGCATATCGAATACAGAAATGCTGTTCATGTCCTTATCAATCAGACTGATGACATTGTTGAACATGGCATCTGTATCGATAGGGGCATTTTTTTCGACAATCTGATGAATTTTACCCTTGAAGCCGTCTGTTGTTTCCAGAAAGTTTTTCTCAAACTGCTTGAACTGCTTGCTTGCACGCACCTTCTCTGAGTATGAGGTATCCGGAGGCAGCTCTTCTTCCTCTTCCGCCGGTGCATTTGTTTCATCTTGAATTTTAATAGCGAGAATGGAATAAAATTCCAACCTTGTAATCATTTTATCGGTCAAAACCGTATCTTTGGGGAGGATCATCTGGTTATTGTATGAATATACATCTTCTGCGGTCTGCATGCCTGGCAGCAGATCCACGGTTCGTACTCTTCTCATGTAGTCACCGGTGTTCCTTTCCGTTCAATAGGGGTTCGACTCAAAACTTAACATTTCATTAACATATAGATACAGTATAAAAATTATCAGGCTAAAAGTCAATCATTATCAGAAAAAAGGGATGCCGAAGCATCCCTTTATATATGTGTAGGGGCCATGCCCCTTATGGCATTATAGGGAGATATCGATATTACCTCCGAGATTAGGGTTCACAGACTGTTCCAGCATTTTGGCCATGTCATCTCCCATTCCTTGTACCTGTTCCAGGTTTTGGTCAAGGACTGCCATGCCTACGCTGCTCAAAGTCTGTGACTGTGCCATATACATTGATAATGCAGGTATGTCCATAGCACCAGCCTCCTTTCGGCGTCCGTTCATCATAGGAACGGTCGCATTTTCCCTATACTTTTATATCGGCATAATATGCTGATATGTTAATGTCATAGCATGATTTCTACTGTTTGGGAACCAATTGATATAATTTGAAGCTGTATCTGTCAAATCTGAAGTCTCCAAGGAAGTCAGCAGTATATGGGTTCTTTTGCATAAAATCTTTGAAGTCGGAGGAGTAATCTTCAGTTACGATGCACCAGATGTTTCCCGGTATCTGCGTGATATCCTCAACGGGATAATGAATGAGCTCCGGGTAATAAAATCCTAAGCATTCCGCTATTGCATCAGCTTCCTCAAAGGATATGGTGCCGTCACCGCTTTCAAAACTGGCATCACATACGATTTGGAGTGTATCAAGACCGTCAGCATACTCTATCTGATATTCTTTTACATATCCGATTGTGCCGGCAAGTATGAGGAATGCTAAGACAGCGATCCGATAATTCTTATGCAGAGAAGAGACTGAGATAGAGAAAAAGAGCCAAATCGCACCAAAAGCAAAAAACAGATAACGGTCCACAAAGATATTGGCGGTCATGATCTTGGATATGATGGTTCCGAAAACCAATACACCATAGTAGATGGAAAAACAACAGACAGCAAACCAGTCCTCGGCAGTACGGCCTTTGTTCAGCAGGAACCTGAGCAGCAGCAGTACGATCAGCACGGCGAGTGCTATGGATACAAAAGGATTGCCTACTGTAAACGGATAACGCATATACTTGATAAACACAGATAACGTGATTTCCGGCATGGAAAAATAGCCACTGACGCTCATGAACTGACGAATCGTAGTGATCAGGCACGGAATATACAGCAGTATAGTGGCACCCAGGCAGATGAACCATCTGCGAAGAAGCTTACGCTGCAAGATGATATAGTACAGCAGCAGAAACAAATAGACAAATCCCACTGTAACAAATGCAAAATGATGTGTATAGCCAGCTCCGACACTCAGCAATGTGAAGATACACCAGTTTTTCGGGCGGCTTTCCTGAATCACTTCATATGCATATATAGCGCTGCCGGTCGCAAAAAAGAATCCCCAGCTGTACATACGTATTTCTACTCCGTAAAACAGGAGATACGGCATTGTAAACATACAGATGATAAAAAAGTAAGAGGCAATACTGCCAAATCTGCGGCGGACGGTGGACGCTCCGAGCAGCATTGTCAGTACCATGGGAATGATGGAGGTGATCTTCATGACCTGTACATGATACCCCCACAGATCCGTCATCAGCTTGAGCAGAATATTATAAAACGGAGGCAGAGTATCCTGTGCTGAACGCGACAAAACACCTGCAAAATCCGTTCGAATCAGGCTTGCCGTAAAGGCCTCATCCAGCCATACATTTTGATTGAAAATCAATGAAATATAGACAATTGTACCAATAAAAACGAGTATATATGCGATTAAAGAGGATTTTTTTTGTTCATTCATACAATCATAGCTCCTTGCTTAAATATAGTAGCATAGTTACTGTTGAAATGAAAGGCTATTTTTGCTATACTGTTGTGGGTATGGGGGCAATATGAAGAAGGTGAATATAGTATGAGAAAGTTGCAGTTATTGGGGATTGCACTCAGGGATTACTCTGCGAAAGAGTCATTGAGACTGGTCAGCCAGTATCTGAATGATGCGAAGCTGGACACCATCTGTTTTTTGTCGACAGATATATTACTAAACGCAAGAGAAAACGAGAACCTGAAGCTCTGGCTTGAATCAATGGATCTGACGATTCCGGTCAGCGTTGAGATACTGAATGCTGCCGGTATCACGAACCGCAGCCGGCTGAAAGAAGTCGAAAATGGTGTTTTCTATCGCGAGTTTGTAAAGAGACTGTCCAACGAAAAGCGTACGATGTTCATATTAACTGAGACACAGAGCGTTTTGGATGCGTCTGCAGAGTACATTGAAAAATATGCTTCAGGGATACAAATAGTAGGTACATATGTATTGGAAAACCTGTCGGGAGATGTTGATTCCGTGATTAATGACATCAACGGAGCGGTGCCTGATATTGTTCTTTCCAGACTGACTTCACCGAAACAGGAACAGTTTGTATTCGAAAATAAAAATAAGATCAATGCAAAGATATGGGTGGCACTGAAAGATACATTTGCGGCAAAAGAAAACACGAAAGGATTAAAGTTTGAAAAATTGAGTAAACTGATAGAAAAGACGATATTTAGAAGAATGGTTTCTAAATATGAAAGCGGTCAGGGTAAGGGAGACTCATAATGCTTTTTTTCAAACACAGATCTGCAGTTCGTGAATATGCTTCCGTATTACTGGGAACAGCTTTTATGGCAATTGCCATAAAGAGTATATATGATACGATGGGACTGGTTACCGGTGGATTTACCGGTATATCAATCATGATAAAAGGAATGTCCGAAGCCTATGCAGGCAGGGGCATTCCTTTGTGGTTTACAAACCTGCTGCTGAACCTTCCGCTTTTTACAATCGCCATGATGCTGAAGGGCAGCAGATTTCTGCGAAAGAGTCTGTTCGGAACGTTGTTTTTATCGGTCTGGCTGTATCTGCTGCCGAAGATTTCATTGATCCAAGGAGATATTCTGCTGACGGCATTGTTCGGTGGTCTGCTCAGCGGGATCGGAATCGGACTGGTACTGAGGGCAGGAGCAACAACAGGAGGAGTTGATCTGTTGGCAACGCTGATTCACGACAGATATCGTCATTTTGCTATTGTACAGATCATGCTTGTCATTGATGCAGTGATCATTATATCCGGTGCCTATCTGTTTGGAATGAATCGTGCACTGTATGCTGTGCTGGCAGTTTATGTGACAACACGAGTCTCAGATTTGATAGTAGAAGGCTCAAAATTTGCAAAGGTTGTCTATATTATCACTGAGAAATATGAAGAGGCAGCACTCATGATCATGGAGGAGCTGGAGCGTGGGGCAACGGCTTTGGACGCAAGAGGCATGTATTCAGGAGAAGAGAAGGATGTTTTGTTTTGCGTGGTTTCAAAGAAAGAAACGGTGAGACTGAAGGAGATGATACATCAGCTGGATCGTAATGCTTTCGTCATTGTGACGGATGCAAAAGAGGTGCTTGGCGAGGGCTTCATCATGGAAAGTGCATAAATATCACATATTTTCTCTTCCCTTTTTTGTGTGTTTGTATTAAAATATGAGATAGGTGTTACTCTGTGAAAAAAATGGACATGATTTGTTTTGTGAAAATTGCTTACAGGTCGTGTCAGAATGAAAAGGAGTGGGAATTATGATATCAAATCAAATCCTTCAAAATACAATAGAAGGTTTGAAGACGATTACAAGAATAGAACTGAGTATCGTAGATACAGACGGTAAGGTTCTTGCAACGACCATTTCCGGAGCAGTCGATTTTGAGAATATGGCAGTTAATTTTGCATCGTCAGCAGCAGACAGTCAGGAGATACAGGGCTTTCAGTTTTTTAAGGTATATGATGAACAACAGCTGGAGTATATTCTGATTGCCCAGGGAGGCAGTGACGATTCCTATATGGTGGGCAAAATTGCCGCTTTTCAGATACAGAATCTTTTGGTAGCATATAAAGAGAGGTTTGATAAAGATAATTTTGTGAAAAATCTGCTGTTGGACAACCTGCTGTTAGTTGATATTTATAACCGTTCCAAAAAGCTGCACATTGAGACAGAGGTTAAGCGTGTGGTTATGATCGTGGAGACCTTGGGAGAGAAGGATACCAACTCTCTGGAGAGCGTTCGCAGTCTGTTCAGTACACGAACCAAAGACTTCATAACGGCTGTGGATGAAAAAAACATCATTGTTGTAAAAGAACTGACAGAACAGGAATCTTACGAAGAGATAGAGAAAACAGCCAAGCTGATCATGGGCTTATTTGACACATCTGCAAAAGAAGGCATCCATGTTGCTTATGGTACGATTGTAAATGAAATCAGGGAAGTCAGCCGTTCTTATAAGGAAGCAAAGATGGCACTGGATGTAGGCAAGATTTTCTTCAATGAAAGAGATGTGATTGCATACAGTGAACTCGGAATCGGTCGATTGATTTATCAGCTGCCGATCCCTCTTTGCAAGATGTTTATCAAGGAGATTTTTGACGGCAGATCACCGGATGAATTTGATGAGGAAACACTGACAACGATCAATAAATTCTTTGAAAACAGTCTGAACGTTTCTGAGACCAGCCGTCAGCTGTACATACATAGAAATACCCTGGTATACCGTCTTGATAAATTGCAGAAGAGTACGGGGCTGGATCTGAGAGTTTTTGAAGATGCAATTACTTTCAAGATTGCATTGATGGTAGTGAAGTATATGAAATACATGGAGAACTTTGAGTATTGATCCGATCAATGCACAAAGGGGAAAGTTCTCCGGGAGCTTTGTTACAAAAAGAGGAGAGATCATTATGATTAAGATGGAGGGCGTAAGCAAGTCTTATTCTACCGGTACGCCGGCACTGAACAATGTCAGTCTGCATATCAGAAAAGGGGAATTTGTATTTATCGTGGGTGACAGCGGCTCAGGCAAATCGACGCTGATCAAGTTGCTGCTGCGCGAATTGACCCCGACTGAGGGACGTATCGTAGTCAATAAATATGAATTGAATAAACTCAAAAGAAGAAAAATTCCCAAATTTCGAAGAAATATAGGCGTTGTATTTCAGGACTTCCGATTGCTGAAGGATCGGAACGTTTATGAAAACGTGGCATTTGCACAGAGGGTTGTTGAGACACCGACCCGGCAGATTCGAAAAAATGTACCTGCCATGCTGTCACTTGTAGGTCTGGCAGAAAAGTATAAGGCAAAGCCAAAGCAGTTATCAGGAGGAGAACAGCAGAGAGTTGCCCTGGCAAGAGCACTCGTCAACAATCCGCCTATTTTGCTTGCAGATGAGCCGACCGGAAATCTGGATCCCAGAAACTCGTGGGAGATTATGAAGCTTCTCGAAGAAATCAACAAACGCGGGACTACTGTACTGGTCGTTACACATAACAGGGAAATTGTAAATGCGATGCGCAAAAGAGTCATTACGGTAAAGAAAGGAATTATCGTAAGCGATGAAGAGAAGGGTGAGTATATAGATGAGGATTAGTACGCTGGCTTATACCTTTAAACAGGGCTTTAAGAATATATTCAGAAATAAGACATTTTCGCTTGCTTCTATAGCAACGATCGGCTCCTGCGTATTTCTGTTCGGTCTGTTTTACTCTGTACTGCTGAATTTTCAGAACATTGTAAAGGAGGCACAGTCAGGAGTTGCGATCACAGTCTTTTTTGACGAGGGAACATCCGATGAGAGAATACAGGAAATCGGAAATGAAATCGCAGCGAGAGATGAAGTGGCAAAGGTCAACTATATATCCGAGGATGCTGCATGGGAGTCTTTTAAGGTGGATTACCTTGGAGAGTATGCAGACGGATTTGAAAATGATAATCCTCTGGCAGGGTCATCTAATTATGAGATCTATATGAAAGATGTATCGAAACAGCCTGCCCTGGTCACATATCTGGAATCACTGGAAGGGGTCAGCAAGGTGAACAGATCTGACATCACGGCGGATACACTTTCTAATGTTAATGTACTGATCGGCTATGTATCAGCAGGTATTATTTTTATCCTGCTTGCTGTTTCTATATTCCTGATCAGCAATACGGTTACCATAGGTATATCGGTCAGAAAAGAAGAGATCTCTATCATGAAGCTGATTGGCGCGACAGATTTTGTTGTCAGGTCACCTTTTGTAATAGAAGGTATCATCATCGGCATTATCGGGTCAGCATTGCCGCTGGTTGCTGTTTATTATATTTATAATAATGTGATCGCTTATGCAGTTGAGAAGTTTTCTTCATTATCAGATATTTTGAAATTTTTATCGGTTGACGAGGTGTTTTATACATTAATACCAATCTCTATTGCTATGGGGGTAGGAATAGGGTTCTTTGGAAGCTTTTCAACAGTCAGAAAGCATTTAAAGGTATAAACAGTTTAAGCAACAGGGAGACGTAAGGGGTCTGAACAGAATGAAAAAGCGGAATCGGTCTTATTTGATCGTTACTTTCATCATGACTTTTTTCATAGCGGCAGAGATGCCGCTAGTTGTGCGTGCATCCCTGACAAATGAAGTAATAGAAGAAAGTCAGAAGGCAGTTGATCAGGCCAATCAGGATAAGAAAAACCTGCAAAGCGGTCTGAGCGGGATCAAGGAGCTGCTGAAAAGTCTGGAAAACGCAAAGGACAATCTGGAAGACTATGTGACACAGCTGGATGCCAATCTGGCAGAGCTGGCGGGAAGAATTGATGAATTAAATGCCCTGCTGGATGAAAAAGAGGCAGAGATCAAGACCACAAAGGAAGAACTGGATGCTGCAAAGCTACAGGAAGAAGAACAGTATGCTGCTATGAAGAAACGCATCAAATTCATGTATGAGAAAGGCAGCGCTTCTTATTTAGAAATGATTTTATCAGCGGAATCGTTTACAGATTTTTTGAATAAAGCAGAATTTATTAATAAAATATCTGAGTATGACAGAACAAAACTGGACGAGTATATAGCAACGAAGGAAAGCATCGCAGAGCAGGAAGCACAGCTGGAGCAGGAACAGCAGGAGCTGGAGCAGGTAAAAGCGAGCATTGCAGAGGAGCAGGATGCGGTTTCTGCACTGATTAATGCAAAAGAAGAAGAAATCGTTTATTATGAGTCGGATATAACGAGCAAAGAACAGGCAGTCAAGGCATATGAGGCGGAAATAGCAGCGCAGGATGCTATGATCAAAGAATTAGAGGCAACGATTGCTGCTGAAAAGAAGAGACTGCTTGCAGAAAATAAATCGGCTATTTCTTATGACGGCGGGCAGTTCAAATGGCCTGCTCCCGACTATACAAGAATTTCTGATGACTATGGTATGCGTATGCATCCGACACTGGGCGTGGAGCAGTTTCATAACGGAATCGATCTTGCCTCTGCAAGTGGATCAAGAATCCTTGCAGCATATGATGGTGAGGTAGTAGCAGCGGCATATTCATCATCTATGGGAAATTATATCATGATAGATCATGGTGACGGACTGTATACAATCTATATGCATGCCTCTTCACTGCTTGTATCCAAGGGAGCGCTGGTAGTCCGTGGTGAGCAGATAGCGAAAGTAGGATCAACCGGCAGAAGTACCGGTCCACACCTGCACTTTGGTGTACGTTTAAACGGAAGTTATGTCTCACCATGGAATTATATACAATAAGACATAACAATATGATTGACAGAAGGCAGTGAAAATATATGAAAAATAATAAGAATCTCCTGATTGGACTGATCATCGGCCTTGTGACAGGGGTATCCCTTGCGGTAATGGGATGGTGTATCGTTACGATCGTATCTCCCCGTACGGAGAAGAACGGCACAGCAATCAGTGAGGATGGAATCGACTGGACTGCAGTAGATGAAAAGCTGGAGACAATCCAGCGGACAATAGATGTATATTATAAGGATGAGGTCGACCAGAGCAAGCTGGTGGATGGAATCTATAAAGGGTTTGTGGCGGGCCTGGAGGATCCGTATTCTGTATATTATACACAAGAAGAATATAATGAGCTGCTGGAGAGCTCTTCAGGTATCTACTGCGGAATTGGAGCATATCTGCAGCAGAGCGATACCGGCGTTTCAGTGATGAGACCGATTCCGAATTCACCGGCGGAGGAGGCGGGCCTTCTTGCAGGAGATATTTTTGTTAAGGTGGATGATGTAGATGTGACAGCGGAGGACGTAACAACCATTGCTGCGCGTGTACGTGGCCCGGAGGGTACGAAGGTCACGGTCACAATCAAGCGTGAGGGTGAGAAGGATCCTGTTGTGTTTGAACTGGAACGGCGTGAGATTGAAACCCCTACGGTATCACATGAGATGATGAAGGATGGAATCGGGTACATTGCAATTTTGGAATTTGATGATATTACTCTGACGCAGTTTGAAAAGGCAATGCAGGAGCTTCAAGATGCAGGAATGACGTCCCTTGTCCTTGACCTTAGAGACAATCCGGGAGGCAATCTGGATACGGTAGTAAAGATTGCAGATGATATGCTGCCAAAGGGACTGGTTGTCTATACAGAGGATAAGTATGGAACGAAAAAGGAATTTTCATCAGACGGGACACATAGCCTGACTATTCCTATGGCGGTTTTGATCAATGAAAACAGCGCAAGTGCTGCAGAGATATTGGCAGGAGCGATCAAAGATTATCAGACAGGCACCCTGATCGGTACCACGACCTTTGGCAAAGGAATCGTACAACAGGTGCTTCCACTGGGTGACGGGACAGGCATCAAGGTCACAACCTCCAAATATTTCACCCCGAACGGCAATGATATTCATGGAATCGGGATCGAACCGGATATTGAACTGGAATTTGATGAAGAAGCATATCAAAAGGATGAAAATGCCGATAATCAATTGGACAGGGCGATTGAATTGTTACAACATAGTTATTAATCCTGCTGAAAGGACTAGCTTATGGATCATTTTGAATTGGTATCTGAGTATCAGCCGACAGGCGATCAGCCGCAGGCGATTGAAGATCTGGTCAAGGGCTTTCGCGAGGGCAATCAGTTTCAGACTTTGCTGGGTGTCACAGGCTCCGGCAAGACATTTACGATGGCAAATGTCATTGAGCAGTTAAACAAACCGACTTTGATTATAGCTCATAATAAGACACTGGCAGGACAGCTGTACAGTGAATTCAAAGAGTTTTTTCCCAATAATGCGGTTGAATATTTTGTTTCTTATTACGATTACTATCAGCCGGAGGCGTATATCCCGTCTTCGGATACTTATATTGAAAAGGATTCTTCCATCAACGATGAGATAGACAAACTCAGACTTTCCGCTACAGCCTCACTGGCAGAACGTAAGGACGTCATTGTGGTGTCAAGCGTTTCCTGTATTTATGGTATTGGCAGTCCGAAGGACTATATTAATATGATCGTTTCTCTGAGACCCGGTATGGAAAAGGACAGAGACGATATTATCCGCGAGCTGATCGGCATCCGTTATGAAAGAAGCGAGATGGATTTCCATCGCGGAACCTTCCGCGTACGAGGAGATGTACTGGAGGTTTTTCCGGCATGGGAAGGGGATCGTGCCATCAGGATAGAGTTCTTTGGGGATGAAATCGAGAGAATATCGGAAATTGACGTATTAACCAGCGAGGTTAGGGCGAGACTGTCTCACCTATCTATATTTCCGGCCTCTCATTATGTTGTTCCTGAGGAGCAGATTCTGCGTGCGACCAAGACTATGGAGGCAGAACTGACTGAGCGTGTGAAGTACTTTAAAGGCGAAGGCAAGCTTCTCGAGGCACAGAGGATTTCAGAACGTACTAACTTTGATATTGAGATGCTCCGTGAGACGGGTTTCTGTTCCGGCATCGAGAACTATTCCAGACATATGAACGGTACGGCAGAGGGAGCGACTCCGTACACGTTGATGAATTATTTTCCTGATGATTATCTGATTATCATTGATGAGTCACATATGACGATTCCCCAGATCAGGGGTATGTATGCAGGAGACCGGTCTCGCAAGACTGTTCTTGTAGATTATGGGTTCAGACTTCCCTCTGCGAAAGACAATCGCCCCTTGAATTTTGCGGAGTTTGAGAGTAAAATAGACCAGATGATGTTCGTGTCTGCAACACCATCTGTTTATGAAGAGGAACATGAACTGCTTCGCACGGAACAGATTATCAGACCTACCGGTCTGCTTGACCCTGAGGTGACTGTAAAGCCTACAGAGGGGCAGATTGATGACCTGATCTCGGAGATTAATCAAGAAGTCAAGAAACATAATAAAGTACTGGTAACGACGCTGACCAAAAGGATGGCAGAGGATCTGACGGAATATATGCGTGAAGTCGGTATTCGTGTTAAGTATCTGCACTCTGATATTGATACATTAGAGAGAGCAGAGATCATACGCGATATGCGTCTGGATGTGTTTGATGTATTAGTCGGTATCAATCTGCTGCGTGAAGGTCTGGATATCCCGGAAATATCGTTGGTGGCAATATTGGATGCAGATAAAGAGGGATTCCTGCGTTCAGAGACATCGCTGGTACAGACAATTGGACGTGCCGCCAGAAATGCTGAGGGTCGTGTCCTGATGTATGCAGATCATATGACAGATTCCATGACGAATGCCATTCGTGAAACGAACCGCCGGCGTGAGATTCAGCAAAAATATAATGACGATCATGGCATTACCCCTCAAACGATCAAGAAGGCAGTCAGGGATCTGATCAGTATTTCCAAGGAAGTTGCAGCCGAAGAAGTACGTATGGAGAAAGATCCGGAGTCCATGGACCGCAAGGAACTCGAGAAGTGGGTAGAGGATATTACGAAGAAGATGCGTAAAGCAGCAGCGGAGTTGAATTTTGAAGCGGCATCTGAATTGAGAGATAAGATGATTGCCCTGAAAAAACAGCTTCAGGATATGGATCAATAGGAACGACTACGGAGGAAACAAGTGGGAAAGCTATCGATAGTAGTGCCAACCTATAATGAAGCGGATAATGTCGGAAATTTGGTCAATCAGATTGACTATGCACT
Organism: bacterium; assembly: GCA_030539165.1. GTDB lineage: Bacteria > Bacillota > Clostridia > Lachnospirales > Lachnospiraceae > JAAYYM01. The sequence continues at coordinate 29,419 of JAUNSO010000002.1, forward strand.
CCGCGGGATAGAGTACGAGGTTATCTTTGTAGATGACAGTACAGATCATACCCCCGATATGATTAGAAAAACACAGGAGGAGAATCCCAGAGTCCGTATGGAGCATCGAACGGAGGAAAAGGGACTTGCAACTGCGGTTTTAAAGGGTTTTTCTCTTGCTGAAGGAGATTATATTGCAGTGATGGATGCAGATTTGCAGCATCCGCCACAGATATTGCGTTCGATGTATTTTGTACTGGAAAGCGGTGCGGATTTCTGTGTGCCGAGCAGATTTATCCCAGGAGGATCCGATGGCGGATTAGGCCCTTATCGCAAGCTTGTATCAGGAGTTGCGAGATATATCGGCAAGATCTTACTGCCATGTCTCAGACGGATTACGGATCCTACCAGTGGTCTTTTTATGTTCCGCAGAGAAGTGATTGCAGGAGACTGCAATTTGCAGCCGATTGGCTGGAAGATCCTGATTGAGGTGCTGGCTTTGGGTACTTATCACAGTGTTGTGGAGATTCCGTATAAGTTTCAGGCGAGACCGACCGGAGAGTCTAAGCTCTCATCCAAGGTTACTGTGGAATATATCAAGCAGGTATTCGGGCTGATGAAGCGCGGCAGGAAACAGAGCGGTGTTACGGTTGAAAAGTGGTCCGTAGACCGGATGAAGTCAATGGAGAAATAAAATGGTCTTTAGTTCGACGATATTTCTATGTTTTTTTATGCCGGTTATGATAATCGGTTTTTATATACTCCCTAAGAAGCTGAAGAATATCTATCTTCTCTTAGGAAGTTTATTTTTCTATGCATGGGGAGAGCCTAAATATGTCTTTATCATGCTGGCTTCTATTGTCGGAAACTACTGTTTCGGGATGCTGGTACATGTGCTGACCGGCAAGGAGAAACTGCGCAGGATGGCTATTCTGTTCACTGTTCTGTATAATCTGGGTATTCTGTTTTATTTCAAATACTTTGTATTTGCAGTTGAATCTGTCAATGAGATCACAGGTGCGGGGCTGACGGTACCTGAGATTGTACTGCCAATCGGGATTTCATTTTATACATTTCAGGGAATGTCCTATGTCATTGATGTTTATCGCGAGGACGGTATCGTGAATGAACAGGGAGAAAGGACAGTATTTGTACAGAAAAATCCTTTGAACCTGGCACTGTATATTTCCATGTTTCCGCAGCTGATTGCGGGGCCTATTGTCCGTTATAAGGATATCAAGGAGTCTCTGACCAATCGTGTACTGAGTGCAGCTTCTTTTGCCAGAGGTGTCGAACGTTTTATCATCGGACTTGCCAAGAAGGCGATACTGGCAAATTCTATAGGAGAGGTTGCTGATACAATATTTGCCGGTGATTATACGATGATGGGGACAGGGACGGCATGGCTCGGGGCAGTATGCTATACACTGCAGATTTATTATGATTTTTCAGGATATTCTGATATGGCAATCGGTCTCGGAAAGATCTTCGGATTTGATTTTATGGAGAACTTTAATTATCCGTATATTTCACGTTCTATCACAGAATTCTGGCGCAGATGGCATATCTCATTGTCAACATGGTTCAGGGATTATCTTTATATACCCTTAGGAGGCAATCGTAAAGGTCTGATGCGGACTTATCTGAATCTGCTGATTGTATTTCTGGCAACCGGGTTCTGGCATGGTGCAGCCTGGGGATTTATCATCTGGGGTTTATGGCATGGCGTTTTTATGATTATCGAAAGAGTCCTGCGCGCGAAAGATGTGAAGCATCTGATCAAAAACGGAAAGGCTCGCAGTGTATGCGACTGGCTGTACACGATGTTAGTGGTGATGCTTGGCTGGGTGTTGTTCAAGATCGTGATTATGGAGGATGCATTATCCTATATCGGCGTGATGCTGCATACACATACTCCTGATTATGTGGCATTTTCTACCAGATACTATCTAGATAACAAACTGATTTTCATGCTTGTCATTGCAATCCTGGCGGCGATACCATGGAAGGATATACTTCCGGGCAAGGCAGGTATTCTGCTCAATAATATTAACAGCCTGCCGGCAGCACATCCTGCAGTAATCATACGACGTGTATCATTGTTGTGTATGCTTTTGATTTGTATGATGTTTATCATGAATAATACTTATAATCCGTTTATTTACTTCCGTTTCTAAGTGTGAGAGAAAAGATCAGGTGCAAAGCCTGAGGAAAGGAGCCGGTGCTTATGAAAAATAAAATACTGAATATTCTGTATTGTGTCATTTTCATGACGGTTGTCATTGTACCGGCACTTTTGACAAATACAAAGACAAATCAGATATCCATGATAGATAACAAGGCTCTGACGGAGTGGCCGGAGATCGATTGGAAGCTGACAAACCGAGAGCAGGTTGAAAACTATGTGGATGACAGAATCGGATTTCGGGAGCTGGTCATCAATTCTTACATTGAATTGAATGATGAATTGTTTTCCGTTATGGTACATCCGTTGTTTATGTATGGAAAAGACGGGCATATTTTTTATAAGGATCCTGATTACATCGCGGCATATCAGCATCTCAATACAAATACACAGATGCTGGACTCCTTTGTGGTTTTTCTGACACAGACACAGGATTATCTGACACAAAAGGGAATTCCGTTTCTTTACTTTGCATGTCCGGATAAGAAAACGATTTACAGCGAATACTTTCCTGATACGATCAATGTAAATGAACAGAATATCAGCGTTACGGATTATCTGAAGGAACGGCTGGCAGATACCGATGTCAATTATATCATGCCGATTGATGAACTCCTGACAGCAAAGCAGGATAGGACTGTTTATAATAAAAAATATGATGCTACACACTGGAATGAATTCGGAGCCATGACGGCACACAAGTTAATTGATGGTCAGATCCAGACATGGTTTGACGATGTGCCGGTACTGACAGAGGATAATTATGATCTGGAGTTTATTCAGGTTGATTCTTTGGATATTGCAAAATTCCCGATTGATGAACAGGTTCCGGTATATTCGCTGAAACAGGATACAAGCGGGGATGCGACAGAATATCTGATTTCTTATCTGGATGGCTATACCAATACATTCTATTCACATTATATGAATGAGACAGCACCGAACAACCGGATTCTACTGGTATTTGTGGACAGCTATTTTGGCAGCTACCAGAAGTACTATAATAACAGGTTCAAGGAAGTCTATTTTGTACATCGTCAAAATTATGATTATCTGCAGTATTACGTGAATCTGTTCTTTCCGGATGCCGTGATTTTTGAGACAGCAGAGAGAAGTATTTCCAGTGAGATGCCGTTGCTGGCTGACTTTACAAATTATATTTATGAGCCTCCTTATACAGAAGAGGAACGCAGCACAGGAACAAAGGCGCTTAAAAGCTCAATCTATGAGGTAAACGGTGCACGATTGGAAGATCAGAAATTATATCTGCCGCAGAATGATACATCAGCAATTGTAAGTATGAAGGGCATTTACTCCTGTAAGGATGCAGACCTGTCAGGCATTCATATCTATGCTCATGCAGGAGAAAAGTATCTGGAAACGGATTACTGCAAACAGGAGCGCGATGCGAAGGAGGCTGGTGACCACCGCTTTTCAGTGAATATCCAGAGACGGTATCTGGCAGAAGGCACGATAGAGTTAATTGCAGTAGATGAGACAACAAATGAAGAATATCATCTTCAGACGATAGAGGTAGTATATGAGTAGAACAAATCAGGACGCTAACGTGGACAAGCGTCATTACATTCGTATCAGAGGAGCGAATGAACACAATTTAAAAAATATTTCAATTGATATTCCCAGAAATGAACTGGTTGTACTGACAGGCTTGAGCGGGTCAGGCAAATCTTCACTTGCATTTGATACCATTTATGCAGAAGGACAGAGACGTTATATGGAATCTCTGTCTTCTTATGCAAGACAGTTTTTGGGACAGATGGAAAAGCCAGAGGTAGAGAGCATAGAGGGATTGCCGCCGGCGATATCGATTGATCAGAAATCAACAAATAGAAATCCAAGATCAACGGTAGGTACTGTTACTGAGATTTATGATTATTTCAGACTGCTGTATGCGAGGGTCGGTATTCCCCATTGTCCGGTCTGTGGGAAAGAGATTATGAAACAGACAGTAGACCAGATGGTAGATGAGATTCTGAATCTGCCGGAAGGAACGAAGATTCAGCTGCTGGCACCTGTAGTCAGAGGACGTAAGGGTGAACATGCCAAGGTATTGGAACGTGCAAAGAGAAGCGGATATGTCCGTGCGCGGATTGACGGCAATATGTATGAGCTTTCAGAAGAGATTGCTCTGGATAAGAATATAAAGCATAATATTGAGATCATTGTAGACAGACTGGTCATCAAAGAAACGATTGCCAAGAGATTGACAGATTCTATTGAAAATGTATTAGATCTCTCAGACGGCTTGCTGATGGTAGATGTTGTGGACAAAGAACAGATCAATTTCAGTCAGAGTTTTGCATGTCCTGACTGTAATGTCAGCATTGATGAGGTGGAACCAAGAAGCTTTTCCTTTAATAATCCGTTTGGAGCCTGTCCGGTTTGCTTTGGTCTGGGGTATAAGATGGAATTTGATGAGGAACTGATGATTCCTGATACATCACTCAGTCTGCAAGAGGGCGCTATTACGGTTATGGGCTGGCAGTCCAGCAATGATCCAACGAGTTATACCTATGCAGTACTGCGGGCGTTATCTGAAAAATACGGTTTTAGTCTTGACACACCCTATGAACAACTGCCTGAGGATGTGCGTCACATGCTGATTCATGGGACGAACGGAGTAGAGGTCAAGGTGCATTATAAAGGCATGCGGGGTGAAGGCATCTATGATGTTGCATTTGAAGGTCTGATCAAAAATGTAGAGCGCAGATATCGTGAGACTGCATCTGACAGTACAAAACAGGAATATGAAACATTTATGAGAATTACGCCGTGTAATGAATGCCATGGGATGAGACTGAAAAGAGGTTCCTTGGCAGTAACGGTTTCCGATAAAAATATATATGAAGTGACAGCACTGTCTATCGGAAAACTGACTGAATTTATGTCAAATCTCCAGCTTACAGAACAGCAACAGCTGATCGGCCGTCAGATCTTGAAAGAGATCAGATCCAGAATCGGATTTCTGATGGATGTAGGACTGGATTATCTGACACTGGCGCGTGCGACAAGTTCTCTGTCGGGCGGAGAAGCACAGCGTATCAGACTGGCGACACAGATTGGTTCAGGTCTGGTGGGTGTTGCCTACATTCTGGATGAACCGAGTATCGGTCTGCACCAGAGAGATAATGACAAACTGCTGAATACACTCAAGCATCTGCGGGATCTCGGTAATTCTTTGATCGTCGTGGAACATGATGAGGATACGATGTTAGCCGCTGATTATATTGTGGATATCGGACCACGGGCAGGTGAACATGGTGGAGAAGTCATAGCACAGGGTACCGCAGAGGAAATCATGAAGGTAGAGGAATCCTTGACAGGGCAGTATCTGAGCCATAAAATTGAAATTCCTGTACCAAAGAAGAGAAGAAAACCGACCGGCTGGCTCAAGATCGTTGGTGCTTCAGAAAATAACCTGAAGAATGTAGATGTGAAGATACCACTGGGGATCATGACCTGTGTCACCGGCGTATCGGGTTCCGGTAAGAGTTCACTGATCAATGAGATACTTTACAAAAAGCTTGCAAAAAGTCTGAACAGGGCTCGAACAATTGCAGGAAAGCATACAAGGATCGAAGGCATCGAGCAGCTGGACAAGGTCATTAATATTGATCAGTCACCCATTGGCAGAACACCGAGATCTAATCCGGCAACCTATACAGGCATGTTTGATCAGATCAGGGATCTGTTTGCGGCTACGGCAGATGCCAAGGCACGCGGTTATAAAAAAGGACGCTTCAGCTTTAATGTAAAGGGCGGACGCTGCGAAGCCTGTTCAGGAGATGGAATTTTGAAAATCGAAATGCATTTTCTGGCAGATGTCTATGTGCCATGTGAGGTCTGCGGCGGCAAGCGATATAACCGAGAAACACTGGAGGTCAGATACAAGGGAAAGAATATCTATGACGTACTGGATATGACAGTAGAAGAGGCTGTGCCCTTCTTTGAGCATGTTCCGTCTATCAGAAATAAGGTAGAGACGTTAAATAATGTGGGACTGTCTTACATCAAACTGGGACAGCCATCAACGACTCTATCCGGCGGGGAGGCGCAGCGAATCAAGCTGGCTACTGAGCTTTCCAAGAGAAGCACCGGTAAGACAATCTATATATTAGATGAACCTACGACCGGACTGCATTTTGCAGATGTGCACAAGCTGGTTGAGATCCTGCAGCAGTTATCTGAAGGAGGCAATACCGTAGTTGTCATAGAGCATAATCTGGATGTCATCAAGACAGCAGACTATATCATTGATATGGGACCGGAAGGCGGTGATGGTGGTGGAACTGTCATTGCAGAGGGTACACCGGAACAGGTTGCAAAGTCTGAGAAATCATATACAGGTGCATATATAAAAAAGATGTTGGGAAAAAATTGAACAAAAAACATTGAAAATTCACAATGATGGGTTATAATGGATTATGTATGTTTAATCAGTCTACAAATGGAAAAGATATATAATAAAGACATGAGATGACCGTAAGCTAGGACTTAAGCGACTGTGAAAGGGGAATATTCAGTATGGTCTATACAGATATAGGAATTGATTTGGGGACAGCCAGTATACTGGTGTACATCAGAGGAAAGGGCGTAGTGTTAAAGGAGCCCTCTGTCGTTGCGTTTGACAGAGACACTAATAAGATCAAGGCAATCGGTGAAGATGCCCGGCTGATGCTCGGCAGAACTCCCGGTAATATTGTAGCAGTCAGACCGTTACGACAGGGTGTCATTTCTGACTATACCGTAACTGAGAAGATGCTGAAGTATTTTATTCAAAAGGCAATCGGTAAAAAGACCTTCAGAAAGCCGCGTATCAGTGTTTGTGTACCAAGTGGTGTTACTGAGGTTGAAAAAAAAGCGGTTGAGGATGCTACATATCAGGCAGGTGCCAGAGAAGTAGCAATTATAGAGGAACCGATTGCAGCAGCAATCGGAGCCGGTATTGATATCAGCAAGCCATGTGGAAACATGATCGTTGATATCGGTGGTGGTACAACAGATATCGCAGTGATTTCATTAGGCGGTACTGTAGTCAGCACATCGATTAAAATTGCCGGTGATGATTTTGATGAGGCAATTGTACGTTACATGCGTAAGAAACACAATCTTTTGATTGGTGAAAGAACAGCAGAGGATTTGAAAATCAAGATTGGTACTGCATTTAAGAGACCTGAAGTCGATTATCTGGATGTCAGAGGCCGTAATCTGGTAACCGGTCTGCCGAGAACCGTTAAGGTATCTTCGGAAGAGACAGAAGAGGCACTGCGTGAGACGACGTCACAGATTGTTGAAGCCATTCACAGCGTTCTTGAGAAAACGCCGCCCGAGCTGGCAGCGGATATCGCCGACAGAGGTATTGTATTAACCGGAGGAGGCAGTCTGTTAAGAGGACTGGAGGATTTGATTGCATATAAAACAGGTATCAATACGATGACAGCTGAGGATCCTATGACAGCGGTTGCGATCGGTACCGGTAAGTTTGTGGAGTTCCTTGCTGGGGACAAGTCTGATGTAGGCTGATAGAGCATAAGAACCATACGGAGAAAGTATATTTATCATACAGCCTAAAGATTTATTGAGGTTGTGTCGATATTTAATGTATAGGCGGGGTCAAAAAATCTGCGATTTTTTGACTGTCACGTGTTTACGGAGCAGACACGCGGCTGGTACATGGAAGTACCATATTGTGCATGATTAGCGAGAGTAGGTGACAAATATGGTAAAGGGTCTGTATACGGCCTATACGGGTATGATCAATGAACAGAACAGGATGGATATTCTGACGAACAATCTGGCCAATTCGGCCACGACCGGCTTTAAGAAGGAAGGCGCAACCTCGGAAGCGTTTTCAGATGTTCTTGCATATAGGATCAAGGACACTTCAGAAGCCAATATTCCCAAGGCATTAGGATATATGAATATGGGAGTCAAAATCGGTGAGAATTATACCGACTATTCGCAGGGCGCATTTCAGGGTACGGATAATACCTTTGATTTGGCGTTGGCGGGAGACGGCTTTTTTAATGTAGAGTTTACTTCAAAAGCCGGAGAAACGAAGACAATGTATACCAGAGACGGTAATTTCACATTGACAGCAGCAGGTCAGCTGGTTAATAAAAACGGAGATTTTCTACTGGATACACACGGTAATCATATTACGCTGAACCCGCTCGTTGAAACAAAGATTGAGCGAAATGGCGGAATTTATCAAAATGGGGCTTTAGTGGCAACGATACAGGTGTCCAACTTTGAAGATTATAACTATCTGGAAAAGTACGGCGAGAATTATCTGCAGACGGTAGAAGGCGCGACCGAGATTGCCTCTGATGCAACTGTTCGCTCAGGATATCTGGAGGCATCAAATGTACAGGTGGTATCTGAAATGGTAGAGATGATCAATGTGACGAGAGCCTATGAGACGAATCAGAAGATTGTGCAGGCGATGGATTCCACTTTGGATGTTGCAGTGAACCAGCTTGGTAAAATTTAAGTGAGGTGACGTAAATGGTAAGAGCATTATGGTCTGCAGCGACAGGTATGATCGCACAGCAGAATAACGTAGATACAATTGCAAATAACCTGGCAAATGTCAATACAACGGGTTATAAAACTGAGACAAATGAGTTTAAATCCTTACTCTATCAAACCATTCAGACCAAAACGACGACGGCAAACGGAGATCAGAAGCCGGTTGGCGCGCAGGTCGGACTTGGAGTTCGTAATGCTGCAATTACCTCTCAGTTCACACAGGGGTCTTTGCTAGCTTCAGAAAGCCCTACCGCACTTGCTGTTAATGGAAAAGGCTTCTTTGCGGTACAGGGAGAGGACGGAAAGGTTTATTATACGAGAAACGGTAACTTTCATTGGGCAATCGGGAACGGCAATATCATGACACTCACTGATTCAGAGGGACATGCTGTCAAGAGTACAACGGGAGCCAATATCGTATTACCGGCTAATTATACAGCAAATAAGGTGGAGATTGATACAGAAGGAAGGATTATGTACCCGAATGCGCAGAACAATCTCGTACAGGTGGGTGCATTACAGGTAGGCTTGTATCAGTTTCAGAATCCGGCAGGTCTGGAGAAGACCGGAGACAGTATGTTTGCAGTAACACCTGCATCCGGGGCAGCCCTCAATGAAGCAACCAATGCAGCAGTGACCAAGAGTGAGATCCGTCAGGGATATCTGGAAGGTTCAAATGTTCAGGTAGCAGATGAAATGGTTAATCTGATCGTTGCACAGCGAGCATACGAAATGAACTCAAAAGCAATCCAGGCGGCTGACGAAATGATGAGCCAGGCAAACCAGCTTAGACGATAAGCTAGCAAGATAAAATGCGAAGCATTTTGCTTGCAGGAGCAAATTAGAATAATTTGCGAGCACAGGCCGAAGAGAACCAAGAACCAAGCGTTTTGCCTGCAGGAGCAAATTAGAATAATTTGCGAGCACAGGCCAAAGAGAACCAAGAACCAAGCATTTTGCCTGCAGGAGCAAATTAGAATAATTTGCGAGCACAGGCCAAAGAGAACCAAGGAGATAATGAGATGTCAATGGATATTAATACTCTATATAATCAATATTTGACAGACACAACTGCATCAAATGCAAAGAAAACAGGGATTGATCAGACACTGAACAAAGATATGACCGGTGCGACAGATGATGAACTGATGAGTGTCTGCAAAGAATTTGAAGCATATTTCCTCGAACAGATTTTTAAAGGCATGAAGGATACAGTCGTACCCGCTGAAGAAGATACCTCCATGACCATGGCGGATTACTTTGAAGACAACATGTATCAGCAATATGCTAAAGATGCTTCAGATCAGGGTGATTACGGTATTGCACAGATGCTGTATGAACAGATGAAACGCAATTACGATTTATAAGGTAAGGATGATACATTACGATCTACTGAATATAACATAGTAAAGCAGGGTCGCAAGTCACAACGTGACTTGCGATTTTGCACACATAGTGCCTGCGGTAGGTTTATCTACCGACGGCACTATGTGCGCAAAATGCGTATACAGCTTTGCTGTATACGTGACCCTGTGACATATTACATATTGGAGTCTAGTATGGAAGTCATATCCGGTTTTGTAGAACATATCATTTATCGAAACGCCGATAACGGCTATACGGTCATGGAAGTAGCAGCAGATGGCGAAGAGATCACCTGCGTTGGTTCTTTGCGCATGATTGACGAGGGCGAGTTTATAGAAGCGGCCGGAGAATATGTCAGTCATCAGGTATATGGCGAACAGTTTTCTATCAGCAGGTATGAAATCAAGGTTCCGGAAGACAGCCGATCCATAGAAAGATATCTGGGCTCAGGAGCTATCAAAGGTTTGGGGGCGGCTCTGGCAGGCAGGATCGTCAAAAAGTTCGGTGAGGATACTTTTCGTATCATTGAGGAGGAACCCGAACGGCTTTCTGAGGTGAAGGGGATCAGTGAAAAAAAAGCAAGAGAAATAGCAATACAGGCAATGGAAAAACAGGATATCCGTAAAGCAATGATTTTTCTGCAGCAATATGGGATATCGAATGCGCTGGCTGTTAAGATTTATGAAAAGTATGGAATGGAGACATACCAGATCATTCATGAAAATCCATACCGGCTGGCTGAGGATATCCAAGGAGTAGGTTTTAAAATTGCAGATGAAATTGCGGGCAAGGTTGGAATTCATACGGACTCGGATTATCGTATCAGAAGTGGTATATTGTATACATTATTACTGGCAACAGGAGAAGGACATACTTATCTTCCGAAGGATGAACTGCTCCGACGTGCAGAGACGATTTTGCAGATCAAACAGGAATATGTAGAGAACCAGCTCATAAATTTAATGATGGATAAAAAGGTAGTGCTCAAACAGATTGGTGATTTGACAGCAGTCTATTCCATGAATTTTTACTACCTGGAACTAAACTGTGCAAAGATGCTCCATGACTTGAATGTTACAGCAGATGAAAAGGAAAACGATATAGACCTGAAACTCACAAGACTGGAGGAAAAGTCGGAAATATCGCTTGAGGGACTTCAGAGAGATGCTGTTGCAGGAGCTGTGAAAAACGGTGTATTTGTGATCACCGGAGGTCCGGGCACGGGTAAGACGACAACGATTAATATGATCATTCAGTACTTTGCTGCTGAGGGGATGGATATTTTGCTGGCAGCACCGACAGGCAGAGCCGCCAAACGAATGACAGAAACGACCGGCTATGAAGCCAGAACCATACATCGTCTGCTGGAGATCAATGGTGGGGCCGATCAGGAGGGTTCACTTGTATTTGAACGAAATGAAAGCAACCCCCTCGAGGCAGATGCCATTATCATTGATGAGATGTCAATGGTGGATATCTCTCTGTTTTCAGCACTGTTGAAAGCGATTTCTATCGGAACACGGCTGATTATGGTGGGTGATATCAACCAGCTGCCGTCAGTCGGACCGGGAGCGGTACTGAAGGATGTGATTGAATCAGGTGCATTTCCGGTGGTTATGCTCAAGAAAATATTTCGACAGGCAAGTACAAGCGATATTGTAGTGAATGCACACCGGATCAATCAGGGCGAACATCCGGTCATGGATAATAAAAGTAAAGATTTCTTTTTCTTAAAAAGAAGTGATGCCAATGTGATATTGAAGATTATCGTAACACTTGTACGGGAAAAGCTGCCAAAGTATGTAGATGCAACATCCTATGATATTCAGGTTCTGACACCGATGCGCAAAGGACTGCTTGGAATAGAACGGCTGAATCCGATTTTGCAGGAATATCTGAATCCGCCTGATCCGAAAAAACGGGAGAGAGAGTACGGAGAAGGATTGTTTCGTGAAGGTGACAAGGTCATGCAGATACGAAATAACTATCAGATTGAATGGGAGATCTTGAGCAAATACGGAATTCCTGTTGATAAGGGACTGGGTGTATTTAACGGGGACATGGGCATGATCAGAGAAATCAATCATTATGCTGAAACACTTACGGTAGAGTATGATGAACACAGGCAGATCGTTTACTCCTTCAAACAGCTGGATGAACTGGAGCTTGCTTATGCCATCACGATTCATAAAGCACAGGGAAGTGAGTATCCGGCAGTTGTCATCCCGATTCTGACAGGACCGAGAATGCTGATGAATCGGAATTTGTTATATACGGGGGTGACGCGTGCCCGAAAATGTGTTACATTGGTTGGTAGTGAGGAAATGATACAGATGATGGCGGAAAATTCTGAGGAACAGAAGCGCTTTACCGGTCTGGCTGTACGAATCAGAGAATTAAGAGAGCAATTCAGAGATTCGGAGGATGATGTATCATAAAGTAATAGAGTTAATTTATCCGGGAAGATGTCCTTTGTGCGGTGATATTGTGATGCCGAAAGGTGAGCTGGCATGTCCGGAATGCAAAACGAAGGCACCCTATATTACAGAGCCTAAATGTGTTCAATGCGGTAAGGCACTCAGACATTGTGAGGACGAATACTGCGGCGACTGCAGTACACAGACACATTTCTTTGACAAGGGACTGGCATTGTTCGCATATGATGATATGGTGAAACACAGCATATACCGGTATAAGTATGAAAACAAAAGGGAATATGCTGATTTTTATGCATATGAGATCTGCAGGAGGCTGGGAGAGGAAATGCTTTCTTGGAAAGCAGATGCCATTATTCCGATACCGCTTCACAGCTCCAGACAAAGAGTACGGGGCTATAATCAGGCACAGCTAATTGCAGAGCGGGTAGGCAGGAGCCTTTCTATCCCTGTTTTGAGTCATTATGTATACAGGGAAAAGAAAACAACTGCACAGAAGCAGCTAAATCATGCAGAACGCCAAAATAATTTGAAAAAGGCTTTTAAAATCAAGCAAAATGATGTAAAATTAGATACAGTCATATTGCTTGATGATATCTATACAACGGGCAGTACCATTGATGCAGTAGCCGCCTTATTGAAGAATACAGGAGTCAGGAAAGTATTCTTTATCGCGTTGTCTATCGGACAGGGTGTATAGGCTGTAGGCATGACTAAGGTATTAAGGAGGAACACACGATGAATGTAAGAAATTGCAAGAAATGTAACAGACTATTTAATTATGTGGCAGGACCGCCAATTTGTCCGGCATGTAAGGAAGATCTGGAGAAGAAGTTTCAGGAAGTCAAAAAATACATTCAGGATCATAACAGCGTTCCGATGACGGTAGTGGCTGAGGAATGTGAGGTTGAGATTTCACAGCTCAAACAGTGGGTACGTGAAGAACGACTGGTATTTGCAGAGGGTTCAGGTATGGCACTGGAATGTGAACTTTGTGGGGCTCCTATTATTACGGGCCGTTATTGTGAGAAATGCAAGGCTGAAACAATGAATGATCTGCTTGGAGCCGGGAGACAGCCGCTGATACAGCCGACACAGCAGCAAAAAAAGGATTATACAGAAAACCCGCGTATGCGATTCCTGGATAAGAAATAATAGGATTATATCATGTTAAATGAAAAAAGAATCAGATTAATGACAAAAATGGCCGCCTATGAAGAAAATGAGGGAAAAAAGACAATTTCCATCAGTAATTATTTCAGAGGCGATTATATCAGCTTTCAGGTGGTAAAGGGCGCGTTGAGTGCAACGGTTGCCTTTTGTCTTGTAATTGCGATGTATGTATATTATGATCTGGAAATTTTTCTGGAGGATATATACAAGATGGATATTGTGGCATTGCTCAAAACCGTAGCAACGGCATATGCAGCGATCCTGATTGGATATATGCTGATCTCTTACATTGTTTATTCCTACCGTTATACGAAAGCGAAGCAGAGTCTGCACAGATATTTTACACAGCTGCGTGAGCTTCAGGCGATGTACGAGAAAGAAGGCAGACGATAAAGAGCCGTTGTCGGTGAAAGGATTTGAAGAATGACCACTTTACTGGAATTAAAAGAACAAATCATTAAGTTTTATGCAAAATACGAGGTATACATCTTACCGGTTTTAAGGTTTTTAGCGGCTTTATTTGTATTGATTATGATTAATGGCAACGTTGGCTATATGAGTCGGTTAAAAAATCCGGCGATTGTTCTGATCGTGGCATTAGTATGTTCGTTTTTACCGACAAACATGATTATTATTTTTGCAGCAGGATTTGTAGTGCTTCATATGTATGCCCTATCCATAGAGTGTGCAATTGTAGTGCTGCTGGTATTTATTTTAATGTTTGTACTATATTTCAGATTTTCACCAAAGGATTCCATGGCGGTTCTGCTGACTCCGGTATGCTTTGCATTAAAGATTCCCTATGCAATGCCGTTAGCGATGGGGTTTGTAGGCAATCCGATGTCTATTATATCAGTGGCATGCGGTACGATTGTATACTATATACTGAAATATGTGAAGGATAATGCAACACAGCTTGGAAATCTGGAATCGGACAGTGCCGTTACCAATTTTAAGTATGTAGTAGACAATATTATCAATAACAAAGAAATGATTCTGATGTCCATAGCATTTGCGGCAACAATCATTTTGGTATATATGATCAAAAGATTATCAATTGACCATTCATGGAAGATTGCACTCGGTGTCGGAGCCGTTGCAGATGTCCTGATTATTTTTGTAGGAGATCTGTCACTGGACATCAATGCCAATCTTGGTGCAACGATACTGGGAACGATCGTATCGGTTCTGTTAATGATTGTATTACAGTTCTTTGTGTTCAATGTCGATTATTCGAGAACAGAGTATGTACAGTTTGAGGATGATGAATACTATTATTACGTGAAAGCGATTCCAAAGATTTCGGTAGCAACGCCATCTGTTAAGGTAAAGAGAATACATTCACAATCAGCACCAAAGAGACCTGAATAAAAAGTGATTTATAGGATGTGACTGGATGGAACATTTTTTTGAACAAATAGGAGTATTCGGAGATAAATATCTGTCATGGCTGTCGATTCCGAATATTATGCCGACAGATATCATAGAGATATGCATTATTTCATTTCTTGTGTATCATCTTCTGGTGTGGATCAAGAATACAAAAGCATGGGCATTGTTAAAAGGAATTCTTGTGATTTTGGTATTCGTCCTGATTGCCGCAATTTTCAATATGACCACAATTTTATGGATTGTCACCAAGGTATTCGGGGTAGCAATTACGGCTGCAGTTGTTGTCTTTCAGCCGGAGCTCAGACGCGCTCTGGAACAGCTGGGAAAAAGAAACCTTTTCTCGGCATTATTTCCGTTTGACAGCAATAGAGTTGCAGGAGAACTGTTCAGTGACAGAACGATGAATGAAATTGTAAAAGCAAGCTATGAGATGGGCAAGGTGAAAACTGGTGCCTTGATTGTCATGGAGCAGATGGATTCCTTGATTGAATATGAACGAACAGGAATTATGCTTGATTCTATTGTTTCAAATCAGATATTAATCAATATTTTTGAGCATAATACACCCTTACATGATGGAGCAGTTATTGTACGTGGTGACAGGATTATCTCGGCGACATGTTATCTGCCGCTGTCTGATAATATGGAACTGAGCAAGGATTTGGGAACCCGACACAGAGCAGGCGTCGGTATATCGGAGTTGACGGATTCGTTAACGATTATTGTATCAGAAGAAACAGGAAGAGTATCAGTGGCAATAGGCGGAGAGCTGTATCGCAATGTTGATGCTGACTTTTTGCGTGATAAGCTGCAGATGATACAGCATAAGGTTATGGAAGAAAAGAAGTTCAGACTGTGGAAAGGAAGGCCGAAGGATGAAAAAAAAGATAACCAATAATATCGGCCTGAAGATACTGGCGGTCATTTCTTCTGCCTTACTATGGCTGGTTGTGGTCAATATTGATGATCCTGTAAATACCAGAACTTTCTCTTCGATTCCGGTGGAAGTGATTAATGGAGAAACGATTACAAATGAGGGCAAGGTATATGAGATACTGGATGACAGTGATGTGATCAGTGTCGCTGTAACGGCCAAACGCTCTGTTCTGGATGATTTGAGCAGAGATAATATTAAGGCTACGGCAGATATGATGGATATGACCTTTATGGATACTGTAGCAATTGACGTGAAATCTAACCGGTATTCAGATAAGATTGAGTCTATAACACCAAAGACCAAAAACCTGAAGGTGCAGATAGAAGACCTGGCAAGAAAACAGTTCTCAATTGAGGTGGATACGACCGGTACACCAGAACAGGGATATACACTTGGAGATGTTGAAACTAACGTAAATGTTGTATCAGTATCAGGTCCTGTATCCGTTATTTCAAGGATTGTCCGTGTAGCAGCTGAGGTTGATACCTCAGGCTTGAGAAGAGACATTTCCACAGATGAAGCATTGGTTTTCTTTGACGCTGCCGGAGAAGCAATTGACGAAAGTATGATTACACGCAGTATTGAGAGTGTTCATGTGAATATCAGTATGCTGCAGACAAAGGATATTCCGTTGATTTTTAATGCTTCCGGTGTAACAACGAGTGATTATGGTATGACGGGCGTGGTGGATGCATCCCCTTCTACGATAACGGTTGCAGGAAAAGGCAGTGTATATACAGGGCTGGAGTCGATTGTAATCTCAGCTGAGGATCTGTCGGTTACGGGTGCAACCTCAAATGTTGAAGAAGTGATCAATATCAAGAAATATCTGCCAAAGGATGTCGTATTGGCAAATCCTGAATTTGACGGCAACGTTTCTGTGACGGTTTATATAGAACCTCTGCAGATGCGCGAAATAGATATACCGACAGATAACATTACATTTTCAAATATCCCTGAAGGATATGAGGCAGTATTGACCGATATTGGCGGCATACTAAAGACAAATATCAAGGGACTGGGAGAAACATTCAGTATGCTGGACGGCAGTACTACATTGGGCGTGATTGATGTGAGTACTGTATTACCGGATGTGAGTGAGGATACATCAGCAACAGTTACAGGTTTCTATGCAGGACGCGTAGCCTTTACGTTCCCAACGGGAATATCGGAGGCTGAGCCGAAGTCAATGCATTTTATCCTCAGACAGATAGGTGAGGAAATAACACAGGAAGATTTTACCGAAGGAGAAGAAAGCAATGAGTAGATTATTTGGTACAGATGGAGTCAGAGGAGTAGCAAATTCGGAGTTAACACCGCTGCTGGCGATGCAGCTGGGGCAGGCGGGAGCATTTGCCCTGACCAAACACAATTCGCATAAACCGACGATTATGGTAGGGTGTGATACAAGAATATCAGGTGATATGCTGGCCAATGCGCTGATGGCAGGAATCTGTTCGGTTGGTGCCAATGCGGTATATGTTGGTGTACTGCCGACTCCCGCGGTTGCTTACCTGACAAGAAAATACAAGGTGGATGCAGGTGTTGTGATTTCAGCATCCCATAATCCGGTAGAGTTTAATGGGATTAAGTTCTTTAATGGTGAAGGCTATAAGCTGTCAGATGCTATTGAAGATGAGATCGAGGGTTATATTAACAGCGGTTTGGAGGGAATTCCGTTTCCGACCGGTGCTGGAGTGGGAAAGATTAAATACCGTACAGATGCAAGAGAGGAATATATCAATCATGCCATGAAGGCGGTATCTGTTGATCTTTCCAGTTTAAAGATTGTAGTAGACTGTGCCGAGGGTGCTGCATTCTATACATCTACAGAGACATTAAGAGAAATGGGTGCAGATGTTATTGCCATTCATAATAATCCTGACGGGACAAATATCAATGCAAACTGTGGCTCCACACATCTGGAGGAGCTGATGGCGAGAGTTGTATATGAGAAGGCTTCGCTTGGCCTGGCATTTGACGGAGATGCTGACCGACTGATGGCAGTGGATGAAAACGGCAAACAGGTCAATGGCGATGAACTGATGGCAATTGTCGGCTATTACATGAAGAAGAATAAGAAACTGAAGGGCGATACGATCGTTGCAACCGTCATGAGTAATCTGGGATTCTTCCTGATGGGAGAAGAGAAAGGCATCAAGATTGAAAAGACGAAGGTCGGCGACAGATATGTACTGGAGAGAATGCTGGAGATAGGTGCTAATCTGGGCGGAGAACAGTCAGGCCATATTATTTTTCTGGATGAGAACACGACAGGCGATGGTCTGCTGAGTGCACTGCATCTGTTGGAGGTTTTGGTAGAGAGCAAGAAACCGCTGTCACAGCTGGCAAAGATTATGGAAATGATGCCGCAGGCACTTGTGAATGCCAAGGTTCCGAATCACAAGAAGGAATCTTTTATGGAGTATCCTGAGATTGCGGATGCCATCGCTGCACTGGAGAAGCAGTTTGACGGTAAGGGACGTGTACTGATCAGACCTTCAGGCACTGAGCCGATGGTACGTGTTATGATCGAAGGTAAGGATCAGGCAGTCATAGATGAAGAAGCAAAGAAACTGGCAGCATTAATTGAGAAGGTAATGCTGTAATACAACAAATATTGGAATAAACCAGTGAAAGTACTTGTGATGTAGTACAAAGAATGTTATACTATGTTTTAGGGTGTTTAGTAGAAATGGAGGTTATCGGATCATGGTAAGCCAGAAAGTGGTTATCAAAAATCCTACAGGGCTGCATTTGAGACCAGCGGGGATTCTATGCAAAGAAGCGATGCAGTTTAAATCGTTGATTACTTTTAGTTTCAGAGAGAATACGGCAAATGCAAAGAGTGTACTGAGTGTACTGGGTGCCTGTGTAAAATGCGGAGATGAAGTAGAGTTCGTATGCGAGGGTGAAGATGAGGAAGAAGCACTTAAGACGCTGGTTGCAGCGATTGAGAGCGGTTTAGGTGAGTAATAAAGTAAGATATTCACATATGTATGAATCCAAAGTCAGTCTCAGTCACGAGACTGATTTTGTGTTATATTTATAAGAGAACCAGGAAAGGAAGCTAAGAACATGGGGCTAAACGAGTAATGCGAAACAAGTTGTCAATCATTGTGAAGTATAGCGTGATTTACCGACTCCAAAAGCAGTGAAGTTGCTAAGATACATATAGAGCAGGGAATATGTATACTAACGGATGGACCTGACAGTAAACAAATCAGCAGAATGGAGGCTTATCACATGTTAAATTATAAGAGATATAAGAGAGTTCCGGTCATAGACTATCCGGAACGGGAATGGCCAAATAAACAGATCGAGAAGGCACCGGTATGGTGCAGTGTGGATTTGAGAGATGGCAATCAGGCACTGATCGACCCGATGGTGGTCGAGGAGAAGATGGAGATGTTCCAGCTTCTTGTAGATATGGGATTCAAGGAAATTGAAATCGGATTTCCAGCAGCATCACAGATAGAGTTTGATTTTCTTCGCCAGCTGGTAGACCGCAAGATGATACCGGATGATGTCAGAGTACAGGTGTTGACACAGTGCCGTGAGGAATTGATCGACCGGACATTTGAATCCATACAGGGAATCAAGCAGGCAATTGTACATATCTATAATTCTACATCTACTTTGCAAAGAGATGTCGTGTTTGGCATGAATCAGCAGGAGATCATTGATATTGCGGTTAAGGGAACCAAAATGGTCAAAGAGCGTGCTGCAAAGTTCCCCGGCAAGATTATTCTGGAGTATTCTCCGGAGAGCTACACCGGAACAGAGGACGATTTTGCTCTTGAGATCTGCACGGCTGTTCAGGACGCATGGGAACCGACAAAGGAAGATCCGATCATCATCAATCTTCCTGCAACAGTTGAGATGACAACACCTAATGTATATGCAGACCGCATTGAATGGGCGAACAGGCATTTTAAAAACAGAGAAACAATTATACTGAGCGTTCATCCTCATAATGACCGTGGTACCGGTATCGCTGCTACAGAGCTTGCAATGCTTGCGGGGGCTGAGCGAGTTGAGGGTACACTGTTCGGAAATGGAGAACGAACAGGAAATATTGATATTTTGAATATTGCTTATAACATGTTTTCACAGGGTATCGATCCAAAGCTGGAGATAGAGCATATCAATCATATCGTTGAGGTATATGAGAGATGCTGTAAGATGCCGGTACATGACAGACATCCATATGCAGGAAAGCTTGTATTTACTGCTTTTTCCGGATCACATCAGGATGCCATCAACAAGGGTGTCAAGGCTATGCGGGAAAGAAATTCCACGATCTGGAGTGTTCCGTATCTTCCTGTGGATCCTGCAGATATCGGAAGAGAGTACGAGCCGATTGTACGTATCAATTCCCAATCCGGCAAGGGCGGTGTGGCATTTGTCATGGATACTTACTTTGGATTCAAACTGCCGAAGGGAATGCACAAGGAATTTGCAAAAGTGATCCAGTTGATTTCAGAAAAACAGGGTGAAGTGGCTCCTGAGCGTATCATGGAGGCATTTAAGGAAGAGTATATTGACAGGAAAGAGCCGCTGCACTTCAGAAAGCTGAAGGTAGACGATAAGAGTGATGCAAATGATTCGCAGTTTGATACACATGTAGAGTTAACATATTCACTTTATGGTGTAGAAAACACGATAGAAGCAGTCGGAAACGGACCTATCGATGCAGTTCAGCGTGGTCTGAAGGAATCCATGGGTATCAGTGTGAAGGTTCTGGATTACGAGGAGCATGCCCTGCAGGGTGGTTCCAATGCACAGGCGGCTGCATATATCCATCTGCTGGATGAAGAAGAGGGCAGAGTCACCTATGGTGTCGGTGTCAGCTCCAACATTACGAGAGCATCTGTCAGAGCCATCTTCAGTGCTGTGAACAGATTGGGTCTTGCAGATCAAAAATAATCAGAAACAGCAAAGAGCTTCCGGTGTTTATATCGGAAGCTCTTTTATTAAGAATCATATAATCGGATATCGGTTTGCATTAACGTAGAAATTGTATCGGTTCTTCTTTGTGGAATCGGTTATAGATAAACTGCAGCAGGATCAGGAAAAGATAAAAGTATGCCGTCATGTATACCGGAAAGTAGTATTTAAAATAAGATGCCGGTGCCAGTACAAATACGATAAACCAATGAGCAATCAAACCACCCGTTACAAAGAATGTGAACCAGCGTTTTCGACAGAGCGAGTATATACACAGTACCAGAGTGAGGATGCATGGAATGAACAGATTATAGGCCAGTGTTTTGACAATACTGATGGCACAGCTGATCAGCTGCCTGATTCCTGTTCCTTCAAACACAATGTGATAGGGCATAGCGGCATAGCAGAATGCACCCCATCTTGTCCGAAAAAAGACATCGGGGTTGTGAATACAGATGCGTTTCAGCGCAGCAGCATATTCAAAGAACTCTGTCACGCCTGCCTCCGGCCGGACGCCGATATAGCCTTCCTTATATAAAATCAGTACATCTTCGTAGTTGATGTCTCCATAATACTCATTGATAGCAGCAATGGTATCCAGAGACAGGTAGCGGTCAACAATGTCCAGATCACTCTTGTTTTTTTCATAATCCAGACCGTTTCGATACATATTTGTGATTGTATATGCATAAAATGGCTTCATACGATCATCCGCAGCGGCGCCCATTTCCCTCGCAATGATTCCATTCTGCGGGACAGAAACGATGTATTGCAGAGCAAGAGAAGCAAGTATGATATAGAATGCGGATTTTCGATTTCTGATATTGGTGTATACAAGAAACAGTAAAATTGGTACAAGGACAGCCAGATAAATACCTTCTGTGCGCCATTGTGTTAGTACAGCACCAAGAAACAGGATTCCACAGGCATGCGAAACTGTCAGGGGCTTTTTTTCAAGCAGATCAAAGAGCAGTATGCAAATCAGCAGCAGATACAGCAGATAATATATAGGCAGTCTGTGTGCTGATGTTGTATATGCGATAACCGGATACAATAAGAAGGGAAGGTATCCGAATCTGCCGTATTTAGGCCCAAGATATTGAACCAGACGGTATACGACATAACCGATCACAAGCATTTGTATGAGTACCTTGAGAATAACCGGTCCGAACCAGGCAGGAATCAGCATCATACTGATGATATAATAATAAGTAGTAATATAATAAAACCATGTATAATGCTGCAAGGCCGATGCTGATTCAAAGATCAGGCGCTCATCATTACTCAGAAATCCCTGCGGCAGCTTAATCAGGAGAATGATTATGATCGGGATCAGACAGATAAGAGAATATTTCAATATATGAAACTCTGCATATTCTTTTCTGTCACGATTGAAGAGGACACGGTAAAGTGTTCTGTATACAAAAAATAAAGCAATTAATACGAGCAGCTTGCAGATGATAAAGTCCGATAAGTTATCCGTGGGTGGTACAGTGAAGACAAGCTTATCCGTAAAAAATGTAATCAGCCAGTGAATCAGCGCGATACAGCAGATGGGGAGCAGATGATTCTGTTTGATATAGTCCTTCATATTCAATATCCTCTTTATAGGCGTTATTTTGGAACGAAACAAGTATAGCATATTTGGACAGAATCGTCATCTCTTGCTATTTTCCCTGCTGTCATGTATAATTAATTCGTTATATACAAAGGAAAGGTTATTACTTCATGGACATCATTCAGGACTTATTATCCAACAGGATTTTTTTAGTAGCTGCAGCCGGCTGGGCAGTGGCTCAGATATTAAAGACACTGATTACACTTGCTATTACCAAGTCTTTTGATCCTGAGAGGCTTTTTGGATCGGGCGGTATGCCCAGTTCGCATTCATCGACAGTATGTGCACTTGCAACAGCTGTAACGATGCAGTATGGAGCAGCATCCTTTGAGTTTGCCATATCAGCCGTTTTGGCAATCATTGTTATGTATGATGCCGCAGGGGTACGCAGAGAGACAGGTACACAGGCAGCTGTGCTGAATCAATTTATGGATATGTTTGCACATATGGACTCTTTTGATAACCCACAGTTTACACAGGAAAAACTCAAGGAGCTTGTCGGACATACGCCATTGCAGGTATTTGCAGGGGCAGTGCTGGGAATTCTGATTGCAGTATTTTTATATCCCGCATTATTATGATCAGAATTGGTATGATACTGATGTTCAGAAAGAGGAGGCGGTTGACAAATGAATAGTACGATATGGCTGATCCTGGTCGTGGTGATGCTGGTCATTGAAATTATTACTTTGGGTCTGACAACCTTGTGGTTTGCAGGAGGAGCGCTGGTGGCATTTGTTGCATCGCTGCTGGGAGCACCGTTAGTAGTACAGATAGTATTGTTTTTAGTGGTTTCTATTGTCCTTTTATTGGTGACAAGACCACTCGCTGTCAAGTATTTTAATAAAGACAGAATCCGAACCAATGCGGAAAGCCTGATCGGTTCACAGGCAATCGTAATCAGTGAAATCGATAATCTGCAGGGAATCGGACAGGTGACGGTAGGCGGTCAGGAATGGTCAGCCAAGTCAAAGGAAAGCCAGCGGAAGTTCAAGGTTGGCGAAGTAGTAGAGGTAACAGAGATTCAAGGGGTCAAACTAATTGTAGAGGAAAGCAAATAAGGAGGAATTATCATGGATGGATCAGGTTTAATCGTAGTAGTACTATTTATATTGATTTTGTTAGTCGTAGCATCATGTGTAAAGATCGTACCGCAGGCGCATGCATTTGTCGTAGAGAGACTGGGCGGATATCAGGGAACCTGGTCAGTGGGTATTCATTTTAAGGTTCCGTTTATAGATAAAGTAGCAAGAAGAGTCAATCTGAAGGAGCAGGTGGTAGATTTTGCACCGCAGCCGGTTATTACTAAGGATAATGTTACTATGAGAATCGATACGGTTGTTTTCTTTCAGATCACAGATCCGAAGCTGTTTACCTATGGTGTAGAGAATCCAATCATGGCAATTGAAAATCTGACAGCAACGACCCTCAGAAATATCATAGGTGATCTGGAGCTGGATCAGACACTGACATCCAGAGAAACCATTAATACGAAGATGAGAGCATCACTGGATATCGCAACAGACCCGTGGGGCATCAAGGTTACCAGAGTAGAGCTGAAAAATATCATTCCTCCTGCAGCCATTCAGGATGCTATGGAGAAGCAGATGAAGGCCGAGCGTGAAAGAAGAGAGTCCATTCTGAGAGCTGAGGGTGAGAAGAAGTCTACGATCCTCGTTGCAGAAGGTAAGAAAGAATCAGTCATTCTGGACGCTGAGGCAGAAAAGCAGTCTGCAATCCTGCGGGCAGAGGCTGAGAAAGAGAAGAGAATCAAAGAGGCTGAAGGTGAGGCTGAGGCAATCCTGAAGGTACAGCAGGCAACTGCAGATGGTATTAAGTTCTTAAAGGAAGCCGGTGCAGATGAGGCTGTTCTCAAGATCAAGAGTCTTGAAGCATTTGAAAAGGCAGCAGACGGACAGGCAACCAAGATCATCATTCCTTCAGAAATACAAGGGATGGCAGGCTTGGCAGCAGGTATCAAGGAAGTATTGACGAAATAAAAATTTTGAGAAATTGAGCATACAGCAGAATCACGTTGTCAACAGCCCGAATGGCAGACAGCGTGATTTTACATAGGAGGAAAGAATATGAGCTTGAAGGGTCGCAACTTTTTAACATTAAAGGACTTTACCAAGGATGAAATCAATGAATTTCTGGACTTGGCAGCTGATTTAAAAGAAAAGAAAAAAAACGGAGTTGATATTGCGAAATATCATGGGAAGAATGTTGCCCTGATTTTTGAAAAGACCAGTACAAGAACACGTTGTGCATTTGAGGTGGCTGCACATGATATGGGTATGTGCACAACTTATCTGGATCCGGCAGGATCACAGATCGGTAAGAAGGAAAGCATTGCTGATACAGCACGTGTACTGGGCAGAATGTTTGACGGTATCGAATATCGTGGATTCGGACAGGAGATCGTAGAGGATCTGGCTAAATACTCCGGAGTGCCTGTCTGGAACGGACTAACCAATGAGTATCATCCGACACAGATGCTGGCGGATTTGCTGACAATCAAGGAGCATCTGGGATCGCTGGAAGGAAAGAAACTGGTATACATGGGTGATGCACGCTACAATATGGGCAATTCCCTGATGATTGCCTGTGCCAAGATGGGAATGAACTTTGTTGCCTGTGCACCTGGGCGCTACTTCCCGAACGAGACTCTGATTGAAGAGTGTAAAGCATTTGCGAAAGAGAGCGGTGCTACGCTTACATTTTCTGAGGATGTCATGGAGGGAACCAAGGATGCAGATATAATCTATACAGATGTATGGGTATCCATGGGTGAGCCGGACAAGGTATGGGAGGAACGGATCAAGGATCTGACTCCTTATAAGGTAACGATGGATGTTATGAACAACGCAAAGAGCAATGCTATTTTCCTACATTGTCTGCCCGCGTTCCATGATTTAAAGACGAAGATCGGTAAGGAAATGGGAGAGCGTTTTCACCTGACAGAGATGGAAGTAACGGATGAGGTATTTGAGAAGTATGCAGATGTGGTGTTTGACGAGGCAGAGAACAGAATGCATACGATTAAAGCGGTTATGGTGGCAACACTGGGTCGGGAAAGATTATGAAAAAGGAAACCAGGACATATCTGAAAAATGCCATTCAGGCCAACGGGTTTGCAATCGATGTCATCAATATGATCATCGGTATTTCCATTATAGTCATGGCAGTTATTGCGTTGTCCGGTGAGGAAAATGACCTGTATTTATTTCCGGTCATCTTCATACTTGGTGCGATCCTGACATGTCTGAATGCTGTAAAAATGATGAAGCACAACAGATTATTTGGTATTTTTTTCATAGTTTTTACAGTTATACTGGTATGTGCATGTGTGTTTAGTTTTCTTGTATTGTTTTCGGGTTTGACGATTGTATAGAGGAGCAGATATTAACAATATGGACGAAGAAAAGATCGTACTCTGCGGCGCGAATGCCTATGAGCAGAAATATTATTTTAATCCACTGTTTAAAGGGCTGCCTGAGTCAATTCAGGAGGAGGTACATATCATCAGCGTACTTTTTACAGAGGAAGTCGGTGGTATTTTTACCATGGTATTTGATGAAGATGGAGAGCTGCAGTTCGAGGTCACTGCGGCACCTGAGGACTATTTATATGATGAAGTCGGCAGTGGACTGCTGGTGAAGGAAATCCAAAGAAAGAAACAGGAGCTGCTGGAATCTCTTTCGCTGTATTACAGAGTGGTTGTATTACATGAGAATCTGGACGAGCTGTTGGAAGAATAGAAAGTGTGATTGGAGGATGGACAGATGCTGCTGGTCATTGATGTAGGAAACACGAATATTACATTTGGACTATACCGGAAAAATAAGCTGATATCAACCTTTCGTATCGTATCTGCATTGCAGAGAACTTCAGATGAGTATGGTATGGTCATATCAGATCTGATTGAACGACAGGGTGTCAATATCGAAGAAATCGAGGGTATTGTAATAGCAAGTGTTGTGCCAAATACGATGCATTCACTTGTCAATGCAATCAAGAAGTATTTGAAACGGACACCGCTGATCATCGGACCGGGGACAAAGACAGGCATCA
The DNA here is from genome assembly GCA_030539165.1 of bacterium. GTDB lineage: Bacteria > Bacillota > Clostridia > Lachnospirales > Lachnospiraceae > JAAYYM01. Next base: position 56,079 of record JAUNSO010000002.1, read on the forward strand.
AGATCGATACACCCAACCCGAAGGAAATCGGAGCAGACCGTATCGTTGATGCAGTGGCAGCCTATGAATTATATGGCGGCCCGGTACTGGTCATCGACTTTGGAACCGCAACGACCTATGACCTTGTGACGGAGGATGGCAGATTTACAGCAGGAATCACGGCGCCGGGTATCAGAATTTCTGCAAAGGCACTGTGGGAGGATACAGCCAGACTGCCAGAGGTAGAAATCCTGAAACCCAAGTCAATCCTGGCACAGGATACCATATCCAGCATGCAGGCAGGACTGGTGTATGGACAGATTGGACAGACGGAGTATATTATCCAATGTGTAAAAAAAGAAACGGGATATGATCATCTGCAGGTGATCGCAACCGGCGGACTTGGCCGTATCATAGCCAGTGAGACGGATATGATTGACAAGTATGATATTACATTGACCCTGAAGGGTCTGCAGCTGATATATCTGAGGAACCAGAAATGAAACTGAGTATTGGAAATGTTGAACTAGAGAATCAAGTGATATTGGCACCAATGGCAGGCGTAACTGACCTGCCATTTCGTCTGTTGTGCAAAGAACAGGGAGCGGGGCTTCTCTGTATGGAGATGGTCAGCGCGAAGGCTATTTATTTTAATAATAAGAATACGATAGAGCTGCTGACGATACATGACGAGGAGCAGCCGGTGTCTCTGCAGCTGTTTGGAAATGATCCTGACATCATCAGCGAGATGGCTAAAAGAATCGAGGAACGCCCATTTGCCATACTGGACATCAACATGGGATGTCCTGTTCCGAAGGTAGTCAATAACGGAGAGGGATCAGCACTGATGAAGGATCCGGTACTGGCAGGCAAAATCATTGAAAAGACAGTACATGCCATCCGGAAGCCTGTAACCGTGAAGATCCGTAAGGGCTTTGATGAGGCACATGTGAATGCAGTAGAGCTTGCCAGGATCGCACAGGAAAGTGGAGCGGCGGCGGTAGCAGTACACGGCAGGACGAGGGAACAGTATTATGCAGGAGAGGCAGACTGGGAGATTATCCGTCTGGTAAAGGAAGCGGTTTCCATACCCGTGATCGGAAATGGCGATATTACATCTCCTGAGAGTGCCAAGAGAATGCTGGATGAGACAGGCTGTGACGGACTGATGATCGGTCGTGCAGCGCAGGGAAATCCATGGATCTTTCACAGGATCAATGCTTATCTAGATCGTGGAGAGATGCCGGCGGCACCGGGACTGCCGGAGATCAAAGCTATGATCCTGCGACATGCAGAACTGCTGTTAAAATATAAAGGATCCTATACCGGCATGCGGGAAATGCGAAAACATGCGGCATGGTATACAGCAGGCTATCCGCACTCAGCCAGACTGCGGCGCAGCCTGAATGATATAGAGACCATGGATGATTTGAAGCAGATTCTGATGCATATGGAATAGAATGCTATCATATATTCCTCTATGGAAAAGATTTGTTTACTGCACATTATCAGTATAGAAGCAACAAAGTGGGAGATATTCAGAGGATGTCCGTATCGCAGGGCAAGGAAGCGTATATTGAAGCTGTTACGAGAGAAGAATATGGATGGAGTGATGACGACAGAGACCATTGCAGGGCAGCTGGGAAATCTGGGAGTTCCATATCTGTATGTTCATAAAGCGGGCTTTCGTAAAGGCGGCATCAAACGAAATCCTCAGAAATGCTGGCATATGGCAGTTCTGGATGATGACTCAGCTATGACAGATGCGGTTCTGGAACTGGTATATGAGGATCTGAATCATCTGACAGTCGTTACAGACAGAGCAGAACATTTTGAGAGTATGGCAGATGAGGTCTATGATGAGACGGGACTGCTGATTCATTTTGCCAGACGGATTCCCTCGGATGCCAATATAATACTATATATGAAACCTTGACACTAATTAAGTAAATGGAGTATAATACCATCATTGCAAAGCGGACTTTAGGCTGAAAAAGCCGATAAAACGATAGAGAGGCAGGGTACTGTATATTATGGAAGCAAAGAAGAATTTATTAACGTATGAAGGACTTCAGAAATTAGAGAATGAACTGCATGACCTCAAGGTAGTCAAAAGAAAAGAGGTAGCTGAAAAGCTCAAGGAAGCAAGAGCTCAGGGCGATTTATCCGAGAATGCTGAGTATGATGCAGCAAAAGACGAGCAGCGTGATATTGAGGCACGTATTGAGGATATTGAAGCAATCCTGAAAAATGCAGAGGTTGTTTTGGAGGATGAAGTAGATGTCAGCAAGATCGGTGTCGGCTCCAAGGTAAAGATTCTGGATAAGGAATTAAAGGAAGAGATGGAATTTAAGATTGTCGGTTCAGCAGAGGCTAACTCTCTGAAGGGCAAGATCTCAAATGAATCTCCTGTAGGCAGAGCCCTGATCGGTGCTAAGAAGGGTGATACGATTGAGGTGGAGACTCAGGCCGGTACATTGAAGTATAAGGTGCTGGAGATACAGAAAACCAATTAATTGGTATATGGAGGAAATAGAGTGAGCGAGCAGCAGAATCAGAATCAACAAAAGGGTCAACAGAACCAGCAGGAGCCGGATATTAAGCAGCTCTTAAAGGTACGTCGCGAGAAGCTGGCACAGCTGCAGACAGACGGCAAGGATCCTTTTCAGATCATGAAATATAATGTGACACATCACAGCACGGAGATTAAGGACAACTTTGACGAGCTGAACGGCAAGCAGGTCTCCATCGCAGGCCGTGTGATGGCAAAACGTGTTATGGGTAAGGCCTCTTTCTGTAATGTACAGGATCTGCAGGGCAATATCCAGTCTTATGTTGCGAGAGATTCTATCGGAGAAGAAGCATATGCGGACTTCAAGAAATTTGATGTCGGCGATATCATCGGAATCGAAGGTGAAGTTTTCAAGACGAAGACGGAGGAAATCTCCATTCATGCATCGAAGGTTATTCTTCTGTCCAAGAGTCTTCAGATTCTTCCTGAGAAATATCACGGACTGACCAATACAGATATCCGTTACCGTCAGAGATATGTAGACCTGATCATGAACAGTGAAGTCAAGGATACATTTGTAAAACGTTCCAGAATCATTTCCACAATCCGCAGTTATCTGGATTCACAGGGCTTTATGGAGGTTGAGACTCCAATGCTCGTGTCCAATGCAGGCGGAGCATCTGCAAGACCGTTCGAGACACATTTCAACGCACTGGATGAGGATCTGAAGCTTCGTATTTCATTGGAGCTGTATCTGAAGAGACTGATTGTAGGCGGCTTGGAGAGAGTGTATGAGATTGGACGTGTATTCCGTAATGAAGGTCTGGATACGAGACACAACCCGGAATTCACCCTGATGGAATTATATCAGGCATATACCGATTATAACGGCATGATGGATCTGACAGAGAATCTGTACCGCCATGTGGCACAGACCGTTCTTGGCAAGACAACCATTACCTACAACGGAATCGAGATGGATCTCGGCAAGCCGTTCGAGAGAATCACCATGGTGGATGCTGTGAAGAAGTATGCCAATGTTGATTTCAATGAGATTCACACCTTAGAGGAAGCAAGAGCTATCGCTAAGGAGCATCATATAGAGTATGAAGAGAGACATAAGAAGGGTGATATCCTGAACCTGTTCTTCGAAGAATTCGTCGAAGAGCACCTGATTCAGCCGACCTTCTTAATGGATCATCCGGTAGAAATCTCGCCGCTTACTAAGAGAAAGCCAAGCAATCCGGACTACACAGAGCGCTTCGAATTCTTCATGAACGGCTGGGAGATGGCAAATGCCTACTCCGAGTTAAATGACCCAATCGACCAGAGAGAGCGTTTCAAAGCCCAGGAAGCAGCACTGGCAGCAGGTGATGAGGAAGCCAACACCACAGACGAAGACTTCTTAAATGCCCTGGAAATCGGTATGCCGCCTACAGGTGGTATTGGATTCGGTATTGATAGAATGTGTATGCTGATGACGGATTCACCGGCGATTAGGGATGTGTTGTTGTTCCCAACGATGAAAACATTGGAGAAATAAACCCAGTGTTTATGCGGGTTTGCGGGAGAATAGATGTGAAAAAGACAAGTTTTTGACAAGTTTTTTGAGACCAATAGTACCTAACTATTACTCATAATACCTTGTCAGATGATTTTCAAGCGAATAGAGAATTAATTATTAGGGACATTTCTTACACAGGAAATGTCCCTTTTTCTGTTACAGTTGTTTGATTTGAAAGGAGAATGAAAATGTCTAACACAGCGACAAGAGCAGCAAAGAAAGAAGTATTAAAAGAACCTCACTCAGAAGTGGTAAAGGTACGTATGCAGGGAACAGAGAAGGGAATCAGTGCATTTCAAAGAATTATTGAGTTTGCAGAGAATAATGGATTATGTGAAGTGCAGAATTTTTTGGATTTGTTTCACAATAAGGGAAGTGATGAAGTTACAATGGATTTTGGGTGTGACTGATGCTAAAATAAGATCAGTACAAATTTGAAGTTGTATGGATGTTAATTTGCGTTGCTTGCGGCAACGGCCTATTTTGATGTTTGATAGAAATATCAAAAGCAAAGGAGGCAATAATTATGTTGAATGAAAACATAAAGAGGCTAAGAAAATCAAGAGGAATCTCACAGGAGGAGCTTGCTATTAAGTTGAATGTGGTGAGGCAGACAGTATCAAAATGGGAGAATGGATTATCGGTTCCTGATTCCAGTATGCTGATTGCGTTGGCAGAGGAACTTGATACTTCAGTAAGCATTCTGCTTGGAGAAGTTGTTGATGAAATCGGTACTGATGACTTAAAGACTATTTCAGAGAAATTAGAGGTTATTAATCTTCAGCTTGCAAAGAATAGCGAGAGGAAAAGGAAAACCATCAGATGGATGCTTATTGCTTTATGTGCAACTATTGTTGTGGTATTTATTGCATTTGCATCTATGCAGAGTTCTTATCTGAATTGGGATTTTAATGAACCGGAACTGGCTGTTGCAGGTACTATACTGCATGGCATTGAATTTTTATTTGTGAGACTTGCTCCGATTGTGTTTATTGCGGGAGTGGTTGGTATTGTTCTGACATATAAAAAGAATTAAAATAATTCCGATTGGTCAAGACAACATTAAATTCTGATTTATAGAGTAGAATCAAACAAAAGATATAAATGGTTTAGTTTATTAAGGAGGCATAACAACATGGGATTATTTGATAAGTTCAAAAAGAAGAACAATAGTGATAATGGATTTTTGAAGGTAGATGTACAGCATTTAATTGACTGGAATGAACCAAACGGAGAGGGCTGTATTGTTTCTGATATGATTACTAAGGAAGGCTGGAAAGTCGGGTATATGTTTCGTGATGAACCAGTGAAAGATCAACCGGATAGTGGCTGGCATTTTTTCAAAGGCGATGAAGATGAGGATTATTCGAACGATCCTCATAATTTTCATGTGTTTGCATTAAATACAGTTTGCAATTATGATCCTGATATTATTCAGTATTTGAATTCTCCTATCGGAGCACATCTAATCAGAACCAAGGATGGTATGTTTATTACTGATGATGGATCACAACCAATTCACATCAAAAAACAAGAGAAAGAGATAAATAATCAACAGGTTAAATGAAATTGTGGAGGGCTAGTATGGAAAAGAATAAAGTTCCAACAGTGGCAGAACTTAAAGTTTATATTGAGGAGAAAGAGGCATATTATCAGGATTGTATCAGAAACAAAGAAACACTTGTAATATCCGGGCCGAAGTTCCCCGGAGAGACAGTCTGGAGTGCTAATAGTACTTTGCCATTAATGAAAGCGGCAGAAGAAGTGGGAACACCAAAAGAAGAAGTATGGAAATTGTGCAGTAAAATTGCTAGTACAACGCATGCTCCGGTGACAAAAAAAGAATATGAAAGAATGATACCTTTTGCAAAAGAGCCACCTACGGTTGATGCCGTCCTTAAGTTTCTGGAAACATACATACCCGTATTTGAAAATGGGCACGTGAGTTGAGTGTTTGATGTCAGTGCATATTACTATTGTCTTGCATTGATTACTTTATCAGATTATAGACAGATTAATCGTTACGAAAGAGTGAAAATATGACGTTTCAAGATTATTTACAACATTATCTGTCTATCCCGGAGATTATTTATTTTGTTTTGGTGTCTTTGGGCGTAAATGTAGTGATACATCTTATTCTGATTACAGCGGCAAAAATAAAATCCGGTGCGTTTGAGAAGAAACATCGAAAAAAGATAATTGCAGACTCATATGAAGAGTATTCAGAGAGCTTTTACGAGCTGGTCTTTTCATGTACATCCATTTTACTGTTTATCAGTATCTATTTCTGGTTAGACCTTGATTATTTTGATCTGGAGAGAGAAGCCAGAGAAATCTGGCAGAAATATCAGGATATTCTGTTACTAGGATTTATTATTCTGAGTGCTGTATTGAATAGTATTGTGGATCGAATTCTGGTACCGATTCGTAAAATCAGTGATGAAAAAAGAAGCACACTTCGTATGATGGGAATGCTATACATGATGATTATCTTTTTGTATATAAAATTCATCTACGAAGATAATAACTATGATACAATACTTTTTTATTTTCTGACATTGATGATTGGTCGATTTGTTTATTTTGATGCATCCGTCAAGGAGTTCGGTCAATCAATGAAACGACTTCTTTTTTCAGTTCCCATTTTATTGTTGGAATTATTGACTACGGCGGTAGTTGCATTATATGGCTTCTCAACCAAATACCTTTTGCGTTCAAATGGAGTTGTCGGAAGCCTGTTTATTGCACATTTTTTCTTGATTGTGGAAATTTTTATTTTGATGAGAACAGGAATATTCAAACGTATCTGCGGGTGCAAGCGGAAGCAGAAAAAGAAAGAAGCAGAAGATGTCTGGGAAGCAGAAGAAATGGATGAAGTGGAAGAAATAGAAGAATAGAAAAAAATCTTACGGAGTAATTATACTTGGTGGAACTTTTTTGGCGTTATATGTGAGGAACCTGCGGAAGAGACGATGATAAATTCAAAACATACTTAAGTAATGTGCATTAAGTAAGTTAACATTGAACTTATTTAAGTAATGTGATATAAATAAGTTGGAGGTAACGGATATGAAGTATAATTTTTCAGAAGATTTGAAATCCATTCGCGAGATATTAGGAATTTCTCAAAGTGAATTTGCGGAACAACTTGGTGTAGAACAGGTAACCATTTCGAGGAATGAACTAGATAAGACAGAGCCATCTGCAAAGTTCTTAGAAAGTGTATATGCATTTGCTTTTAAAAATAGAATAAGGATCAATAAATTAAAGGAAATGCTCTGGAGAGATGACTTAGATATAAATGAAAAATTGCTTTTTCACGGAGCTAAAAGTGAAGTAGAAGGTGAGATAGATACCAGAAGGGGAAGAAAAAATAACGATTTTGGACAAGGTTTCTATACTGGTGAAAGTTATGAGCAAGCATTATCATTTGTTTCAGGCTTTGACAATTCTTCTGTATACTATATAAGCTTTGATGATAGAAATTTGAAATGTAAGAGATATGAGGTAAATCAAGAATGGATGCTGACAATTGCGTACTATAGAGGAACATTAGATGAATATAAAAATCATCCAATGATACAATCTCTCGTAGAACAGTCAAGAGATTGTGATTACATAATCGCTCCAATTGCAGATAATCGTATGTTCCAAATTATTAATTCGTTTATTTCTGGAGAACTTACAGATGAACAATGTAAACATTGCCTTGCAGCGACAAACTTGGGGATGCAGTATATCTTCATAAGTGAAAAGGCTGTCTCTCAAGCAAAAATCATTGAACGATGTTATGTATCAACTAATGAAAGGGAATACTATAAAAACGTAAGACTTGAAGAATCAAAGTTGGGTGATGACAAGGTAAAAATGGCAAGAAGGCAATATAGAGGAAAGGGAAGATATATTGATGAGATTCTGAGTTAAGAGGTGATAGATGTATGAAAAAGATTAACAATGATGGTTTACTTTTGTGCCAGATTCAGGCGACGACATTTGAAAACTCAATAGATAAAATGGAATCAAGTTCAGAGATTTTCATTCGAAGATTTATGAAAAGTGAAATAGCCAAAAAGCTTGATAATGAGTCTGTCCTTGAAAGTAATATCCAGGCAAATGATATTTTACAGTTGGTAGACGAGGAATATGGAACAACAAATTATGGAAGCGTAAAATATGCACATGAAGAAATGTACTGGATTGGATATCTCTATAGATATTTTGCAATTACTTATGATATAACTTCTGGACAAGCCTATAAAATTGTGAAGCCAAAAGAATTGAGAAGTTTGTATTTACCGTATCATACAATGGATCCAGCTCAATCAATAGAAAGAATACTGGAAGCAAAAGGGATGATGCTTGATGAAGAGACAGAATTAGAAAGGCAATATGAAATATTTAAAAGAATTAGAAATAAATAAAGTGAAAATTGACAATCAGGAGTGCAGAGGATGAAAACAGCAGTTTTTTATTTTACTGGAACCGGGAATAATCTATATATAGCAAAAAAGTTACAGACAGGACTAGAGAACACCCACTTATATCCATTTTATTGTTTGGATGAGAATCCAGAATTGGTCAATCAATATGAGAGAATTATATATTGTGCCCCGGTGTATTATTCGCATGTCCCACCTTATGTGATAGATACATTAAACAAAATAATCTATACATCTGAGAAAGAGATTATTACAATTGTGGCATGTGGTGGAAACCGAGGACATGCAATTGAAGATATTCGTGAAACAATCAGTATGTCAGGACAAAAGGTAGTTGGTGAGTATATGATAGTACTGCCCGGTAATTATATTTTGTCCTACGGTGCATTTCCTAAGCTATATCAACAATTTACCAATTATTTAGCGGACAGAAAAATGAATGAAATCATTAGGAGGATAAAAAGCCACAGTATAGATGTACAGAAGAAAACGGGAATGTTTTATAAAAAGGAGAATGAACCAAGGCTTATGGAGGCAATTCATTCTTTTGAAAAAATCGGACAGCAGTATGAGATTGCAGAATCATGTGTCGGATGTGGGATATGTGTATTGAATATATTTAATATACATTTGAATAACGACATAGGATTTTGAGATATATTTGACGTGGGTCAAATAAAAATATATAATACTAATATAAACATTTGACGTGAGTCAAATATAAAATAAAATATGGATACCACATATTTACAGGAGGAGATGCGAATGGACAATAAAGTTGTTAAAGAAAAGCAGGATTTAACATACTTAAAATGGTCTCATGCACGTAACTCTAGTGGAACAGCAGGAACTTTATTAAAATCACAATTTACTCTTGATGGAAAGAAAATATATTATAAGTTATCGAACTTTGACAGCGAAAAGGGAATTATCGGCCATGAGAGTGTGAATGAAATTGTAGTAGACCGACTTCTTGATATCCTTCAGGTTTCACATTTGGAATATCAGCTCATTTACGCAGATATTGATGTGGATGGAAGACGATACGCGACGTGGGTTTGTGCATCCAGGGACTTTAAAGAGAAGGGTGAATCAAAAGTTGCTTTAGATGATTATTTTGTTGTAAATCGTGAGGAAAACGAAACCCACTATGAGTTCTGCGTAAGGAATGGATGGCAGGAATATATCGACACGATGCTTGTGATTGATTATCTTATATTAAATCGTGATCGGCATGGTGCCAATATTGAAATTCTCAGAAATGCAAGAAAGAGGAGCATACGAATTGCACCACTATTTGATCATGGTTTGTCCTTGCTCTGTTCTTGTTTGACAGAAAAAGAAATTGAAGACTTCGATATTGCAGCAGATAAGCCATGTCAAAACTATATTGGTAGCAGATCTGCATTTGATAATTTAAAGTTAGTCAAGAGTCCAAATGTATTCAAAGGAAAATTAACTGAGTCGGACAAAGAAAATCTTTTTGCTGATTTAGAAAATGCTTTGTCACAAACCCATATGGATAAGATATGGGATATGATCCAGACGAGGTGGAAATATTATGAGAGTATTTGCAATTTATGATAAGGATCTTGAGCGAAAAGAGGCCATTGGATATCTGTATTGTTATGATAGTTCGAATAGTTTTGTGATAGAACTATGTGAGGATATAGGTGAGTGGGAAGCTCCGCTTCTTTTTCAGGGACTGGTGAAGAAAGGAATCTATACTGTTCCGAAGGATATATCATTGTTGTGGGTCAGAGAACGTGTGATTCCCAGTGGAAGACAAAACATAGGTATGATTTTAAAAAACGCCAAATTAAGAGAATACAATGAAAGGGCTTTACTTGCCTTATCAGATGGGAAATGTTCTCAGGACCAATGTATGATCACAGAAATATCGGAAAATGAAGTGCCAAAGAACATTGCGAAGCGTATGGATTCAAATGTGTCGGAGTGCTTTTTATCAGAAGATGGACAGATTATTTGCCTATTTCGGGATTACATTACAAGCAAAATTAATTTGAATGTACTTGCAATAGAGGATAAAGATATACAACAGCTACTTAAGAGAAAAGAACTCCTGGAATCCGTAAGGGTAGGTGTTGGGGGATACAGCATAGCATTTCAGGATTATGTTGAAATACCAAAGGAAGTCTTGAGAGAAAAACGGTGGATATTGCCAATTGGTGCGATGGATTTTTATCGGTTTGTGCAAAATAATATTATAAGTTCTGTAAATGCATGTGAAAGCATGGGATGTTCAAAACAGAATCTGTCTTATTATGTAAAGGCTAATCGAATTGAACCGGTCATTTGCGGCTCAAAGGAGAATTTTTATACAAAGGGATCCATACAAAAATTAATGGATAATCATTCAAATTAATCGTTACGAAAGAGGAAAAATATGACGTTTCAAGATTATTTACAACATTATCTGTCTACTCCGGAGATTATTTATTTTGTTTTGGTGTCTTTGGGTGTAAATATAGTGATACATTTTATTCTGATTACAGCGGCAAAAATAAAATCCGGTGCGTTTGAGAAGAAACATCGAAAAAAGATAATTGCAGACTCATATGAAGAGTATTCAGAGAGCTTTTACGAGCTGGTCTTTTCATGTACATCCATTTTACTGTTTATCAGTATCTATTTCTGGTTAGACCTTGATTATTTTGATCTGGAGAGAGAAGCCAGAGAAATCTGGCAGAAATATCAGGATATTCTGTTACTAGGATTTATTATTCTGAGTGCTGTATTGAATAGTATTGTGGATCGAATTCTGGTACCGATTCGTAAAATCAGTGATGAAAAAAGAAGCACACTTCGTATGATGGGAATGCTATACATGATGATTATCTTTTTGTATATAAAATTCATCTACGAAGATAATAACTATGATACAATACTTTTTTATTTTCTGACATTGATGATTGGTCGATTTGTTTATTTTGATGCATCCGTCAAGGAGTTCGGTCAATCAATGAAACGACTTCTTTTTTCAGTTCCCATTTTATTGTTGGAATTATTGACTACGGCGGTAGTTGCATTATATGGCTTCTCAACCAAATACCTTTTGCGTTCAAATGGGGTTGTCGGAAGTCTGTTTATTGCACATTTTTTCTTGATTGTGGAAATCTTTATTTTGATGAGAACAGGGATATTCAGACGTATCTGCGGGTGCAAGTGGAAGCAGAATAAGAAAGAAGCAGAAGATGTCTGGGAAGCAGAAGAAATGGAAGAAATAGAAGAATAGCAAGAAAAGAGACAAGACATACCTGTATGCTGGGCATCAGAAGGGGGCAATTCCACCAAGAAACGGCCTGTCCGACAGGATCAGTGACGATCTGCGAAAGAGAGGCCTGAAATACATGGGTTCTATTACCGTCTATTCACACCTGCAGGCATGTGGGATTATCAATGATCATCTGGAGAGCTGTTTTCGATATCAGGAATTGATAGGACAAACAGATGCAGTACATAAACACAAAGACGGAGAGTAGCAGCGGTTACATTTCCAGCTTGCAGCTATAATAATTACGATATTGAAGAGGTGTCATTCCTACGCATTTCTTAAATACACTGATGAAGTAGCTCTGGCTTGCAAAACATAAGGTCTCCGAGATCATGGTAATGGAATACTCGGAATGCGTCAGCATATTTCTTGCAGTATCCAGTTTACGGTTTCTGATGTAATCGGAGATGGAATAGCCTGTTTCCTTTTTGAACAGACGGGAAAGATAACCCTCGCTTAATCCGGTAATGGAGGTCAGAGTATTTCTGCTGATGGAGGTGTGCAGATGATTGTATATATAGTCAATGCACTTTGTAATCGGCAGAGAATAGATTTTTGCCGTGCGTAGTTTATACATCTGTGTTGTAAAGTATTGGATCATGTCATATTGGAGTGAGACCACCTCACTTTTAGATATACATTTATCTACTTTGTTAATATAGAGATCACTGGCATTGTATGCGAACTCATGCTCCAAGCCACCTTCTATACAGTATCGGGCAATCATCGCTGTGGCAATAACAAAGTGATATTTTATATTCTGCAGATAGTTTTCTGACAGACATCCCAATCCCGGCTGTTTGGTAAAATCGGCGTATTTTAATTGTTTGATTTTCTCTAAATTTCCGGATTTTACGGAATTGTAAAAATCAAGCTCTTCTGTATAGGGCATATGATAGACGTTTTCTTCTCGCGTTACAAACAATCGATAGTCTAATTCCTGTTCGTTCATGATGACCTCCCTTTTCCGATATCATGTAATAAATATATCATGAAAATGATATATTTGTCATCATTATTATATATACTGACCTGTATATAGGATATGATTGTTTTACATAGTAACAGATACATCATACAGAAGATGAAGAGGTACAAAATGAAAGAGAAAACAAAATCATATGGCATCAGACTCATCAGCATAGCATTGCCGATTATCATCAGTAATTTAATCGGACAGCTGCAGATGATTATAGATAAGGTATTTCTGGGGCGATTAAGACTGGAATGTATGAGTGCAGTCGGTAATGCAGTTGGTCCCGTCTGGACAACCATGAGTACAATTTTTGCAATGACTTTAGGGGGAACCATATTGGTTTCTCAGGCGGTTGGTGCAGATGATGAAAAAAAGGCAAAGAGTATTATGGCATCTGTACTCAAATACAATAATATACTTGCGGTGCTTCTGTTTTTCTTCTGGATCTTCTGCTCCCGTCTTGTATTTACCGTTATGGGTGTGGATGAGAGCGTCATAGACATGAGCGTTGCTTATGCAAGATATTTTGCACCGATTTTCCTCATTACCGGAATCAGTGCGTCTGTCACTTCAATGCTGCAGGTAAGCGAGAGGACAAAGATCATTGCTGTATCCGGCTTCGTCAGATCAGGACTGAATATCATTCTGGATTATCTGCTCATTTTCGGCAAGCTTGGTCTGCCGAGAATGGAAGTTGCCGGTGCTGCACTTGCAACAACCATTGCGGAATACACAGGTGCCGCGGTAATTGTTTGTTATGCAATCTGTAAAAATGATTTGATTGTGAAGCCTGATTGGATGAGTATACTGCAGGCGAAGGGAAGTTATTATCTGACGGCTGTCAAAGTGGGAATTCCGGCAGCTCTGGAGGAGTTTGCATGGAACTTTGGTAATCTGTTCCTGATTGTCATGTTGAATCAGGTAAGTGCTGTTGCTGCAGGAATCTATGCAATCATTTTCTCCGTGGAGCTGATTCAGGTTGTGGTAGTGAATGGACTGGGACAAGCGACGATTACACTTTCGGGACAGGAAACAGGCAAGGGAAACAGGAGGGGTGTACGCAAGCTGGTTTCCATCTCACTGCTCTGGAGTCTTGGACTGGCATGTATAATGCTGATTTTGTTCATTGTATTTCCAAAAGAGATTATTGGCCTCTTTACGACCGATCAGAGTGTGATTGCAGCTTCCAAAACATATCTGTTAATCGTAGGAATCGACTTATTTCCAAAGGCAGCCAATATCATAATTGGCTCGGGAATCAGGGGCTTCGGAAATACAATGTGGATGTTAAAAACGCAGATTTTCGGCACTGTATTCGTGATATCCGTTTCAGCGATTCTGGTTCTGGTGCTGCATGTGGGAATGTTGGGAATCTTTTGGCTGGTGGTTGCGGATGAAACAATCAGAAGTCTTCTGAATCTGTGGAAGCTGATGAAGGAAACGAAGAAAAATGAGGAGAACGTATAATGGCAAAGCAGGCAGAAGAAAAGACAAATGTTATGCGTGTACTGGACAGTAAGAAGGTCGTGTACAAACACTATTGTTATGCGGATACAGATGCAGTCAGCGGCATGGAAGTAGCCGGAGTTCTGGGACAGAATCCGAATCAGGTATTCAAAACGCTGGTTACTACCGGTAAGACCAATGCGCACTATGTATTTGTGATACCGGTGAATCAGGAATTAAATCTTAAGGCGGCGGCCAAGGCTGTTGGCGAGAAGAGTATAGAGATGTTAAAATCCAAGGATTTACTTGGACTGACAGGGTATATTCATGGAGGCTGTTCTCCAATTGGTATGAAGAAGTTCTTTACGACCGTCATTGATCAAAGCGCAGAGAATTTCGACACAATCCTTTTCAGTGCAGGTAAGATTGGATATCAGGTGGAAGTATCCCTTGCTGACCTGCAGAAGGTGATTCGATTTTCATTGGCGGCTATTACAGAATCTTTTTAATTTTAAATACAATCACACAGACGCCAATGACCACAAGGCTCAGAGCGATAACCCCAGGATAACCATTCTTTAGCTCAGGCATATTTCTGAAGTTCATGCCGTACCATCCGGTAATCAAGGTTAATGGGAAGAATATCGTGGAAATCAAGGTTAAGAACTGCATATTGTTATTCTGCTTAGCATCAACTGCTGCCTGATAGGCATCCCGCACCTGCTGTGCGTATTCCAGAAGATGCAGCGTTTTGTTCATCAGCCGTCCGGCACGATCAGAGACAGTACCGAAGTATTTTAGATGTTTCCTGTTAAAATAGCCATTTTCATCTTCTTCCAGTGCTTTGCCGACATCGGTGATTTCATCATAGTATTCGCGCAGTACCAGCAATTCACGTCGGATTTTCATGAGCTCCGGATGTAGATTTTCCGTGTGGTTTTGCTGAATCTTTTCTTCAATTTCCATAAGAGATTTCTCTGTTTTAATCAAATACTCCGGATCATGGCTCAGAAATTCTACAATATAATGATAGAAGAATTTCTCCTTTGTTTCGAACTGCTCTTTTTTATTCTTTTCCATTCTCTCTATTAGCCGGGTCGAGAAACTGCTGTCATCTACAAGCACGATTTGATCTTTATTAATGAAAAAGGCGATATGAAATGGTGCGGATAATACATGATCAAGCTTGGGAATACAAAAAGTACCGGCAAGACATTCCTGCTGGGATTCTATCTTGCAGAAGCCGATCATAGATAAATCGAATGTCCCTTCAAATTCTATTCCATGTTCCTTTAATACCTCATTCATATGCTGTGAATCAGTTAATATCGGGGTAAAATATTCTTCACTCATAGATGCTTTCTCCTTATGTAATAGATCAATCAAATTGATGCGTTTATCATATTATACCAAATTTTTCTTCATACGTGTTACCTGATTTGTGTTGACTGAATTAGAACCATATAGTACTATTTGAAGCAGGAGGGACTGCAATATGAATACCAGAGGTGGTTTTTTAATCTCTCAGATTAAGCAGGTTCAGGGACGCCTGTTCGAAAGGTTGCTGACTGACGCGGGAATCAGTGACTTTAATGGTGCTCAGGGGCGTATTCTATATGTCCTATGGATGGAGGACAATCTGTCCATCGTAGAGATTGCTGCCCGGACAGGTCTTGCCAAGACAACACTGACCAGTATGCTGGAGCGTATGGAGAGCAAAGGACATGTGAGAAGATGTTTTGACCGGGAGGATAAGAGAAAGGTCAGAATCTGTCTGACAGAGAAAGCAAAAAGTATGGAAGAGAAGTACCTGGAAGTATCTGAACAGATGAACCGGATCTTCTATAAAGGATTTACGGATCAGGAGATTGTCGAATTTGATCATGAACTGGAGAGAATTCTTAAGAATCTGGAAGAATAGGTGAAATGGCAGGGTCAATGCATTTCACCTATTTTTTATCTTTTAGCTTATGGGTTCAATATTTTCAATGATTTTCTTGGAGATGAAGGTCAGTACGATACAGATGACAAAGGCACCGAGGAAGATGCTGCCGACATGACTGGCAAGCTTCTCGAATAAGAAGCCATATATAATCTGTCCAAGGGGATTGGAACACATAGCAAGGCAGCTTAGCAAAGCCATAACCTTACCCAGAACCTCTGCGGGAGTCACCCACTGTGCATAAGAAATCATTTCTACAGAGAAAATCGTGGAGGCAATCATCATAAAGCAGCATGCGGCTACAACGATTCCATAGGAGAGCATCGGAATTTCTCGAAATGTGACTGCAAGTGTAATCATAGGAAGAGCACAGGAGCAAAGCAGAATCAGGGACCAGGATTTCTGCAGATTGAGTTTACTTCCTCTGATTCCGGCAAATAATCCGCCGATGAGTCCGCCAAGTGCAAGAGCGCCCTCTGCATAACCGTATAGCCTGTTACCGACAGACTCTTCGAATCCCAGCATCTCTGTGATGATGACAGGAATCCCTACAATCAGCAGTGCGGAGAATACCATATTGATGACAGCAATCAGAATACAGACCTTTAATATAATCGGTTTTTCATGGGTAATAAAATGAATACTGTCGCCCATGTCATTTTTGGCAATCGCAAGAATTCCCATTTCCTGCTCCCGTTTTTCAAATGGTATCTGTATGAAGACTTCCATCAGAGAAGAACATAGAAAACAGATGACACCTATGTACAGAATCGGTCTTAATCCAAAGGATGCATAGATGACACCACCAATGACCGGTCCGAGGATTCCGGCAAGAGAATTAACCATATTAATGATGGCATTGGCAGAATTGAGATGAACGGCATCCTCAAGTGCAGGAATGGACGCCTGTACTGCAGGCTGATAGGCACCCTGAATACCGAAGAGCAGCATTAATGTGACAATCAGCAGCGGAATCAGTGACAGCTTTCCTATGGTGAGCAGTAACACAGCAACAATCACGGCCGTGATAAAATCCAGAACTACCATAATATTTCTTTTATTGACGCGGTCTGCAATGATGCCGCCTACCGGAGCTAGCAGAATCATCGGCAGAAAGGAACAGGCTGATACAGTTCCGAAGAGTGCAGCTGAGTGCGTCTGATTCAGCAGATAGATTGGCAGTGCGTAGCGGATGATTGTATTTCCAAACAGGGAAATAATCTGTCCGATGACTACCATTGTAAAGTTACGATTCATTAATTTTGATTGGTTCATTGTGTAGATTCTCCTTTTTATACCGAATGAGGGTATGTATTAGCTAAAATGAAATGATTAAGTCTGTGCCAGAATGACTTTGCAGTACCGGGTATAGGATTCCATCATATCATCATCCAGTAACTCCAGACCTTGTGTCTTAAGTAGTTCATGAAAGAAGCAGACTCTTTTTTGCATCTCCTCAAGATTTGAACAGACAACAAACGGATTCAGCCAGATATTAGTCAGCAGACTGACAACCTCTGCAAGTTCCTTGGGATAATCGGTCTGAATGGAACCGTCTCTTTGTCCCTGTTCGATAATCGGCTGTACAAAATGAGGAGCTACATCTGAGAAAATCTCATTGACCTGCATGGCTAAAAGCTTTGGATTATCCATCAGATTGGGTGCTACCGTATATACAATGTCACGTTCAGAACTGGCAAGAGATATACGGAACATCTTTTTTAACTTCTCATATCCGTTCAGGGACGGATCGTCTCGGATTGCACGCAGATCAATGATAATCTGTTCATTAAAGCGATCACCGACAGCATTGAAGATTTCTTCCTTCGATTTGAAATGGTGGTATACAGCCCCCTTGCTGAGACCACCCAATCCACTGATGATGTCCTGAATAGAAGTTGCTTCATACCCTTTTTCAAGGAATAGATTCTGTGCGACATCTAGTATTTTCTTGACTGTTACTTCTGGATACTTGTTTCGTGACATAGGCTCTCCTTTACATACATACCGTCGGTATGTATGTAAAGGAGTATATATAATATTATGTTTTTTGTCAAGAGTAAAAATATACTCCTATTGTGGATTGTTGATCTATCCATTATAATACAATAGCAGGAGAACTTTGATACAGAAGATTATATATGCGGCATCAGCAGTGAACATATATAAGATGACTAAAGAAATGAATGGATATAAATGTGTGACTATAGAAAGATTAAAGGAGAATCAATAATGAAGAAAAGAAAGATTCAAATTCTATGTTTATGCGGTATGCTTGCGATGATGTTCTCTGCCTGCAATAAAAAGCCGGCTGACACACCGGCAGCTCAGACAGAGGCAGTGACTGCAGACTCGACAGAACAGAAATCACAGGACAGTGAAGCAACAGAGAAAACAAGGACATACGATGACAGTCTTATAACAGAGGCTTATTCCATCGAAAAGGAAATCACATTTGACCCAGATACGGAATATGAGTACAAAGAGAATTTTTCCTACCATATTCCCCAGCTGTCCGATGAGACAGCAGATGCGAAAGCAATCAATCAGGAGATACTGAATGCATTTGAGAAAATGGCAAAGAAGCTTGAAACAGCAGATGAGACCTATGATGAGTACATCAATGGCGTCAGCTATCAGACGACATGGAATGGCAGTCTGCTGAGTCTCGTGATAGAGTCCGCTTACATGTACGCTGATGCGAGAGAATACATGGTTTATAATTACGACTTTGAGAATGGTACGAGACTCACAAATGCTGATCTGGTCAAGAAAGCCGGTCTGTCAGAGGATGAGTATATTAAGACCCTCCGATATGCAGCAGTGGCTGAATCAGATAAAACGGCAGATGAACTGAATGCAGTACAGGAGGAAAGCTATGACGAGGGTGTAACCGATGAAATGCGCCAGTCATGGTATGCGGAGGAGATACTTCTTCGCGCGCAGACGATGTCAGATCAATATACGAATATGGATACACCACTATATATGAATGCCAATGGAAATCTTGAAGCAATTGCACGCATCGGTGTCATGGCAGGAAGCGGATGGTATTATCAGAACATCGAAATTAAAAAAGGTGAAGATATTCCAGAGGATATAGATAGTCAAAATGAAAGCTTCAGTATGGATGCTGAGGGGTCTCTGGTATTTAATCAGACACTACTTCGTCTGCAGGGAGATGAGGGCTATAAGACATCTCAACAAGACAGAGAATACTATATCGGTATTGACTCCTCAAATGGCAATTTTCTGTATCAGGACTACACAGCAGACGGAGAGGACAGTCTGAATCTGAGCGGTTCGCTGAGATATTCCGGTATGAATGAAAAGGGCTTGATCTTTTCTTTTATGCTAGATGAGCAGGATGGCCAGCCACTCAACGAAGAGGATCAGAAAACGGGCACATTTCTGATGGTAGTTCCATCAGATGAGGATTATGATTATGACAGGCTGACGATATGTCCACTGGAAGGAACAGATCTGTTCAATGCAGGAGAACAGGGTGAGACAGTTCTTGAGAGGATATATGGTTAATACTGAACAATACGATTCAAGGAGAGAAAACTATGAGATTTGAAAATGATCACGGAGTATTGGTATGCTATCATCAGGGAGAACGTGTCAGGATCGAGGCATGGGGCAGAGATTCCTTTCGTGTACGTGCAACGCGTCTGATGGACTTTACACAGAATCAATGGGCATTGACAGAAGAAATAGAGAAATGCCCTACAGAGATTACCTTTCAGGAGGAAGACTTCTGGGTAGGGGACGGAACGATAGAAAAGAAGGAATATGCAACCATCCGGAATGGACAGCTAAAGGCAGTCGTGAATTTTGTGGGCATTATTTCATTTTTTAAAAATGACAAACTGATACTTCGCGAGTACTTCCGCTTTTATGGTGGGACGATTTCGAAGGAGAGCCGCTGTCTGAAGATACCTGGACGCGAGTGGAAGGGTGTGATCGGAGGAAGTGAGCATTCCCTGAATCTGAAATTTGAGAGCAATGAAGGCGAAAAGCTCTATGGCATGGGTCAGTATCAGCAGCCATGTATGGAACTGAAGGGCTGTGTGCTGGAACTGGCACAGAGAAACTCTCAGATATCCGTACCGTTTGCTGTGTCTTCGCTGGGTTACGGCTTCCTGTGGAACAATCCCGCAGTTGGACAGGTCATCTTCGGCAAGAACTATACAGAGTGGACCGCTAAGGCAACCAAAGAAATGGATTACTGGATCACTGCAGCTGATACACCCAAGGAAATCCTGCAAAACTACACTGCTGTGACAGGACACGCGGAGATGTTTCCGGAGGATCTGATGGGACTCTGGCAGTGCAAGCTGCGTTACCGCACACAGGCAGAGGTTCTCGAGGTGGCTCATCAGTATCAAAAAGAGGGGATCAAGATCGATCTGATCGTGATTGATTTCTTCCATTGGACGGTGCAGGGTGACTGGAAATTTGACAGTAAATACTGGCCGGATCCGAAGGCAATGGTAGATGAACTGCACTCTATGGGCATCAAGGTCATTGTATCCATCTGGCCATCTGTAGATCGCAAAAGCGAGAATTTCGAGCCGATGATGGAAAAGGGACTGCTCATCAAGACAGAGCGCGGTGCAGCACAGACCTATGATTATCAGGGAGACTGTGTAGAGATCGATCCTTTTAACCCGGAAACAAAGAAATATGTATGGGA
The DNA here is from genome assembly GCA_030539165.1 of bacterium. Lineage (GTDB taxonomy): Bacteria > Bacillota > Clostridia > Lachnospirales > Lachnospiraceae > JAAYYM01. The sequence continues at coordinate 76,931 of JAUNSO010000002.1, forward strand.
AGTATGTAAGAAGAATTACTACGATTTTGGCATAGACGCATTCTGGCTGGATAATTCCGAGCCGGATTACGGTGTTTATGACTTCGATAATTATCGCTACTGTGTCGGACCGGCACTGGAGGTCAGCAATCTGTATCCGCAGATGTACAGTCGTATTTATTATGACGAAATGAAGAAAGCCGAGAATGAACATGTTGTGAATCTGCTGCGCAGTGGATGGGCAGGCTCGCAGAAGTATGGCAACGTGATCTGGTCCGGAGATATCCCAAGTACATTTGAGGCCTTCTTTGATCAGATCAAAGGCGGACTGAATATGGGACTTGCAGGGATTCCATGGTGGACGACGGATATCGGCGGGTTTATGACGGATGATGTAGAGGATCCGGACTTTAGACAGCTGCTGATCCGCTGGTATCAGTTTGCAGTATACTCCGCAGTATTCCGTATGCACGGAGACAGAGGACCCTATAATATTCCACCACTGGACGACAGGGACTGGGGCGGCGGATATCTTCATACCGGCCAGCCGAATGAGCTGTGGAGCTATGGAGAGGATAATTACCGGATCATGAAGAAGTATTATGATATCCGTATTTCCATGCATGATTACATCAAAAAACTGTATGAGGAGGCTCATACAAATGGCTCACCACTGATTCGTACGATGTTCTATGAGTTTCCGCAGGATGAAAAATGCTGGGGATGTGATGACCAGTATATGTTTGGAGACAGATATCTAGTGGCACCGATCGTACATTTGAATGAATACAGACGAGAGGTATATTTGCCGGAAGGGGAATGGAGACTGACCTCGACCGGTGAACAGTATACCGGAGGTAAAACAGTGACAGTCGATGCACCGATTGATTATATGCCTGTATTTGAGAAAGTATAAAAACAGTTAAAAAAACAGAATTATTAGCGAATTTACTCTAAAGTCCTCAAAGAATTGGCCGATAAAGAATATATAGGATGAACAGAGTGTGTCCTAATATCCACGGAAGGAGGAACCGTTATGCGTATAGAGGCATATAACCAGATTAACCAGATCTATAATACGAACAAATCAACGAAGGCTAATAAAACATCCAAGACCAGTTCGTCTGATCAGGTGCAGATTTCAAGCATAGGAAAGGATATCCAGACCTTGAAACAGGCAGTTGCCGATTCTCCTAACATCAGAGAGGAATTGACAGCACCATTGAAGGAAAAGATCAATGCAGGCACATATAATGTCAGCAGTGAGTCCTTCGCAGACAAGTTGATGCAGAAGTACAATGAGAGTGAGAACCTGAGTTTCTAAATAGATTAGAACCTGGGGAGTGGGGTAATTTTAGTGGCTAGTTTAATGGAAGAATTATTGACCGTTTTGGAATCAGAAAATACGGAATATGAGACTCTACTGGAATTATCAATGAAAAAGACCCCGATTATCGTGAGCGGGGACATTGTGGAACTTCAAAAAATCACGGATGAAGAAAAAGACGTTGTTAACAGAATCAGTCATTTTGGCCAGAAGCGGGAGACGGTGACAAAAGACATCGCCAACGTAATCAACAAGGATGTTGAGACTTTGAAGCTTTCAACCTTGATTCATTTGCTTGACAGACAGCCAAAGGAACAGGCAAGACTGGCTGCAGTCAGTGACAAGCTGCAGGACACGGTACGCCGGATCAAAAAGGTCAACGACCAGAATGCAGAGCTTATCAAACAGGCACTGGAACTGGTGTCCTTTGATATGAATCTGATACAGGCAATGAAGCAGGCACCGGAAACAGCAAACTATGACAGAGGAGCCGTCAATACAGGCGGAACTCTTGGATCATTCAGCGGTTTCGATGCAAAACAGTAGAAAAAAGTCCGCAGACGAGGTGATAGCATGCCGTTAATGGGAAGCTTATACGTTGGAGCATCAGGCTTACAGACAAGTCAGAATGCGCTGAATACAACTTCACACAATTTATCCAACCTGGATACGGTAGGCTATGTTAGACAGCAGGTATTACTTGGTGACCGTACCTATAGTACTGTCGGGAACAGTTCCATTAGCTCACAGCAGGTAGGACTGGGCGTTAACTATGAAAAAGTAAGACAGGTCAGAGATTTTTTCTTGGACCAGACATATCGAGAGGAAAAAGGAAGAGCGGCATTCTACGAGACTTCATATGATGTCATCAATGAGATTGAGACATTATTTGGAGAGATGGAAGGTGTGGCTTTTCAAACGTCGCTTTCAGATCTATGGACGGCCGTACAGGAATTGCAAAAGGATCCCTCGAGCACAGTAGTGCAGGGGCAGCTCGTATCAAAGGCTGCAACCTTTATCGAGAGAGCCAATTCTGTGTACAGCGGTCTTTCTTCATATCAAAGTACATTAAATGACGAAGTCAAGGACATCGTTGGTACCATCAATAAATACGGCAATCAGATCAGCGCCCTGAATGAACAGATTAGAAAACTGGAAATCGGTTCCGAAGAGGCAAACGACCTGAGAGATCAGAGAAATCAGCTGTTGGATGAGCTGTCAGGCTATGCAAATATATCGTATGATGAGGATCAGGAGGGCGTTGTATCTGTTAAGATCGAGGGCTCGACTTTCATCGCCAGGGATCGTGTCTATGAGATGGGCACTGTTATGGATCCCGGTACAGGCTTTTATACTCCGGTATGGCCGCAGAACTCAGACACACCCGTATTTGATCTGACCAAAGAGATATCATCAGATCTGGACAGTGATATCGGCAAACTCAAGGCACTTGTGCTGGCACGTGGAGATCATGCAGCGAATTATTCAGATATGGATGATAAGGATACCTATGAAAGAGATATCCAGCCATCCTTGATCATGAACATTCAGGCTGAATTTGATAACCTGATCCATGGCGTTGTGACAACGATGAATAATGTGCTGTGTGGAGAGACGAATCCGGATGCGACACTGCCTACTTATGATTCCGCTGAGGATTGTCCGCATGAACTGTTTGTCAGACTGGGAACAGAGCGATATAAAGAAGTCACCGACCCGACAGACCCTGATTACGGAAAGTATAGATATGTAGCAGAAGACACCAGCGGCAGCCCTTCCAATGTATCTTCGATGTACACCTCGAATAACCTGAAGATCAATCCGGATCTGCTCAAGCAGGCATCTCTGCTCAGCTTTGTCAATGCTGACGGAACAGTTGATAAGGAAAAGGCTAATGCATTAGAGCAGGCATTTGACAATACATTTGATACTTTGAATCCGACGCTGGAGGCACACCTGAACTTCAAGGACTACTATTCAGCCCTGATCGGACAGGTGGCAAATGAAGGCTCCGTATATAAAAATATAGCACAGACACAGGCCAAGACAGTCATTTCAGTAGACGATGCGAGAGAGGCAGTCATGGGAGTGTCATCAGACGAAGAACTGACCAATATGATTAAGTTCCAGAATGCATACAATGCATCCAGCCGCTATATCAATGTCATCAGCGATATGTTGGAAACATTGCTCAACTTAAAGTAGAAATATGACGATGAATATAACAGACAACAGAAAGGAGTGACGCAGATGCCATCAACATTTTTTGGACTCAATATTGCATACACAGGACTGACCAGCGCACAGGCAGCTATCAATACGACCGGCAATAACATCTCAAATGTAGAGACCAAGGGCTACAGCCGTCAGGAAGCCATCCAGAAGGCAGCTGATGCTCTGCGCACCAATACAACCTACGGTATGGCCGGTGCAGGTGTACTGACAACGGCAATCCAGCAGATCAGAAATGCATACTATGATACAAAATACTGGAATAATAACGCCAATCAAGGTGAGTATGATATCCTGTCCGACTATATGAAGCAGGTCGAAAACTACTTTATGGAAAGCGAGACAGTGGACGGATTTACCGCTATCTATGATGATTTTTACAGTGCTCTCGCTGAGGTAAAAAAGAGTGCGGCAGATGAATCCGTTCGTGCACAGTTTATCTCATTTGCAAGCAATCTGACGACATATTTTAATGAGATGTCAACAAATCTGACCAAGCTGCAGGAAGACGCAAATGCAGAGATCAAGAATAAAACTGATGAGATCAATTCCGTTGCCACGCAGATAGCCAATCTGAATAAACAGATTAATATCATAGAAATGACCGGCGTTACGGCCAATGAACTGCGCGACGAGAGATCGCTGTTGATCGATCAGCTGTCATTAGCAGTAGATGTAGAAGTCAAGGAGACTCCTATTTATACGACAGAAGGCGGCGATGAACTGTCCGGAGCCAATAAGTATACAGTGAAAATCGCAGGTCAGACCCTGGTAGATGGATATGAATATAACACTCTGAGTTGTGTAGCTAGAGCTGAAAAGGTCAATCAGTCTGATGCAGAAGGTCTATATAATGTAGAGTGGTCAAATGGCTTGACCTTCAATCTGTACGGCGGTTCTCTCGGTGGAGAACTGAAGGGCCTGATTGA
>JAUNSO010000002.1:81497-147221 GCA_030539165.1 bacterium
GACTATCAGGGTATTCCTTACTATCAGTCACAGATGAATGAGTGGGTACGTACCTTTGCAGAAACTTTTAATGATATTGTGACACAAGGACAGGATCTCGATGGTAATCAGGCAGAAGTCTTCTTTATGGCACAGAATATTACCGATAATAAGAATCCGTATAAATTCGGAGAAGCTCACTTGTACGACCCGATTACAAATAGCGAGGATGATACTTATTATAAGCTGACAGCTGCTAACTTTGCAGTATCAGATGAAATGATTGCTGATTCTAGAAAGTTTGCAACAACGAAAAAAATCAGTGACGGTACAGATAAGTACGATTTAGTTGATGAGATGCTGAAGGTCAAATCTGATAAGGATATGATGTCCTTCCGTGGCTGTTCCTCAGCAGAGTTCCTACAGTGTATCACAGCAGATATTGCACTGAATGCAAACAGTGCCAATACATTTGTAAAGAATTTCACGAATATTTCAAAGGCAATCACACAGCAAAGGTTGTCGGTATCAGGCGTTGATAATGACGAGGAAGCATTGAATCTGGTGAAGTTCCAGAATGCGTACAACCTCTCATCCAAGATGATCCAGGTCATGACAGAGATTTATGACAAGCTGATAGAGCAAACCGGTGTATAGAATCGACCAATGATAAGATGGCAGACAGGCAACATGGAAGTGGCTTAGTCCCCTTGGCAGCAGCAATGCCGCCGATGAAAAAGGAGGAAGAAATATGAGCATGAGAATTACCAACAAGATGATGACCAGTAATACAAATACCAACATTAACAATAATAAGGTATCTGTAGACAGACTGAATACACAGGTTTCAACACAAAAGAAAATTTCCAGACCCTCCGAGGATCCGGTCGTAGCCATTAGAGCACTGCGTCTGCGCAGCAGCCTGAATGAAATCTCCCAGTACTATGAGAAGAATATCCCGGATGCAAAGTCCTGGCTGGAGGTGACAGAGTCCGCTCTCAAGACGACGCAGGGTGCGATAGAGGATATGTATGAGTACTGTGTACAGGGTTCCAGCGATGAGCTGACAGCTACGGACAGAGCAAAAGTGCTGGCTAACCTGAAAGAGTTAAAGTCTCAGGTGTACTCAGCGGGAAATGCAGACTATGCAGGCAGAACCGTCTTTACAGGTTACAGAACAGGGGAAAGTCTGACCTATGGAAAAGATACTGCACAGAACTTCTCTATTACAGAAGGATTTAATGCGGCAGATATTGATACGATTAAGTATGTGTCCGGCAAAGTAGATGTTAATAATATTGCAGCAACTGATCCAACAGATAACGAAGTACACCGGATTCGCCTTTCATATGATGAAATGGATGCAACAACGACACCTCATGAGATTGAGTATAAAACACCGCTGGCAGATGCGACATCTTCCAAAACTGCAACAGGATTTACAATCACAACAACACCGACACCCGGCGGAACAGCAACGACGTATACAATCACTCAAAATGCTGATGGCACTTATACTTCTTCTGCTGGCTCATTTGTGAAAAATGAAGACGGAACTTTTACCTTAACAGAAGGCATTACAAAAAATGCAGATGGTTCTCACACTATGACGGCGGGTAATGTAACGGTCAATCTGACATCGACAGGCGCTGTTCAGAATTTTTATACGACATCGTCTATTGAAGTTGTATCCAAGACACTGGCGGGTGATGGAGACAGTGCATATGTAGTCAATGAACCTGCTGATGCCAATAAAGCTTATTATATTGCAGAGACCGGAGAAATGATTCTCGGATCGACAGCTTACAATACTTTAAGCAATCTGAAAAATATAGAAGGAACGGATGTCATTGGATTTACCTATGATAAGGGTCAGTGGTCCAAGGGTGATCTGAGACCGGAGCATTACTTTAACTGTGTAGATACGACAGACGCATTGAATCCCATCAACCACGTTTACTCAGAACAGATCATCGCCTATGATGTAAGTGCAAATCAGAATTTAAGAGTCAATACTCTCGCAGGAGAAGTTTATGATCACGACATTACCAGAGACATAGATGAAATGATCAATGCAACGCAGGCCGTGATCGATGCAGAAGATAAAATTACAAAGCTGAAGGCAATGCAGTCAGATTCTCAATATGATGAGACGCAACAGGCGACTATTGCTTCCATGCTGGAAGAGGCAGAGAAAGAAAAGACGCTTCTGCAGGACAAGATGGAAAATCTGTTCAAGAGCAACATTACAAACTCACAGGAGTATCTCGATCAGACGAACCTTGCCATCGCCAACTGTGGTGCTCGCGGCACCAGCCTGACACTGACAACGACCCGTATGAAGGAACAGCAGACCAGTGTAAACCAGTTGGCATCTGAAAATGAAAATGTAGATGTGGCAACAGCAGCAATCGATCTGGCCAATGCCGAGCTCGCATATGATGCGGCATTGCTGGCAGCAGGCAAGATCTCACAGCAGACATTGCTGAACTATTTATAGATCAGATATCAGCAATATAAAAAGGAGAAGAAATTATGGTGATGAAAACGAAATTGTTCGGTGAAATTGAAGTCAATGAAGACAAGCTGATCCGATTTGAGACCGGTATTGTGGGATTTCCGGAGCTGAAGGACTTCCTGCTGATTCATGATAGTGAGAATGATAAATCCAATATCAGCTGGATGCAGTCTGTACAGGAACCTGCATTTGCCATGCCGGTGATCAATCCATTGTTTATCGTGGATACTTATAATCCGGAGATAGAGGATGAATTGCTCACACCATTAGGCAATCTGGATCAGAATGATATGCTGGTACTGGTAACAATCACAGTACCCAAGGACATCAAACAGATGACGATCAATCTTCGTGCTCCGATTGTCATCAACGGAGAGAACCGCAGAGCCTGTCAGGTCATCGCAGAGGGCGAGAAGTATGCAGTGAAATATCCCATCTATGATATACTGATGGCAGCAAAAGAAAAGGCAGGTGAATAGTATGCTGGCTTTATCCAGAAAGAAAAATGAAGCACTCGTAATTGATAACTGTATAGAGGTAACGATCTTAGATATCAAGGGAGATCAGGTGAAAATCGGCATCGCTGCACCAAAGGAAATCCCAATTTACCGTAAAGAAGTTTATCTGCAGATTCAGGAGGCCAATAAGGCTGCTATGGAACCTGAAGGTATGGAAGCACTCAAAAATCTTTTTTGATAAATCAGGAATAGACTAATCTTTTTCTTAGTTTATGACGATAAAAAGTTAAAGGGCAAGAAAGTCCCTTTCATGATGATTGATTCAAATGGCATGATCAAAGGCGAAGAAACACCTGCGATCAGATTCACAAGGAGGTGGCCGTAATGGCAATAGAACCGTTAAGCAGTGCAATGACATATCAGGCACAGGCAATCAAACAACCACAGCAGGTGGCAAAAACTGAAGCTGATTACACGGATGGAAAGGCTCAGGAGACTACAATGCAGTCAGATCCCTCTACTGTCGCAGTAGCAAAGGTAGACGAGAAAGACGAACAGGATGCGGGCAAGCAGGGCGAACAGCAGCAGGCAACACCTGATCAGGTCAAAAAGGCTGTAGAGCAGTTGAATAAAAAGATGAACAATTCCGAGGCTTTATTCGGGATTCATGAAGGTACGAACCGTGTAACCATAAAAATCGTTGACAAGTCAACCAAGGAAGTCATCAAGGAACTCCCGCCTGAAAAGACGCTCGATATGATCGCAAAGGCATGGGAACTGGCTGGACTTCTGGTAGATGAGAGAAGATAGGAGGAGTTCACTATGGCAGTCAGAATCTCAGGTATGAACTCAGGCCTCGATACAGACTCGATCGTGCAGGATCTGGTCAAGGCATACAGCACCAAGACGGATACATATAAAAAAGAACAGACAACACTGCAGTGGAAACAGGACGCATGGAAGGCATTGAATACAAAGATATACAGCTTTTACTCCAGTTCTCTTTCCAATATGCGTTTTTCCAGTAACTATAATGCAAAGAAGACTACTGTGTCAGATGAGACAAAAGCATCGGTTATCGCAAGTGATGGTGCGGTAAGCGGTATTCAGACACTGAAGATCACAGATCTGGCAAAGGCCGGATATTTAACAGGTGATAAGCTGACGACAAATGATGGTTCCAAGCTGTCAAGCGCAACAAAGATGTCTCAGCTGGGCTATACCGGAAGCGGTTCCTTTACAGTGACAAAAGGTGACGGAACAACGACCAGCCTTTCGATTAGTGAGAATACAACAATTGATCAGCTAACAGCAGGCCTCACAAAAGCTGGACTCAACGCAAATTTTGACAGCAGTAATGGCAGAATCTATGTCAGTGCAAAAACAACAGGAACAGCTGCGGACTTTTCATTTTCTGGAGATACAGCTGCGTTGGACGCTCTGGGACTGAACAATGTCAATAATAAGGTTGCAGGCTCTAATGCTAAGATCACATTAAATGGTGTGGATTATGAATCAAATTCCAATGCATTTACGATCAACGGTATGACGATTACAGTCAAGGGCAAAACGGGTACGGACGAGGAATTATCACTCAGTACAGATACAGATTATGATAAGATCTACGATAATATTCGCAATTTCTTTAAGGAATACAATACGCTTGTAAACGAGATGGATTCCATGTACAATGCTGCATCTTCAAAAGGTTATGATCCATTGACGGACGATGAGAAGTCGTCCATGACCGATTCTCAGATCGAAGCATGGGAGAAGAAGATCAAGGATGCATTGCTTCGCAGAGATGATACGGTAGAGTCCGTGACATCCTCCATGCGTATGGCGATGCTACAGACCTATACTGTAGGCGGAAAGACCATGAGCTTGTCCAACTTTGGTATTAATACAATGGGTTACTTCAACGCAGCGGATAACGAGAAAAATGCATATCATATCGATGGTGATGCAAATGATTCGAATACTGCAGGTAATCAGGATAAATTGAAAGCTGCCATTGCATCAAATCCGACAGGCGTACAGGATTTCTTTACACAGTTATCCAATAATCTGTATGATACATTATCCAGAAAGATGAGACATACAGAGCTCAGTAGTGCATTTACGGTGTATGATGATATCAGGATGAAAGAGGAATATGACGATTATACAACGAAAATTTCCGATTGGGAAAAGCATGTAGCCGATATTGAAGAAAAGTATTACAAACAGTTTACAGCAATGGAAAAAGCAATGGCAACATTGAATTCCAGCCAGTCCGCCCTATCCGGTCTGCTTGGATCCAAATAAATAGTTTAAATTATGTGTTTGAACAATCATCAAGGAGGATGTTAATATGCCAACCATGAACGGGGCTTATGCCCAGTACAATAACAGTAAGATTCTGACGGCATCACCGGCGGAGCTGACACTGATGTTATATGAGGGAGCGATTAAGTTCTGTAATATTGCAATCACTGCAATTGAACATAAAGATGTAGAAAAAGCACATAATAATATTATGAAGACCCAGCGGATTATAGAGGAATTTCAGATCACGCTCAATCACGATTATCCGGTTGCAAAGGACTTTGATGTCGTGTATACTTATTTATTGAAGAGGCTGATGCAGGCAAATGTCAAGAAAGACAAGGATATTCTGGAAGAAGTATTAAAGCATCTTCGCACCATGCGAGACACATGGAAGGAAGTCATGAGACGCAGCCATACGTCGGCATAAATCAGTCAAGGAGTACATATGTCAGAACAGAATCACTATATTGAGATGATGTTAAAGAGTCTGCAGAAAAAACTTGCAGCTTTACAGATTATTTTGGATGAGTGTGAGAAGCAGGCGAAGATCATAGAAGAACGTGAGATAGACTGGGAGCAGTTTGATGTATGCGTGAGCTGTAAACAGGAACAGATTGATGAGCTGACAAAGCTGGATGATGGATTTGCAGATCTATATGATCGTGTGAAGTCTGAGTTACAGGATAATCAAAAAAAGCATCGCTCAGAGATCAAAATAATGCAGACTATGATTAAACAGATCACAGATATGAGTGTACGTATCCAGACAGAGGAAGAACGCAATCGCAAGGCTGTAGAAAGCGGTATGCTCCAGACAAAGCAGATGATTAAGGCATCCAAAGCCAGTATCAAAGCAGCATCGGACTATTATAAGGTCATGAGCAAGGTGAATTATGTAGATCCTCAGTTTGTAGATAGGAAGAAATAGTAATTAGTAATATAGAAATAAGACTTTTGTCCTACCAAGATAATATTCGGTCTAAAGTTTTCTCTATTTATTCCGATATATTATATAAGTAAAGAAACTTACTTAACCCGGCAGATGTACTTAAAGGAGCGTACGGCCTAAAAGAACAGAAGCCAAAGAAGTACAGCAGCAACAAACAATGACGGCAAGGAAGCCGCAACCTAATTTCAAGGAGGAATGAATTATGGTAGTACAGCACAATATGACAGCCATGAACTCAAACAGACAGCTTGGTGTTACGACATCATCTCAGGCAAAGGTTACTGAGAAATTATCATCTGGTTACAAGATCAACCGTGCAGCCGATGATGCAGCAGGATTAACAATCAGTGAGAAAATGAGAAGTCAGATCAGAGGACTGACACAGGCTTCTACAAATGCTCAGGATGGTGTATCTTGTGTACAGACAGCTGAAGGTGCGTTATCAGAAGTTCACTCAATGCTTCAAAGAATGAACGAGTTAGCAGTTAAGTCAGCTAACGGAACTAACACATCAGCAGACAGAACAGCAATCCAGAAGGAAATTTCAGCTCTGGTATGCGAAATTGACAGAGTAAAGCAGTCAACACAGTTCAATACACTGCAGTTACTGGACGGCAATTTCTCAGCAGGCGCTAACAAGACAATTCAGGTTGGTGCAGCTAATAAGGCAGAGCAGAGAATCCAGATTCAGATTGATAACATCGCAACCAGCAAGCTTGGTGGTAAGAATGGTGCTCCGAAGCTGAATGAGATTAAACTGGATACACTGTCAGGCGCACGTAAAGCAATCTCAGCAATCACGCAGGCAATCGCAAAAATCTCAGACATCCGTTCCGCACTTGGTGCAGTTCAGAATCGTCTGGAGCACACCATTGCCAACTTGGACAACATCGTTGAAAACACTACATCAGCTGAATCAGCAATTCGTGATACAGACATGGCTGAGACAATGGTTGAGTACAGCAAGAATAATATCCTCGCTCAGGCAGGACAGTCAATGCTTGCTCAGGCTAACCAGTCAACACAGGGAGTACTGTCATTATTAGGTTAATGAAAGAAAGCTTTAGATTTTAATACGTACCAGGAAGGATCGGCTCTGCCGGTCCTTTTTGGTGTATAAAACACAAGTAATTGGAATTAAAATTAAAAAAAATCTATATTTAGGTATTAAGTTTCCATTTAGTATGTCGATATATAATGTAAGTAATGACAGATTACTAAATACAGAACTCAGAACTGAAACAAACAACAAATGGCGGCAGGGACGCCGTGACAATTTCAAGGAGGAATGAACTATGGTAGTACAGCACAATATGACAGCAATGAATTCAAACAGACAGCTTGGTGTTACGACATCATCTCAGGCAAAGGTGACTGAGAAATTATCATCTGGTTACAAGATCAACCGTGCAGCTGATGATGCAGCAGGATTAACGATTAGTGAGAAGATGAGAAGTCAGATCAGAGGATTGACACAGGCATCTACAAATGCTCAGGATGGTGTATCTTGTGTACAGACAGCTGAAGGTGCGTTAGCAGAAGTTCACTCAATGCTTCAAAGAATGAACGAGTTAGCAGTTAAGTCAGCTAACGGAACAAACACCACAGCTGATCGTGTCGCAATCCAGAAAGAGGTTTCTGCTCTTATTTGTGAAATTGACAGAGTAAAGCAGTCCACACAGTTCAATACTTTACAGTTACTGGACGGCAATTTCTCAGCAGGCGCTAACAGAACCATTCAGGTAGGTGCAGCAAATAAGACAGAGCAGAGAATTCAGATCCAGATCGACAACATTGCAACCAGCAAGCTTGGCGGCAAGGGCAATGCTCCGAAGCTGAATGAGATTAAACTGGATACACTGTCAGGCGCACGCAAGGCTATCTCAGCAATCACACAGGCAATCGCAAAAATTTCAGACATCCGTTCCGCACTTGGTGCAGTTCAGAATCGTCTGGAGCACACCATTGCCAACTTGGACAACATCGTTGAGAACACAACAGCAGCAGAATCAGAGATCCGTGATACCGATATGGCATCTACAATGGTTGAGTACAGCAAGAACAATATCCTCTCTCAAGCAGGACAGTCAATGCTTGCTCAGGCTAACCAGTCAACACAGGGAGTTCTGTCATTACTTCAGTAATTACGACAGTAATTACATAAGTAGGGAGGGAGTGGTCATAAGCCACTCCCTTTTTCGTGTATTCGACCTTGTTCGATATGGCAGAATGGTGTAAAATAGTGGTATGACTAGGAGGGTGCAGCATGGAGCCATTGTATGGAGAAATATGCAGATTAATTGAACTGTTAGATACTTTGTCAATAGAAGTACTGGAAAATGACTATCAAGAGTACGATCAAAATATTATGAAGTTTTCTGAAGAGATGATCAATACATTTCCTAGAATTATCAAATCCTATACGCTTCCTGAGTTTAAAGAGGTTGCATCAGATGTCGGATACTGGAGTTCTCAACTGGAGCAACTGTTGATGATGTTTCAGACTCCTGACCAGTTCAAGTTCATTGATACCATGAACTTCGAAACAAAGGAGAACCTGATTCTGTATAGTGAAATGATAAAGAATATGGAGATAGATGCATGAACGAAGTAATCTGGAAACATAATATTGAGGCTTTAAGGATACATAATGCTATGGCTGCAGATGCATTGATGAAACAAGAGAAGACAACTCTTACGGTAGGCATCGACGAAGTATGTGACAAAAAGGTGCTTTATGCTGTTCAAGGTGATCAGACCTATCAACTGGATACTTTATACGATTCGGACAAACTGATGGACATGTGGTTTCGAAACCTTCCTAAATTCTATTTTCATTCCAAGGTACTATTGTTTGGACTGGGTAATGGTATGTATGTCAATAAACTTCTGAAGGAGACCTCTGAGGATGTTATGATTATCATCTATGAACCGTCTCTTGATATCTTACATACAGTGCTGCACGAATTTGACCTTACTAACTTGCTGCGTTCAGAAAGAGTACATCTATTTATTAACGGTTATACAGGAGAAACGCTCGATGACCGCTTCAGTGAATTGCTTGAGTACACGGATATAGAAGACTTTATCTACAAATCTTATCTAAACTATAACAGAATATACGATAAAGAATACCAAGAGTATATGGCTGTACTGCAAAACGTATGCTCTGCGATTAATTCCTCACAGTCCGTTATTGGACGTTATGGGAAGGACTATTATGAAAATACATTTGCCAATTTTCGTTTTTTTTTGGAGAGCAAATCTCTAAAAAGTCTGAATGAACGAATCCCAAAGGACATACCGGCTATCATCGTAGCTGCAGGTCCATCTCTTGATAAAAATATCATGAAGTTGAAGGATGCTAAGGGAAAGGCTTTTATTATAGCAGTTGACTCTGCACTCAGACCACTTGTACGTAACGGTATCATCCCGGATATTTGCATCAGTATAGATGGAAAGAAGAAAACGGCACACTTTGACGATGAAGAGACAAGAGATATTCCTATGATTTGTTATTTGATCAGTCACAGGGAGATATTGCGAAGACATCGAGCAGAGAAGTTTTTCTTAAATGATCTGAATCATCATATTCAGCATTTTCTTTCGCAAAATAATATGGTGCTGCCAATTGTTTCGAGTGGCGGCTCTGTGGCAAACGATGCCTTTTCAGTGGCTCAGATTCTTGGCTTTACAACCGTGATACTGATCGGTCAGGATTTGGCTCTGACTGATAATAAGTCACATGCAGATGCAACACTGGTCGGAGAATTGGGCTGGATGGCAGATCATTATGCAGACTTGATTGAGGTGGAGGGCATCAATGGAAAGCCAATTCTTTCAAAACCGGAATATAAGTTGTACTGCAACTGGTTTGAGGAGCAGATCGAGAAATTTCCGGAAATTAAGGTGATAGATGCAACCGAGGGAGGTGCTATGATACATGGCAGTATCATTGAAACTCTGGAGGAAGCAATCAGAAACGAGTGTACGAGAACAGTGCCCGTCCAGGAAATGATAAAGGGCTGTGAGCAGTATTTTGATGAGAAAAGCAGGGCAAAACTGCTCCTATATATGCGAGAAACACCTGAAAAACTGAACGAGTGTTATGCAAAGACAAAAACAGCACTACAATCCTACGAGAAGATGATTGACTGTGTGTATAAAGAGAAGTATAAGAACAAAGAGTTTGTAAAGCTGTTTCAAACGACAAAACAGATCGGTGAGGAACTGGATGCCTGTCCTGACATGGAGTATATCAGAAATCGTGTGCAGGAACAGACGACAGCAATGCTCAAGGGCATTTACCATAACGAAGAAGATGAACGTTCAGAGTTACTCTCTGCATGTGAGAATGGAAAGAAATATCTTCAGATACTAAAAAATGAGCTTGAAATAGTGATTCCGGATATAGAAAAGAAGATTATAGATTTGGGATGAGATGTTTGGAGGGTATACTTGAAAACAGTATTATGTATTATCGGTGAAGAATTATCTGCTGAAAACGAGGCAGCAATTTTGCAATATGACCAAGAAGATATATTGATTCATTTATATACAAATGCGATTAAGGAAGGCATTTCTATTGGTACGATACTGGAATTGTTTGATCAAATAGAAATTGCCGAAGTAGCAACGAACCGATATCTGATGAGTGATATGCCCGATTATCTGACTACGGCCGAGGCATTGTATAGTGGCTTGTTTGGGAAATTTCTTTATTTACCCCATATGGGCAGAAATTATTCAACTGGAGATTTGATTCGTGAAGAAACAGACAAGAACAAAGTGCTGATTTTATCATATTTGGTTGAGATGCTGGCAGATCAACAGGATTTTCAACAAATGAATTACTTAGTATTGAATAGCAATGAATTTACACTGTACAATCGTTATTACTATTGGCGGCAGACAATGAGAATACTTCTTCGTAAGAAAAATTTGAAGGATACGATTCAGTTAGAAGGGTTGTATCAGTCTATTTATCAAGGTTATTATGATGCATGCAAAGATCTACTAAAACCAGTTTACAAGGAAACCCGCAGAAGAAACTTAATATATTTAATAACATTACAGTTTATCGGATTGCAGCATCCACCGACCAGAAGTGCGCTAGAAAGAATCAGTGTATTAAGCAAGCAGTTGCAAAAACAAGTTAAGGTCATAAATACACGGGAACCTATGACACAGTTGGGCAAGTTTCCTATGTTTGCAGCAACGAAGGCCTCTTTAAATGAATCACTATTTGGTAGTAAAGAGTACCTATATGACGGGATGCAGTTTACTATTGAACAGAGTACTCTGGATATGCCTGAGATTGGTGAAGTGCGAAAAATTTTGCAAGAGATACGCACAGAAAAACCTTATATGATTCTTGTGATGGGCAATAGCAGCATTGTAGCTGATATGGCAGCGCACATAGTACCGGTCATTAATATTCCTGTAGTTTTTTCCTCAACAGTAGCTAGACCAGGTCAATATACAGCGATAGGCAGAAGATTTAGTTCGACGGAAAGACAACAGCTGTTTCATTCCGATTCTGTACCGACAAATATTATTGAGAGTACATTCTCTTTTTCTCTAAAAGAGCAGATAAATCATTATCAGAGGATAGATTTTCATTTACCGGAAGAACGGTTTTTACTATTGGTAGTGGGGACGAGACTTCACGATGAGGTAGACGTTGAGTTTATTGATACAATTAGACCGTTACTGCATGAGGGTGCTTTTTTGGTATTTGCAGGTCGATTTGACGGATACGAAAAAAGGTGTGAAGTGGATTCGGATTTAAAGAATTTATCCACCTTTGTTGGATTTCAGGATGATATAATGGCCTTCGATGAACTGATGGATTTGTATGTTAATCCGAAACGATCTGGAGGTGGCTATTCGGTAATCGAGGCATTTTCCAAGGGCGTTCCGTGCATCACATTAAGGTATGGAGATATAGCAGCAGCGGCGGGAGATGAATTCTGTGTAGAGACTTATATGGAAATGAGGGATAGTATCAGAAGGTATATGAATGATTCAGAGTTTTATCAGAATCAAGTAAAAAAAGCAAAGAGAAGAGTAACCGAAGTTACCGATGCTGTTGGAGCATTACAGCACATTATGAAAGAAGCGGAGAGCAGAGAACTCTTTTTCTAAGATGGTAGTGGTTTTTATGTTAAGTTTATATTTAGAAAACAGTAGCCGATATATATAGTAACAACAAGATTTCAAAATTTGAAAACGGGGTGAATGGTATGAGTCAGAACAATCACATTTTTGAAGATCTGTTTATCTTTGAGATGGCAAACAGCCACCAGGGCAGTGTAGAGCATGGAAAAGATATCATCAAGGCAATGGGGAAGATCGCAAGAAAGCATAATATCAAGGCAGCGGTAAAGCTGCAGTACCGTGATCTGGATACGTTTATTCATCCTGACTACAAGGATCGGACAGATGTGAAGCATATACCGAGATTTATGAGTACGAGATTGAGTTATGATCAGTTTACTGAGCTCGTAGATGCGGTTCGTGCGGAGGGTCTGGTGACCATGAGTACGCCGTTCGATGAGAAGGGCGTAGAGTGGTGTCTGGATCAGGGCATTGATATCATCAAGGTTGCCAGTTGTTCCTCACTTGACTGGCCATTGCTGGCAGCAGTAGCAGCATCAAAGAAACCGCTGATCATCTCAACCGGCGGTAAGACGATGGCAGATATAGATAAGCTGTATAATTTCTTTACCCATCGTGGGTGTGAGTTTGCATTTCTTCACTGCATCGCAGAATATCCCGCACCACTAGATGGACTTCAGTTGAATTTTATAGACAGAATGAATAAACGATATCGTGATACAGTTATCGGATACTCAGGACATGAGGCACCGGATGAGAATATGGTTCCGATGCTTGCCATTGCAAAAGGTGCGCAGATCCTCGAGAGACATGTAGGGCTGCCGACAGAGACGATTAAGCTAAATGCATACTCTATGAATCCAGAACAGGCAGATAAGTGGGTAGAGTCAGCACTGCTTGCCAAGGCTATGTGCACTACAAAAAAAGACAATGAAAAGTATATCAGTCAGGCTGAGATTGATTCACTTCGTTCTCTGATGCGTGGTACATATGCAAAGCGTGACATCAAGGCAGGTGAGACCATGACCTCAGATGATGTGTTCTTTGCTATGCCGTGTGGCGAGAAACAGATGACCAGCGGCGAGTTCAAATCTGATAAGACAGTTGCGACCAGAGATTACAAAATTAATGAGGAAATCTGTGAGACACCAAAGACAACGGGTGTCGGTATTGTCAGAAATGCCATTCATGATGCAAAGGGTATGTTGTATGAGGCAGGCATTGCGCTTGGTGAGGACTATGAAGTAGAGCTGTCACATCATTATGGAATTCCTCATTTCAGACAATATGGAGCCATTATCATCAACATCATCAATCGCGAATACTGCAAAAAATATATCATTGTACTGCCAGGACAGAAGCATCCGGAGCATGCACATCGGATTAAGGAAGAGACATTCCAACTGCTCTACGGAGATCTGGAGGTGGAGATTGACGGTAAGCCTGCGAAGAAGATGAAGCCCGGAGATATGCAGACGGTCTTACGCGGAGAGTATCATGCGTTCTCGTCTGTAGACGGAGCCATCTTTGAAGAGGTATCTACGCAGCATATGAAGAGTGATTCTTATTACAGAGAAAAACGCATTAGCGATCTGGATCCGATGGAGAGAAAAACGTTCCTGAAAAAGTGGTAAAATAACTAATTCATCAAGAAAAGTCAGAGATAATTGATTTTTCTTGACGAATTAGTCAATGAGGAGGATATATCTATGCATGCATATGTACTGCATGGAATTGATGATTTGAGATATGAACAGGCGGATATGCCTGATTTGAAGCCCGGATGGGCACTGATAGAGGTGATGGCAGCAGGCATCGGTAGTTCTGATGTTCCGCGTATCTTTGAGACCGGAGCCTATCATTACCCGATTATTCCGGGACATGAGATTGCAGGAGTAGTTCGCAATGTCGGTCTGTCAGAGGATAGAGAATGGGTAGATAAGAGAGTGGGTATCTTTCCTTTGATACCGTGTCGTGAGTGTGATCATTGCCGCAAGGAACTCTACGAAATCTGTGACAGCTATGATTATCTGGGCACCAGAAGGGACGGAGGCTTTGCCGAGTATGTGGCAGTGCCCATCTGGAACCTGATCGAACTGCCGGACACGGTTGACTTCGCAGAGGCAGCAATGCTGGAGCCTATGGCAGCAGCTCTGCATGCTGTCAGACAACTGCCGTTGGATCAGATCAAATCATTGGTGATCTATGGGGCAGATCCGGTGGGATTATTAGCATGTCAGTGGGCAAGACTCTATGGAGTGGAGAGTATCTACATAGTAACAGAGATAGAAGGGCAGGCTCAGCTGGCACATGAGCTTGGTTTTCAGAAAGTGTGCAATGAATCAGAAGCCAATGCTCTGGAGTGGCTCTATGCCGAGACAGATGGCAGGATGGCAGATGCGGCAATTGAGAGTACCGGCAAAGGAGAGGCACTGGAACAGTGTCTGCTCAGTGTGACCGGACAGGGAACGATCCTGACACTTGCCAGTCCGACTGAGGATTATCATTTGAGCAAGGACATTTATTGGAAGCTTCTGCGCAGGCAGCTGCACATCGTCGGTACATGGAATTCACGTTTTTCAACGACGGAAGAGAATGAATGGAAAGATGTACTGGAAGCACTGACAGAAGGCCGCATCGATGCCATCTCCCTCGTGACTCACAACTACCCCTTCAAGGAACTCATGGATGGCTTACTCGTAATGCGTGACAAAACCGAGTTCTACAGCAAGATCCTGATCAGTAAGAGCATCAAGACCCGTATGGGTGGGATGTAAGGTGTTATGTAAATTGACAAGTATAAAGCTGATGAATATGGGATATTAATGCCGCATCATTGCAAAAATTTGATAATGTATAGGAAATGTGACGAAAATAAACTAATTATGTCATATGCATTGACCTTCTGTTTTGGTGATCTTATAATGATTTCACGTGATGGAAGGAGGTGAAGATATGGATGAAGAGTTGGGTAAAACGTTGAATCTTATACTAATGAATCTTGACACAATAAATGGTCGCTTGAATAGAATGGATGATCGCTTTGACAAGACTGATGATCGCTTTGACAAGATGGAGGATGTCGTCAGAAATATGGGCATTAGGATAGAGAATGTGATTGAGAAGAATACAAAAACACTATTTGACGCATATGGTGTAGCACAGTCTCATTTTATCGACGAAACACGAATTGATAGGCTTGAGGAAACTGTAAAGTTACATGAGATTACAATTTGCAATCATTCAAGGCGACTAAATCAGGCACATATCATGTAGTGCAAATAATACAAAAGATAAACAATTAGTTGCCTCAGGCAACTTTCATTATAAAGTTTCCGCTTTATTATGCCGATAAAATATTATATCGAAATAGTAAACCATTTTGATAAGACAGATCAAAGAACTGGAACAGATGAACGAAATCGAATGGAATCGGGCGGGAATCGAGTATGGGCAAGATGAAGATAGGAGAGAGAATCAAATATTGGTCACAGCTGTTGCTACTGCCAATATATGGTCTCTCTTTTTTGATGCCTAGAAATAAGAAAATATGGCTCTTTGGAAGTACCTTCGGCAGACGATTTGCAGACAATCCACGTTATTTCTATTTATACCTGTGTCAGCATCCTGAGGAAGGTATCAGACCTATTTGGATCAGCCATAACCAGCAGGTGATTGAACTACTGAATCAAAAAGGATTCGAGGCATATCATTACAAGAGCCTCAAGGGAATCTGGTATTGCCTAAGGGGGAAAATTTATATCTTTGATAATTACTCCAAGGATATTAATTTCTGGACATCCGGTGGCGCAGTCAAGTTCAACCTGTGGCATGGCACCGGCAATAAAAAGGCAAATCATGATAACCTGTTTGACAGAGTCAGACATCCAAGAAATCTGTGGGAAAGATTCACAACCTTTCCAAGAAGATTATCAGACGAAAAGCCTCACCATTATACACTGGCCACATCGGAACCTCTTGCCATCATTTCCATGTCCGTATTCAATACAACAAGAGACCACATTATTGTAGATGGATATCCACGAAATGATGCAATGATGAGCACGGCGGATGGATTGTATCATGATTTTATGTGTGTTATGACTGCGGAGGAGGAGAAAATCTGTAAGCGGGTGTTGGAATGGAAAAGGCAAGGGCTTCGAATTGACTTCTATATGCCGACCTTCCGGGATTCCGAAACAGATTTCTTTGAAGTGATGGATCTGCAGAAGTTTAATGAATTTTTGAAAGAGAACCGGATTATGTTCCTCATAAAGCTGCATCCGAAGTCAAAGCTGAAGAAGCAGTTTGCGGGAATCGAGTATTCCAATATCCATAACATTGATGGTGAGAACGATCCATATACCTTTATGGGATATGTGGATATGCTGACAGCGGATTATTCTTCTGTGTATTCAGATTTTATGCTGCTCGACAGACCAGTTGTAGCATTTCATTATGATTATGAGAAATATCATGGAAATACCAGAGATGAATATGTTCCGTTTGATGAATACATGCCGGAGCGTAAGGCGGTCACGATGGATGAATTGATGAAAGCGACTGTAGAAGTATTGAATGATGATCAGTATAAAGAAAAACGAAAGGTATCCCGGGACAGAATGTTTCTGTACCAGGATGCAGAAGCAACAACACGGCTGATTCAGAAGGTTAGGAAAATTATATAGAGACTCGAGGAGGATTTCATGCAATATCAAAAATCAACAAAATGGGAAACAATCAAGCAGAAATATGATCATGTCATTGCATGGGGGACAGGATCTCTTTTACAGATGAACTATCGTGAAGAATACTTCCCGTTAGATATGGTGGTGGATGGTGTCGGAAATCATCTGGGGATGCAGTTTGGCAATTTAACCGTTTGTGAGCCGGCGCAAATCAGAACCTTGTCAGGAAAACTGTTGGTGGTGATTTATGCAATCTATGAAAGAGATATTCTTAGAAAGCTGCAGGAGCTTGGCGTCGAGGCAGATACGATTATATTTGATCTGCTGAAGGTTCAGACGATACGCGGGAAGGAATTTCCGCTCTGGCATGGAAAACATGCAGATGACAGCGTACTGATGGAGATTGCGGGCAGATTGGGAATCCAGGATCTACATTATCTTGATATCGGGGTATGCCATCCTGTCATGAGGAACAATACCTATTCTCTGTATGAACTGGGCTACACAGGCGCCTTGGTAGAGCCGAATCCGATGTTTCATGAACTGATCAGTCATTATCGGCCGGATGATACATTGTTGAAATGCGGAGCAGGTGAGCATGATGGAGAACTGGAGTATTATGCATTTCCGGATTGCCCTGGTTTTGGAACCTTTAATAGAAGTATAGGAGAGGCGAGAAAAAATCAAGGCCTTAGCTGTGATATCATCAGAATTCCTATTATCAATATCAATCATATCATAGAAAAAAACTACGAACGATATCCTAATATAGTTGATATAGATGCAGAAGGTGTGGACTATGCACTGCTGGAATCCCTCGATGTTCAAAGATATCCCATTGAGGTAATCATGTGCGAGACGTTGCATGTAGAGGCCAGGTTTCATACACTGATGCAGCAAAAGGGATATAAAAGATATGCTGTAATAGGAGAGAATACCATATATTTGAGAGCAAACATCATACCCACTGGTTTGTTTGCATTTTCATAGATGATTGGGTATGATAAAAGAAAGGCTAATCTGGGAGGAACAGAATGAATATAGCAGTAATCTTATCAGGTGGAAGCGGAAGCCGTATGAAGGGTGGAACTACTCCAAAGCAATATATAGAGGTTGGAGGAAAGCCAATCATATGCTACTGCCTTGAGACCTTTCAGGCACATCCTATGATTGATGCGATTGTGATCGTAGCGGATGAGAAATACCAGGAGATGCTGGATGAGTGGATGGAGAAGGAGAGAGTCTCAAAGTTCGCAGACTATGCTCCAGCAGGAAGAACACGTCAGCATTCCATTTATTCAGGAATTACCGTAGCAAGAGAGGTAGTTGGATGGTATGAGGTTCCTGATGAAATCGGCGGATATATCCATGTAGGCGTTAAAGAAGAGACAGAAGATATCAAAGATATTGTCATTATTCACGATGCCGCACGTCCCTGCGTCAGTGAACAGATCATTACAGACTGCATCAATGGAGCAGTGGAATGTGATGGGGCGATGCCTGTGATTACAGTAAAGGACACAGTATACCAGAGTGCAGATGGCAAGACAATCGGCGGACTGCTGAATCGAGATGAACTATTTGCAGGACAGGCTCCGGAGGCGTTCAAGCTGGATCCTTATCTGGCGATTCATGACGCTATGAGTGATGAAGAACTGGCTGAGGTGCGCGGCAGCAGCGAGATTGCATATAAACAAGGAATGAAGATTAAGCTCGTGAAGGGTGAAGAAGCGAATTTTAAGATTACGACGAAAGAAGATTTGGAGAAATACAGAGCGCAGGTAAAGTCTTCAAAGAGCAAGAAGTAAGCTTAGATAGTCAATTGTTCAGTTAAAAGGAGAGACTGATTCGTAGTCAAATGAGAGGATGTCACTATGCGGGCATATGTATTACATGGAATCGATGATTTGAGATATGAGCAGGCAGATATGCCGGAACTAAAGACCGGCTGGGTCATTGTGGAGGTTATGGCAGCAGGAATCTGTGGCTCTGATATTCCACGTATCTTCGAGAACGGAACCTATCACTTCCCAACGATACCCGGACACGAATTTTCGGGAGTTGTACACAGCGTTGGACAAGCAGAGGACAAGGAATGGCTTGGAAAGCGAGTAGGAGTATTCCCACTGATTCCATGTCACGAATGTGAGAACTGTCTGAATGAACACTATGAAATGTGTAATCATTACGATTATATTGGCTCCAGAAGAGATGGTGCGTTTGCGGAATTTGTAGCAGTGCCTGTATGGAACCTGATCGAACTGCCGGATACGGTGGACTATGCAGAAGCAGCGATGCTGGAGCCGATGGCAGTTGCACTGCATGCAGTCAGACAGCTGCCGTTAGAGCAGATGAATTCACTGATGATTTACGGGGCAGGTCCGATTGGCCTATTAGCAGCCCAGTGGGCACGAATTTTTGGAATACAAAATATATACATAGCGGCAAATAAACCGGGACAGATACAATTAGCGAATCAGCTTGGCTTTTTAAACATTTGCAACAGTAAAGAGACAGATGTGCCGGAGTGGCTTCGTATCCAGACAGACGGTCAAATGGTAGACGCAGCACTTGAAGGCACAGGAAGAAGTGAAGTTCTGAATCAATGTATCCTGAGTGTTAAAGGACAGGGAACCATCTTAACAATGGGCAATCCTCATAGCGATGTCTATCTTAACAGGGATATTTTCTGGAAGATACTGCGCAGACAGCTACATGTATGTGGAACATGGAATTCCCGTTTTTCCACCAGTGAAGAAAATGACTGGCAGGATGTTGTCGATACACTGGCAGCAGGACGTATTGATGCCAGTTCTCTAATTACCCACAATCTGCCCTTTAAGGAGTTGATGCAGGGACTGCAAATTATGCGCGACCATACGGAGTTTTACAGCAAGATTATAATCAGTAAGAAATAATAAAAAATCCTAATGCTTATAACAGAATTTGCCGATAGATATATTGTGATATCAAATATCTCAATACCTCGAACGGAGTCGGCGTATATGATGAATAGAATGGATCAGGGTAATGACATAATACAGGCTGTGTACAGATCATGTGCATGGCTTGTTTGCGTCTTATCAGAAGAATCATTCGTTTGGAAAGGTGGAATGACCTATGTGTAAAGGCAATAGACCGGGACAGATTTCAGCCTCCCTCATGTGTGCGGGAATTAAGGATCTGGTCTCCAACATTCATATCATGGAAGAAGAACATGTAGAATACCTTCATGTAGATGTCATGGATGGAGAATTCGTACCGAACCTGGGATTTGGAATGGATTACATAGACGGCGTCAGAGAGATGACAAGTATTCCACTCGATATGCATCTGATGATTATGCGTCCGGAGGATAAGCTGGAGTGGATGAAGTTGCGTCCGCAGGACAGAGTGATTATACATTATGAAAGTACCATTCACGTGCAGCGTACTCTGGTACGCGCAAAGAGCTATGGCTGTAAAGTCATGCTTGCTATTAATCCCGGTACACCGATTTATTCTGTAGAAGAAGTGCTGGATTATATTGATGGAATCAATGTTTTGACCGTAAATCCCGGATTTGCAGGACAGAAAATCGTCAGAAGTTGTATTCCGAAGGTGGATAAGCTTGAGAATTATCTTCGTGAGGCAGGGTACTCAGATCTTGAGATTCAGGTAGACGGCAATATCAGCTTTGATAACGCAAAAATGTTCAAGGAAATGGGTGCAGATATTTATGTCGCAGGAAGCACCAGCATCTTCAATGGTGATGACTTAAGAGAGAATATTCAGAAATACAGAGCTGCAATTGCAGGTTAATCTATAAGGAGCAGGTCAACATGAGCGCATGCATCGGAATTGTCATATGTAATTACAATAAAGAAGACTATATCGTTAACTGCATCAAATCAATTCTCGCATCTACCATGAAGGACTTTGACATCTATGTGGTAGATAATGCGTCTGCAGACCATTCTGTGGAACGAATCAAAGAAGTCTATGCAGGGCAGGTCACTCTAATTGTCAATCAGGAGAATCTAGGCGGTTCCGGTGGTTTCAATACAGGCTTACGAGAGGCTCTGAAGCATGATTATCAGTATCTGATGTGTGTGGATAATGATGTTGTGTTTGATGAAAGAGCGGTGGAAGAGCTGTATCAGTTTCTGGAGCATCATCCGGAGACGGGTATGGTGGGCAGTAAAGTTTACTTCATGGATGATCCGAAGAAGATTTGGTCTTATGGTGGAGAAATTAATTATGAACGCTATGTGCAGGTCGATCATTATCGTAACTGCATCGATACAGCAGACATTCCGGAGATGGATTATGTAGATTATGTGCCGGCTTGCGCACTGATGGCACGTACAGAGGCGATTCGTAAAGTCGGAATCATGCCGGAAGATAATTTTATTTATCTTGATGATATGGAGTGGGGATACAACTTCAATCAAGCGGGCTACAAGGTAGCGGTATGTGGAACATCCAGGGTATGGCATAAGGGTGGCGGACGCAACGCTGGCAACACATTTATTCATTATTACATGTGGAGAAACCGTCTGAATTTCTTTATGAAGGAACTACCGAAAGAGGAAAAAGAGCAGTTTACAGAGAATATATTGACAGAAATGTTTCGCATGATTTACAGCGTGAATCTGAAAGGCGAGACAAATATTATAAAAACATTGATGTATGCTTTTGATGATGCGGTTCATCATGTACGGGGAAAAGCTATAGAAGGCAAGATTTTAACCAGAGTTTCGGTTGCAAACAGACTGGAACTTGCACTCAAGAATAGCAATAGCGTAATTATTTTATTCAATGGTAATTACGAAGGAATGGGCAATATCATCAGAAATATCAGGGGTTTTCATGAGGATATGAAGATTGCTATTGCAATCGATGATACGTTTGATAGGGAACAGTACCCTGATTGTGAGATAACTGGAGAATATCATCCTGAAGAGTATGATGCTCATTTAGTCATGTGCAGTCATATATTTAGTCTTCCAGAGGATGCACCTGAGGATTGGTATATTGATCCGTGGTGCAATATCATATATTCTGCTGAAGATTTTGTATATTGTAAGAGCTTTGAACAGACAAAAGATTTATTTGTACTATGTAAAAAAGAATTACTATTACAAATAGAGTAGGAAAATATAAAGGCGTTATTGATATTTATAATTTAAATGAAGATATAGAGTTGGTTTTAACAGGAAATAGAAGTATATTTTTCTGGGATAAAATGATATAATGTGTCTAACTATTTACATATGTAGATATAGTGAATTTCTGTAATCTTGGAGGCAGGATGAGTTGTACGAAGGACGAAATACAATCTGAATTAAATAGAATCAATCTTAAAGAAAAAATTGTTAGTTTTGATATTTTTGATACTTTGATCTTCAGATTGACCTCCGAACCGACCGATGTCTTTGAAAAAGTTGGGAAGAGAGCGGAGAAAGATGGAATATTACCATTTGGTATTACAGGAATAGACTATAAAAATCTCCGTATTCAAGCTGAGAAGAAAGCGAGAAGAGAAAAGAAAAAAAAATATGGAACAACAGAAGTTACTTTTGAAGAAATATTTATGGCATTTCCTTCATTCATTAACAATAGCAAACAACTTAGAGAGTTGGAATTTCAGATAGAGTGTGAAGTATGTATATGTAATCCAATATTGAAAGAAATTTTGGAAAATTTATTAAGTAATGGTAATAGAGTTATATGTATTTCAGATATGTATTTTAATGTACAGCAGATTGAACAAATCATGCAAGCTGCAGGATACTTAGTTATCCCCAAGTTATATATATCTTCAGAAACGGGAAAGAGCAAACTATCAGGTGAGTTATACGAGCATGTTGCTGAGTGTGAAAAAGTATTATTACCTCAAATAATTCACATTGGGGATAATTATAGCAGTGATTATTTGAAAGCAAAAGAATGTGGAATGCATCCCATTTTCTATGATATTTTATCGGATAATCATCAAGAGGGCTTGATGTATGAGAAAATGATGTGTGGTTCTGTTATTGGAGAACTTAGTGCTATAAGAAGATACTCTCCCTATATGAATGCGGGGATGGAAACGGATTTGTGGTATAAAACTGGAATACAGATTTACGGACCATTACTGACCGGATATGCAGAGTGGATTTTGGATGTAGCTGAAAAGGAAAGGATTAACCGAATATTTCCTTTGATGCGAGAAGGTAAAATTCTTACGACGCTTTTGCAGAATGCCGCATTGCAAAGAAAAATGGAGATTGAAGTCACCCCTCTATATATTTCCAGAAAAGCGGTTTTTATTCCTAGTATGGATCAAGAGATATCAAAAAAGAAGCTTGAAGATTTGTTTAATGCATCCAAGAATACATTACATGATGTCCTGAAACTGTTTGGGCTGGAAAAATGGGAGGAGTATTATAGAAAGAAGTACGGAGACAGCCGAAAATACAGTTATTATGAGATGGCTGATTCCTTTTATGAATTTTTACATGAAAAAGAAATAGGAGATTGTTTCCGGAGTTATCGCCTAAGCAAATCTAAGGATGCTTATGGATATTTTAAACAAATGGGATTGGATGAACCGTTTATAACTGTTGATATCGGGTTTCACGGAACCATTCAAAGAGGCTTGGAAAGTATACTACAAGAACATGGTATTCGGAATCACAATATTCATTTGTTGGGCATAAGCCCGAAAACTACTGCAGAAAATGTGGTAGATGGTGTTGATTTGCGTGGTTATCTTGGAAGTTATGGAGAAAATAATGAACTCAATACCTATATTACTTTTCATCATAGACTTTTAGAACAGGCATTAATGTGTGATGAGGGCAGCACTAAGGATTATTGCAGCAAGTCAAATCAATATGAACCTATAGTGGGAAAGTCTTCTGTATCATTTCAAAAACAAAATGACTGTATTGCAAAACTGCAACAAGGCATCATCGATTTACAAAAAGAGTTTCTGTTGGTTAAGGCAAGAAACTCCTATATTGCAGGCTTTGCAAATAAGATAAGTGAACTGGGAGAAATCTATCAACGACTAGTCAAATTTCCAACCGAGAAAGAAGCACTTGTATTTGGCAGAATACTGCATGATGAGAATTATGGTGTAGATGATGTCAGCGAATTGTGTGATATTACAAAGATCGATTTTATTAAGCAATATGGCTGGAAAGAATTTTGCAATCAGTATGACATCACAAAAGAAAACTGGATAGAAGGGTTACGAACTTGTGCGGATGCGGACTATCGTTTTCTTTGCATTAAGCAAAATGCAAATACCAGATTGAGCGCGGGAATGGCTAAATTAGCAGAGACTGTAGCACAAAATGCACAATGTAAAGATAATTCAAGTGTTGTAATTATAGGAGCCGGAGAAGCAGGACGTATGCTCTTTACATATCTTAATATATTGGGGATTCAAGTAGAAGCCTTTATTGATAATAACAAATTATTACAAGGGACATATATTGGGCAAATAGCGATTAGGACAATAAAAGCGAAATTCAAGTCAGAAATATATGCTTTGGGAACACTTGCCTTTACTGACAGATTACTGGGACAGGCTCTGGCAACCTTTAAAATTGGTTCAGAGATATACTGCTATCATGATTGTGAAATCATGAAATCAATTGTTGAAGAACGGTCAGTAATCGAACATTGGTAGAAAACAATAAAGAAATGAGAAAATAACAGATGAAATACTTACTATCAATTATTATTCCTGTATACAATGCGGAACAATACCTTCCTCGACTATTTCAAAGTCTCATGAAACAAAATCAGGAATTAATTCAAATAATATTTATAAATGATGGGTCAATTGATAAAAGTTATAACCTGCTTATTAATTTTCAAATCAATAAGAAAAATGTATCAGTATATAATCAAAAGAATAAGGGTGGATCCGCGGCACGTAATTATGGACTTCAAGCAGCAATCGGTAAGTATATTCTTTTCTTTGATTCAGATGACTTTCTGGAGGCAGGAGTATTGGAGAGAGCTATCGCCAGATTGGAAGAAACAAAGGCCGATATCCTTATTGGAAACATGAAGATGGTTAATACTAGAGGAATTGGCCGGCTGTGTTTGCCGGTTTTTAAGGAACAAATAAGCACAGATATTGAAAAACTCTTTTATTTAGAGGCCTTTCCAGGTAATAAAATCTATCGGAGAGATATTATTGAAAAGTACAAAATAAATTTTGCAGATGTTAAAATAATACAGGATGTAAACTTTTATCTGAAATATATATCACATTGTTGTAAAATCGCTTTTTTATCAGATAACATGTATTATTATGTAGTACATAATGATAGTGTCTCACATTTATATTCACCCTATATTACAGATGTGATAAAGAGTCTTCGAGATGTTAAAAAGCACTATATTCATTACGGATTGTATGAAAAATTTCAAAAACTACTAGAGTATGAAGTAGTACGTTTTATTTCATATCAAATTCCCAAGATTACAAAGATAAAAGGAATTCGAAATAGAATAGTAATTTGCAGGTATTTCAGGAGAAACGTAAAACCATTATTAAAGAAAAAAAATGAATATATAAATGACATATTACGTATAGAAATGAAACAGTTTTGCACCAGCTTTTTAAGCAATGTTTTGATTTAGTGAAATTTAAACTATATAGAAAAAATTATTTAGGAGGAATCTCAAATGAAAAAAGGAACAGTAGCAGCATTGTCAGCAATTATCGGAGCAGTAGCAGGAGCAGCAGGAAGTGGGTATTTATCAGGAAAGCAGATAGAGCAAAAAGCAGGTAAAGTTGACAAATTTAAAGGATATTATAATATGTTGAACCAGTGGCTGGTTTTAAAGCAGGAAGGGAGATCACTTGTTGATTACTTCAAGTCCAATCATTATAAAACGATTGCTATTTATGGAATGGGAGAAATGGGAAATCGATTATATGATGAATTGAAGAACTCAGATTTAGAAGTAAAATACGCGGTTGATCAAAATGCAGCAAGTACATACTCGGAACTCGATGTAATTGACAAGGATGATGAGTTTGGCAGTGTGGATGTAATGGTTATTACTGCAACCTTTGCTTTTGATGAAATTGAAGAAGAAATTAGTGGAAAAGTTAACTTTCCAATAATATCATTAGAAGATGTTGTATATGAAGCATAGAGTTTGAATGCGATTGCTATATGGCGAGGTGTAAATATGCTCAATATGATAATACTGACAAATGAATATCCTTATGGCAGTCAGGAGACTTTCCTTGAAACAGAGGTGCAATACTATCAGAAACTTGATAGAGTCATTATTTTTCCAATCAACAATAGCGGCTCGAAGGTGGTTAGGTCAGTTCCGTCAAATTTTACAGTCGTCAATACAAAAAGCATCAATAAGGCAATTCCCATATTTTATTATCGCGATATTTGTCTTGAAAAATATGTCTTATTAAATAAATTCGGGTTCAAAAGGATTGTTTTAGAAGGCGATATTTTTAATGAAATGAATGATTTTTATAAGATTGCATACTATAAATCACTAAGCATTGCACATCAATTACATAAAATGGGAATACAAAAAAAAGATAGATTGGTTATTTATTCATATTGGATGCGAGAGCATGCACTGATTGCCGCCTTTTTAAAACGAAGATTTCCAAATAGCAAGCTGGTAACAAGATGCCACAGATATGATATTTACGAAGAGGCGGCTGAAAATAGTTATCTTCCATTTAGAAGACTTATCCTGAATACTTTCGATTTGATTTGTCCAATTTCAAATGATGGAAAAAAGTATTTGGCTCATAATTATGGAGAAGTCAGAGCGAGGATAAAAGTGTTCCGATTGGGTGTTGAAAGTAAATATAAACCATATTATCGAAATG
The DNA here is from genome assembly GCA_030539165.1 of bacterium. Taxonomy (GTDB): domain Bacteria; phylum Bacillota; class Clostridia; order Lachnospirales; family Lachnospiraceae; genus JAAYYM01. The sequence goes on from JAUNSO010000002.1 coordinate 108,385, forward strand.
ATGATCGTAATGTGAAATTAAAAGTGATATCATGTTCAAATTTGTATCCCGTAAAAAGAATAGACAGGATTATAGATGCACTTAGTGAAATCAATGATATTGAAATAGAATGGCATCATTTTGGAGATGGTATTTTAGAGAAAGGTCTTCGTGCCTTATGTGAAAGAAAACTGGTCAATCGTAATGTGAAGTGGTATTTTGAGGGAAGAGTTTCTAATAAAGAAATGCTCTCATATTATGAAAAGGAACAGCCTCATATCTTGATTAATACAAGTGAAAGCGAAGGAATTCCTGTATCTATGATGGAAGCAATGAGTTATGGGATTCCTGTAGTTGCCACAAATGTATGTGGAGTTAATGAAATTGTATCAGATCAGAATAATGGTTTTTTATTAGATGCAGACTTTAGAACAGAACAGCTGGTTGACAGGATTCAAAGAATAAGATATATGTCAGAGAATGATTATTTGAGGCTGAAAAAAAATGCATATATGATATATCAAAAGAGGTATAATGCAGAACTGAATTACAAAGAATTCGTTAATCAATTATTGAAGATGTATAAGGACTAATAGAATGAAAATACTTATTTTTAATACTTGCATTCTGAATAATGGAGATGCTTTACTCGTTAAAGGTCTTTATCGTAAATTGAGAAATGATGGACATAAAGTAGCAATGTCAGATATGTGTTCCGTTCAACTTCGTACAAAAAAGTATCCAAATATAAAATGGAAAAGGGGAATTTTGTGGTTTGGAGAATTTACATTAGAGGCAATACAGAGATATCCTTTTCTAAAAAAAATCTTGATATGGGTCAGAGTTCTTAAAAGTAGATTAAATACCCATTATGACTTGATTATTTCGGCTCCGGGCGGGTATATGAATCATTTTTATGGTTTTGAAGAGAGATTATATACTTTATTATGTTTAAAAAAAATACATAGAGCAAAATTAGTTATGTACTCACAATCGGTTGGACCGTTAGATATGAAGGATAAAAGTGTTCTTGACAAGTATATGAGGTATTTTGACTTATTTATGGTGAGGGATCAATTTTCATATGACTTTGTTGATTCATATAAAAATGTAATTCTAACAAATGATGCTGCTTTTTTAAATATTCCAAAGAAACCAAATAACAGCAGGTCTAAAATTATTGGAATTGCCGTAAGAGAATGGACATATGATGGAAACACTATATCAAATTATATCAATAACATAATCCATTTAGTGGAAGTAAGTATTCAAGAGGGATATAAAATAGAGTTTATTTCAACATGTCAGGGTATTCAGGGATATACGGATGACAGCATGCTGGCAAAAAAAATAGCAAACATAATTCCCCGATCTGCGAGAGATAAGGTTACGGTTAATACGGACATGCATACGGTGAGACAATTGAGAGACAAAATTGCGCGGTATAAATGTGTGGTTGGAACCAGGTTACATATGTGCATTTTATCTATTTTGACCGGGGTGCCGGCTTTTAATATCTCCTATGAGATGAAAGGAATTGAATGCTATAAGCAGATGGGATGGGAACAATTTTCTTGTTTATATAATGATTCGTCACAAATAGTATTAGACAAATACAGATACTTTTTGAATAATCTTGAAAAAATTGAAAAAGATACGGTAGTTGAGTCTCAAAAAATGCATCAGTCAGCTGAACATTATTATCAGATTTTTAGTGATTTGATTATTAAGGGAGCACAAAGTGAAAACGATAAAAATAAAGTTTGTTGATTTCTGGGATCATTTTGATCATCATCATAATTTTATTCTTGATATTTTACAAAAGAAATATGTGGTTGAGCTATCAGATCAGCCAGAGTATGTGTTTTTTTCAAACTTTGGGGACAGAATGGATCATTTACAATATGATAATTGTGTAAAGATTTTTTATACACAGGAAAATTTGACTCCAGACTTTAATTTATGTGATTACGGAATAGGATTTGAGTATATGGATTATGAAGATAGATTTTTCAGATATCCATTGTTTTATTATAGATATCAAATAGATTTCCGGTTAATGGCTCAAAAACATTTATTTTGCGAAGAAGAATTTGCTGTTAGGGATAAGTTCTGCAGTATGATTGTGTCTAATGGACTGAATGCAGATTCAATTAGAAATGATTTTTTTGAAGCCCTCAGTCAATATAAAAAGGTTGATTCCGGTGGAAGATACAAAAATAATATAGGTCGTCCCAACGGAGTACCTAATAAGAGAAAATTTCAAGAAAAATATAAGTTTGCATTATGCTTTGAAAATACCTCAAGAACAGGCTATACAACTGAGAAGATAATTGAAGCTTTTGCTGCAGGCACAGTGCCAATATATTGGGGGGATCCAAGAATTGAGGAAGTATTTTCAAAGGATTCGTTTATTAATGTTATGGATTTCAAGTCAATGAGTGAAGCTATATCAAAAATAGTAGAAATTGATCAACATGATGAATTATATACCAAGATGTTAAAAACTCCGGCGTTGCTTCATCCGGAAAAGGACTCTTTGGAAATCGTGAACACAAATTTTGAACAGTTTTTATTCCATATTTTTGAGCAGCCATACGAAAAAGCCTTTCGGAGAAATCGGCAGTATTGGGGAGAAAGATATCAAAAAAGATATGCTCAAATGCGAAAATCATACTTACGGGAAGAAAAGATAAAAGATTTTTTTAAAATACAAAATCAATTCGGGAGAATGAGTAAAATATGAAACGAGTGTGTATCGTGATTCCTATATATAAATCTGAGCTGAGTGTGGAGGAAAAATATTCAATTAAAAACACGATAAGACATTTAGGGCAATATGATATCTGGTTTATCATGCCTAAAAAGATGGATTTAAGATCATTTCAGGAATTTAATAAAATCAGAATCAAGAAATTTGAAGACACATACTTTCAAAGTGTAGATATGTACAGCAAATTACTTCTTAACCCTCATTTCTATGAGAAATTTATTGAGTATGACTATATGTTAATTGTTCAACCGGATGCATATATTTTTGGAGACGGAAAACAACTGGAATATTTTATGAATATGAAAATTGATTATTGGGGTGCCCCATGGTACAAGCCATGGGAGGTTCGGAGAATAGAACCAAAACAATCATTTGAACAATTGCAAAAGTCAGATATATTGATGGATTTATTTTGTGGAAGAAGAAAAAAATGCGACGTGGGAAATGGTGGATTATCACTGCGTAGAGTGGATATGACAATTAAACTTCTGAAGCATAAACTCGTATATTTAAAGTGGTGGGAAAAACATGAAGATTTATTTTTTGCCTACCATGGGACGCATAATCATATTGGCTACCGCGTTGCTTCATTTGCTCAAGCCAGAGAATTCTCCATGGAAGAAAGAATGAGAGAGGAAATAAGAAAAGGGTTTATCCCATTTGGGGTGCATGCGTGGAAAAAGTGGTATCCTCAGATGCAAAATGAAATTGAAATCGCAGAAAATTAAGGGGGAAAAGAAATTGTTTATGAGTTCAGATAGAAAGGAACACTTTTCCAGCGGATTATTTGATCCCTATAGTAAGAAAACGTTACTATATCAATTAAATAAGAAATACAGTCAGAAAATGAGGAAGGTTTTTGCAAAATGGGAAGATGGAACTTGTGCGGTGTTTCCTTGTTATTTTAGAGGCACTCAATATATGAGTGTTGGAAAAAATGTAGTATTTTCAAGGGGCACGAGAATTGAGGCAGTGGCCATGTATATGGGCAAAAGATATAAACCAACCATAGAAATCGGAAATAGAGTTCAATTTAATCCTAACTGTCATATAGGTGCAATTAATAAAGTAGTAATTGCAGATGATGTATTAATAGGCTCCAACGTACTGATCACAGACCATTCTCATGGTGAAGTTACACGAGAAGAACTGTCAATCCCTCCACGAAAAAGGAGGCTGTATTCTAAAGGTGCAGTAATGATTCATAAAGGAGTTTGGATTGGTGAAAATGTATCTATTTTACCGGGCGTTACAATAGGAAAAAATGCAATAATAGGAGCGAATGCAGTGGTGACGAAGGATGTACCTGAAAATGCTGTAATGGGCGGAAACCCGGCTAAGGTTATTAAGATGTTATAAAGAGTATTAAATATGCTGTTATACTGTAAATAAATAGTGTTTTGTACGGTGGAGTTGGAGAGTGGTATTAGGCTGGACCAAACTGAATTTGGATAATATGGTGAAGGAGAAAGTAAAAATGGATGGCGTAGAGGTAAGCGTAGCTGTACTGACGTATAATTCAGATAAATACAAAACAATAGAAACAATAAAATCCATATTAATGCAGGAGAAAGTGACAATAGAAATAATAATCTCGGATGATGGATCTAGAGATAATAATTTTGATTTTATAGAATGTTATTTCAAAGAACGGAATTTTAATCAATATATTATAATCTTAAATGAAAAAAACAGGGGAATTGTTGCCAATAATTATAGCGCTTTATCACGTGCAACGGGAAAATATGTTAAATGTATAAGCCCTGGAGATCAATTGTATCGAAAGAATACATTAAGAAAGTGGGTGGATTTCTTAGAGAAGAATAATTATAAATGGTGCTTTAGCAGAGCAGTATACTATCAAAGGAATCGAAAAAGTCAGGTTGAGGTGGTGACTGCACTGACACATCCACAAAATATTAAGGTATATAAGCAGAAAAATCAAAACAATATGAGATGGCAGTATGTTGTTTTATCAGATATTGCAGTCGGCGTTGTCATGCTGTGTGAGACGCAGACGCAATTACAATATATTAAAGAAATTACAAATAAAATTAAATATGCAGATGATAATATCTGGAGATTAATGATGTTCGATGGCGTTCAATCAGGATTTTATGATGAGTATACAGTGTTATATGAATTCGGTTTGGGAATTTCAACACAGAATAAAGCTATCTGGAAAAGACGATTGAAAATGGATTGGGAAAAGACAAATAGAATAATATATCAAAGAAAAAAATTAGATGATTTTCAATGCAAAATGATAAAAGCATTAAAAACTGAGAATGGAAATAATGAACTTAAGAAGTTTTTTATCAAGGGATTTATTGAACATAAAATAAAACGAAAGCTGTTTCCGCAAAAAACAATAAACTATTTGCCTTGACAGCCCCAATAGCCATTTTAGGCAAAATGTGCAGATGCAATATTACAGAACAAAGGAGAACTACAATATGCAAATAGTAAAATATCAGTTTCAACAACATGGCGATGATAGAGGGCGTCTGGTAGCATTGGAGGAGTATGGTGATATTCCGTTTGAGATAAAGAGAGTTTATTATATGTATGAGACAAAGGAAGGTGTAAGAAGAGGATTTCATGCACATAGAACACTGGAACAGATATTGATATGTATTCATGGTTCCTGCGAAATTCTTATGGATAATGGAAAAGAGAAGAAAATTGTTTTTTTGGAAAAGCCCTATGAAGGTTTATATGTTGGGACTTTAATGTGGCATGAAATGTATAATTTCTCTTCCGATGCAGTTCTTATGGTACTGGCATCAGAGACATACAATGAGGAAGATTATATGCGCAATTATGATGAATTTCTGAAGATGATTAAAAAATAACATTGTAGGAGGACGTTATGTCAAAAATACTTTTAGGTGGAATTGGTGGCACGCCAACAGAAAACGTGCTGAGATCGATAGATGATGAGGAGATTATAGGCGTAGGAAGCGAACCTTTTGATATGATGCTTTCCAAAGCACAGAAAAAGTACCAAGTACCTTATGCCGGTCAACATGGATATCGAAAGCGCATGAATGAAATATTGGATAAGGAGCATCCGGATTTTGCACATTTTCAAAATGATCTAGAAGTTTTGGAGGTATCCAAAAATCGAGATGATTTTTTAAGTAGAGGAATCAAATTGTATTTACCAACACATAATACAATTTGTAATTGTGTTGATAAAGAGAAAAGCGCACAAATATGGATGAAGTCAGATATTAAAGTTGCTAAAATGATGGGTATTAAAACGGAAGCCGATCTAAAAAAAGCTTTTGATACTTTGGGTGATAGAAATGGTATGATTTGGATACGACAAAATGTTGGTGGAGGTGGAAAGGGAGCTCTTCCTACAAATAATTATGACTTTGCAAAACTTTGGATTGATCGATTTTCTGGATGGGGTAAGTTTTCTGCAGCAGAATTGCTTACTGAGAAAACAGTCACATGGCTATCAATATGGTATGAAGGAGAATTGGTGGTTGCACAGACTCGTAGAAGAGATTCATGGGATTTTGGAAATAGGACATTGTCTGGTGTAACAGGGGTTACAAGGGTTGGAATGACAGTATCTGATTCACAGATTGATAGTATTGCTGAAGCAGCAATTATGGCAATTGACAGAACTCCGCATGGAATTTATGGTGTTGATATGACATATGATGCGAATGGAATCCCCAATCCTACAGAAATAAATATAGGAAGATTTTTTACAACGGTGTATTTCTTTACAACGGCGGGGTTGAATATGCCGAAGATATATAAAGATATTGCATTATATAACAAATTCCCTGCGCTTGAGAAGAAGATAAACCCTCTTCAGGATGGATTGATCTGGATCAGAGGAATGGACTATCAGCCGATATTAACTACGGAAGATGAAATCAGAAAGTCTATTAATTTACAGGAGCATAAATGATTAAATATGACAATGTTTTTATTGATTTAGATGGCCCGATTCTTGAAGGAAAAGAAAGACATTATGCGTGTTACAAAGATATTGTTACAGAGATGAATGGCGTTGTTATTCCTTTGGAAAAGTACTGGAATCTAAAAAGACAGAGAAAAAACCATTATATTTTACAGGAACTATCACAATTAGGTAACTCGACGGATTTATTTATGAATTGTTGGCTTACACGAATTGAGGAAAAAAAATATCTTCAACTTGATGAATTAAAGCCGCATATCAAAGAGGCTTTGGAAAAGATAAGGCTGTTTGCCGACAGAGTAGTCTTAGTCACGATGCGCCAAAATAAAGAAAATTTATTTTGGCAGTTGGAGAGTCTGGGACTTCTTCCTTTTTTTGACGAAATATTGGTATGTGAGGGAACGGATAAATATTCAAAAGCAGAGACAATAAAGAAATATTGCAGAGAGATAAATCTTTTTGTTGGCGACACAGAAGTCGATGTATTTACAGCTGACACACTTAATATAGATTTTGTGGGAATTAATAATGGGCTTCGGAATAGTACGATATTTGTGGGTCGGCATTCAGTAAATGAATTGATTGAATACGTGAGGGAGAACAATGCAAATGGTGAATAAACGTGTAAGAATATTAGATTGTACACTACGCGATGGGGGCAGATGCTTTGATAATATGTGGGGTGATGATGTTATCAATGCATTATCTTATGGTTTGAATAAAGCAGGTATTGATATCATTGAAATCGGGTTTTTAAGATTTTTGTCATATGCAATATGTCGAGAGAACACATCAAATTTTCGTTATGTGGAAGAGACGTATCCTTTTTTATATGATAATCAGGATTATGTTGCTTACATAGAGTATGTAGTTTTTAAGAAGGATCATTATGTTTTGCCTGTATGTGATAATAAGCTTGCTGGTATTCGTCTTGGTTTGAGGAAGGATGAAATAGATGAAGCGATTCCCTTTATGCAAGAGATTTGCGAAAAGGGTTATAAACTGTTTGTTCAGGGAGTTAATGTAGTGAGCTATAGCGAGGCTGAATTGAAATATTTTATTGATAGAGTTAATGAGATACATCCATATGCTTTTGCAATAGTTGATACATATGGGATACTGGATCAAGCTAGTCTTTTGAACTTTTATAATCATACGAATGCTATGCTGGACAAGGATATTGCAATCACTTTTCACAGTCATAACAATCAAGCAATGTCATTAGAACTTGCGAGCCAGTTAGTTAATGTTTCGGGAGAAAGAGACTTAATTCTGGATGCAACACTGAGAGGAATCGGAATGGGCGCCGGAAATCTGGCAGTAGAGAATATATCTCGGTACTTGAATGAGGTTTATGGGGCCGGTTATGATGAAGACGAAATTGATATGTTAAGTAAGCAATATATCGATCAGTATAGAAATAAGTTTTGCTGGAAGGCCAATGAAATAAGTTCTATATCGGGCAAAAAAAGAGTTAGTCAGATTAATTTAAGTTATCTGAGATGTGAATATAGGAATATTGGCGATAAGGCATATAGCAGAATTATTAAATTATTTCCAGTAGAACAAGGTATGTCTACAGCACGGGTAGATGAATTGTATAAAATAGCTACTGATTGTAGAAATGATGATTTAAGTGAATTAAAAAATGAGTTCGAAAATAGTAAAATTCTCATTGTAGGTAAAGGTAGTTCAATTCACGATCATAAGGATGAAATAGAGGCGTATATTAAGAGCAATCATGTTAAGATAATCTATATTAACCATAGAGAAGATTACTTTGAAGCAGGCGATGATTCTTATTATTGGTATATGACATCTGGAAAAATGACTGATAGAGTTTTAAACTATGGAAAGAAACATATTATTGCATTCTATGGAATAGGAGAAGCGGAATACAACATCGCATGTACAGATAAACTTTTAAAAAATGTGCATGTCGGTGATTCTATTATTATAGTTCTTAATTTGCTGATTCAACTTGGATTGGAAAATGAAGTATCAATTGTGGGTATGGACGGAGAGAATGCTTCGATAATCCAATTACAATATATACATGATGATTTAAAAACAATAATGGAGCAGGCAAACATTAGATTTCTGACTGATAGTATGTACTGGAGGGATTAATGTGAAACTTTCTGATTTTGTTATGAGATATTTGAGGGATGCAGGAGTAAAGGTTATTTTTGGATATCAGGGCGGATCGATAACACATTTGATTGAATCAATGTCTTTTGCTGAAATTGAGTATATCCAGACATATAATGAACAGGGTGCAGCAATGGCAGCAGATGCATATGCAAGAATCAATGAAAATGGGTTGGGTGTTGCTATAGCATCTAATGGTCCAGGAGCAACCAATCTGATTACGGGAATAGCAAATGCATATTGTGATTCAGTTCCGACATTATTTATGACTGGACAGGTTCATACATGGGCAATGAAGAAGGATAAGCAGATTAGGCAGAAGAGCTTTCAAGAAATTGATATTATATCAATTGTAAAGCCAATTACAAAATATGCTGTGACGGTTATGAAGCCAAATGAAATACGATTTGAATTAGAGAAAGCAATACATATTGCTAAACAAGGCAGGAAAGGTCCTGTGTTGTTAGATATTCCGGTGGATATACAGGGAACGGATATTGAGCCAGAATGGCTGACCGGATATAGTAGTGGTGCGGAGCATGATATTGAATACAGGTCTCAAAATGACTATTCAGAATGTATCAATTTGTTAAGAAAGGCGAAAAGACCAGTAGTTTTAGTTGGAGGAGGAGCAAATAGCAGACAAGCAAAATATTGTATACGTAGGTTTTCAGAGAAATATCATATTCCCGTAGTATGTTCATTGCAGGGCTTGGATGTCATGAATCATGATAGCAAAGAGTTTATTGGCTTTATTGGTTCTTTCGGAAACAGATATGCAAATCTAGTCGTTCATAATTCAGACCTTGTGTTAGTACTTGGCTCTAGGCTTGATATGAGACAAACAGGGAAAAATGCGGAAAAATTTACAGAAAGAGCAACAATTATACATGTTGACATTGATGAAAACGAGTTGAATCATAATGTTAATGAAACTTTATCATATTCTGGTTCCTGCGAGAGTATTCTTTCCTTCTTGATAGAGAACTTTGAAAGAGAAGAGGGATTTACTTGCTGGCTTGATCTTTGTAATGAATGGAAGCAGCGCTATACAGAAAGCCTACCTATTAATCAGTTTATTTCGTCAGTAGGACAAAGCATCGCGGATAGTACTATAGTTATTTCTGATGTTGGTCAGAATCAAATGTGGGTAGCACAATCTCTCAGAATAAAAGGAGAATGTATTCGCATGTTGAATTCGGGCGGATTGGGGGCCATGGGATATTCCCTGCCTGGTGCAATTGGTGCATGTATTGGCAGTGATTACAGCAAGTGTGTAGCGCTTATGGGAGATGGCGGAATTCAGATGAATATTCAGGAACTATGCCTGATTGGCCAAAGGCAGCTGCCCATTATCATTATTGTCTTGAATAACCATGCGCTAGGTTTGATTAGAGATATACACGAGAAGTATTATAATAATCATTGCATAGGATCTGTGGAAGGATTTACGCAGCCTCAATTTAAAATGATGGCAGCGGCATATAATATACAGTATTATCAGGTAGACGAAAGTGCAAGTGAGAAGGAAATCAAAGATATTTTGGCTTGCGAAGGTCCGTGCCTTGTTGATGTTCATATGTTAGGGAATACATATGTTAATCCGGAACTCATAGGTATGGACGCTTTAGATAATCAGACTCCATATTTGGAAAAAATAGAAAAGCTTAGAATAACAAAAGAGGTGGAAAAGAATGACAACTAAATGCAATATATGTGGAAATGAAAAAAACAATTCAATAATAGACGTAAAAGAGAGAATTTTAAAAGACAAAAGAGAAGTATTTCATTATATGCAATGCGGCAGATGTGGCGCAGTTATGTTACAAGATAGAATTGACGATTTTGCTAAGTGGTATCCCTCAGATTATAATCCGTATCATAAAAGAAAGGAAAAGCAATCAATAACTTCTATTATAAAACGAACAATAGAGTTTGAACAAATAATAAGAATGCATGGCGATGGAGAAAGAGAGCAGTTTCAAAAAGTATTAGGTGGAATGAAAGAGTGCGATATTTTATTAAAAAGGATGTTTGGAACTAATATTAAGCGAAAGAACAGTCTCGTAGATATTGGCTGTGGTGATGGTCATTGGTTGGATTATTTATATGAAATGGGATATCATAACATTACAGGGGTGGATCTGTTTACACCCGAAGAACAAACTAAAGGAGTTAAGTGGAAGTTTATAAAGGGAGATATATTCTCTTTGCATGAGAGATATGATTATGTCGTCTTAAATCATTCGTTTGAACATATGGATAATCCGCAGGCTGTCATAAAACAGATTAAGAAAATAATGAATCCCAATGCAATATGTATTATTTCGATACCTGTTGCCAATGGAATGGCATATAAAAAATATAAAGAAAATTTTGCGCAGTTCGATGCCCCGAGACATGTTTATCTTCATACAAAAAAGTCTATGGAGGTATTGTGTAATAATGCGGGTCTTAGGATTAGAAATATTTTATATGATTCCAATGGAGCAATATGGCAGTTAAGTGAGCTGATGAGCAATTGCGATGATACATTAGAAGAATTATATAAGAAAATAAGAAGAAATGGCTGTAAAAAGCAGTATTATTCGTTAGCCAGTAAATCTAATATTAGAGGAACAGGTGATCAAGCTATCTTCTATTTAACTAAAAATAAATGATATTGTATTAAAATGCCTCTAAAAACAGCAAGCAGTCAACTTGTTTTCAAAGGTTTCAAGAATTTGGCTGCAGTTCGATAATCTAGGTGGAGAAATATTTTTATTTGATTTTGAGTGCTACTGTCGGAGGTTAAAGGCGGAGAAGTAAAAAAGTATATAGCTATGATAACATGGAGACGGATGTATGAATACTAATGATGAAAGAGAACTGAAAAGATCATTGATGAAGATAGAGACATTGTTGACGGATATTTATGATTTTATGGAAGTACCGCTGAAGCATTGCCCTGTATGTGATACGGATATTCGATTATTTACCCCATTTGGAGAGCATTTGAGACCAAATGCGAAATGCCCGGTTTGCGGTTCACTGGAACGAACTCGTGCATGGTGGCTGTATTACCATAGGGTAGGTCTTTTGGGGGATCATCCCTTCTTCAAATTGCTTCACTTTGCTCCGGAGAAACCTTTATTTGATCAATTTATCAAGGATCAGAATATGGATTATTTTCCGGTTGACTATGATCCTGATTTTCCTGGAATAAGACAAGCTGTAGATATCACAAATATTCCTTGCGATGATGACTCTTTTGATCGAATTATCTGTAATCATGTACTTGAACATATAGTAGATGAACAACGTGCATTACAAGAAATAAAGAGAGTGTTAAAACCTAATGGTATATGTTATCTGTCAGTGCCGATAGACTATAAGATGGAATCAACACTTGAAAAAGAAGAGTATGACACTCCGGAATTAAGAAGTAGGTATTATGGACAGAGTGATCATGTGAGACAGTATGGGCGAGATTTTGCTGAGAGAGTACAAACATCCGGATTAGTGGTTAGGGAAATTAATATGCTGGATGGAATTGATGAAATGGGTATTAAGAAATTTGGTATAAACAATAGTGATAGTTTATGGGAATGCACAAAGTAATTGTATTATGTTTATAGGACATTCCTGAAACAGTAAGAGATTCATCTTTTGCCGGAAGTTCCGAGAACCCCCTCTATTTTGGATGTGATGGTATTGGGATTTTGCCGATTTCTGAAAGAAATTGTGTACAATAGGAAAATATGATGAAAGACATATGCTTAAAGTAAAAGAAAGATATCAAAAAAGCAACCGCCCCACCAAGGCATAGGTTGCTTTTTGATAACCGATAACTGAGGTGAACCGTTGCTACAGTAATGCCTCATTACGAGATAAAGATAGTATGAATGTGAAAAATAGTCAAGTGCGATAGCATTGAAGCAGGCAGTCAATAGGAATATGGAAAGATTCCTTGAAACATTTTGTTTTAGATTAACGAAAGAGTAATTTGTCTCTTTGAGGTCACAATTTGTGACCTTAGAAGGAGTTTTCAGAGCGGACCTGCATAGCGCAGAGCGCAATCAGTGAATGGAAGAAGATTTAAACGCACTTTTAAAATAGGCGAAAATTCACATTGCCTCGTATATAAATCCATGTTAATATAAAGTCAAGCAAAGAGTATTACACTTCCTAAGAACCATTCTTATATTGCGAAAGCAATTCAAAACGGGATATTCCGTAAAAATTCCTTGCTTATTGACAACTAAATACGCAGGGATGGCTTCGGAGTATTGGGGGATACTATACCAGAGTCTTCTTCTGCACCATTTAAAAGGAGACGGTATATGACAAAACAGAAGACTTTTGATGAACTGACATTTACGGATGATTTTATGTTCTGCAAGACGATGCAGAACAACGAGGATCTATGCAGGGAACTGCTGGAACTGATTCTGGGAAAGAAGATTAAGCAGATTACTTATCCAGAGAAGCAGAAGACAATTGAGATTACATCAGACGGCAAAGGAATTCGCCTTGATATCTATGTTGAGGATGAGAACGAAACGATTTATGACGTAGAAATGCAGGCGATAGAAAGCAAAAATCTGCCGAAGCGAAGCCGCTATTATCAGGGAATGATTGATCTGAACCTGATTGAGCGAGGAGCAGACTATCAGGAGTTGAAAAAGAGTTATGTGATATTCATCTGTTTGAATGATTACTTTGGTATGGGATTGCACAAGTATTCTTTTTCGAGTTTGTGTAATGAGATGCCGGAGTTACAACTAAAGGATGAAGCAGAGAAGATTTTCCTATGTGCAGGCGGAACGGCAGAGGATGTATCGTCTGATATGAAAGCATTTTTGGATTATCTGACGAAGAAAGAAGCGACTGATGAGTTTACAAAGAGGCTCGATCATGCAGTGGTACAGGTACGAGAACACGAGGAATGGAGGTTAGAATATATGACACTTTATATGAGAGACCGTGAGAATCGTGAGATTGGACGAGAAGAAGGACGAGAAGAGAAGCAAAGAGAACTGATTCGAAAAGCCCTCGAAAAAGGAAAGTCATGTCAGGAGGTTGCATCACTTTTTGATATTGCAGAAGAAGAGGTAGAGGATATTAAGAAATCAATGCTTGTAAATGCATAGCTTTCAAACAAGGCGTGGTAAATTCTGTATCTTGTTGATTATCGTACAGGTTTTGTAAGGACAGTAAGCGGTTGTAGAAGGCGAAAGAAAGACATCAAAAAAGCAACCGCACTCGACCATTCACTGAGAAGTTGGATCAGGCAGTAGTACAGGTGCGAAAGCACGAGGAATGGAGGTTAGAGTATATGACACTATATATGAGAGACCGCGAGAATCGTGAGATTGGAGGAGAAGAAGGAAGAGAAAAAATATTAAAATACTGCCTTACTTTTCCGGACAGCTATCAGGATGCACCGTTTCATGACGACAACTGGCAGCTGGTGCGGTACAGGAAGAATCGGAAAGCATTTGCGTGGACATATGTGAAGGATGAGAAGCTGTGTGTGAATGTCAAGGTGGATCCGGAATGGAGAGATTTCTGGAGGGATGCCTATGAGACAGTCATACCGGGGTGGCACCAGAATAAGGAGCATTGGAATACGATTATCATAGATGGGACGATACCGGATCAGGATCTGAGAAGGATGCTGGCGGAGAGCTATGATCTGATAGTGGGAGGAAAACGGAGTGAAATTACTGATTTGTGAGTGGAATGCCTATATGCAGGATGATTTTGAGGCAACACTGAAGAAGCATCATATTCCGTTTCGGGGTGTTTCCTACTGTTTTGAGAGTGTCTATGAGGATGAGTATTTCGAGGCCAAATTTCCAAGGTTCATCCATGAAGATGTATATGATGCAGTCGTTACATTTAATTATTTTCCACTGGTGGCGAAGGTGTGTCATCGGGAGAATATCATGTATATAGCCTGGTGCTACGACAATCCACTGGATGCACGCAATGTGGAGGATACACTGGGGTATCCTACGAATCGAGTTTTTTTCTTTGACAAAGTGCAGTACTTGGGATATAAAAATGCAGGATTTGATACAGCCTATCATTTACCTCTTGCGGTATCTACGGACAGACTGGATGCTTTGACTTATACAGAGGAGGATATCAGGAGGTTTTCTTCCGAGATATCATTTGTTGGAAAACTGTATCCGTCAGATCTGGACTATCTGATGGCTCCGTTATCGCAACCCTTGAAGGATGTGTTGCTGTCTATGGTCAGCACACAGATGAAGATTTATGGGAACTATTTTTTGAATGAGGCGATCACGGATGATTTGCTGGGACTGATCAACATGGAGTATGCCAAGACGCCGGCTTATGCGGAGCATCATTTGACCAGAGAGGAGTTGTCCTATGCATTAGCAACTCAGATTACACGTATTGAGCGTCTGACGATTCTCGGTCATCTGGCGCAGACGCATCAGGTAAAGATGTATTCACGCGAGAATCACCCTTATCTGGCAGCAACAACCTATTGCGGTACTGCACAGTATAACACGGAAATGCCGAAGATTTTCAAGCTGAGCAAGATTAATCTGAATATAAACCTAAAGATCTCGCAGACAGGACTACCACTCCGTGCGATTGATATTCTGGGCGCAGGCGGTTTCCTGCTGACAAATTATCAGAAGGAATATGAGGAGCATTTTGTGAGTGGACGGGATATTGTGATTTATGATTCGATAGAAGATGCTGTGGCAAAGGCGGATTATTATCTGGCGCATGAGGAAGAACGTGCGCGGATTGCCCATAATGGGTATGAGATTGCAAAAGAGCACTACAGCTATGAGCATCTCATTGCCGTATTGCTGCAAACAGTTGGATTGATGTGATCGAGAATGCTTTATAGCTCCATATCCTGCAGAATCTGACTGATGACTGCTTCGAGGTCATAGTGTTTTCCTTTTAAGGATGCAAAGTCAGGATGATTGCGTTCATCTGTAGTAAGGTCATCTCTTAGATCATGCATGATTCTTTCTGTCAGTTCTTCAACCGGGATGCGATTAATACGTTCATAGTTGATGACAGCCTTGGAGTTCTGCATGATTTCTTCACATTTCTCATAAGAAACACCATTGCGTCCCATTTCATGAAAGTAGGTTTTGTTACTTGGTCGGTATTGATTCCAGCCTTGCCCACTGACTGATACCTTGATTTGCTTTTCAATCAGGTTGTTTATTAGAGTTTCTAAATAGTGCATCTTGATATAGTTTGGAATGCATTTCAACGCCTGCATGATCTCAATCAATTCATCGGATTCACAAGCAAACTCAATTTTCTGCAGACAGTCTGTTAGGACGGTCTCAAATAGAAGTGTCGGATGGGATTCCAGTTCATTGATGCAGTAGTTAGCAATTTTCTGAAAGACATCAGGCAGTGCATTGATTTGCTGCATGATGTGGTCGGATGGTATGTAGGTGCAGGGCAGATAAACATCTATGTTACAGTCATGTCTCTCTTTTTCAGATAAAATATTGCGGCTATGGGTCTCCAGACAGCCAATATTTACGATCCTTTCATAATGGCTCTTGATGACCTGCTGGTATCCGGGGTCTGTGCAATAGAAGAACATGGTGAAGTTATATCTTCGATTCAGAATGTCGTACTCCCAAGGAGCCTTGGATAGAAAATGTGCCATCAGGCAGGGAATGCCGTTGTAGGAGATATCGTCACCGACAGTTCTGCATTCGAATCCCAATAAATCCATTGTAAACACTGCATCCGGCCGCAATTCTTCCAAATGTCCGATAAAGAGATGCTCCTCCGGGTAATCCGTCCGGTCGAGTATCACAGTATCGAAGCCTTTATTCTTGAGAATAGTTTCGACGCGCCCACATATCGTACGCTGCCTGTTATATAGGGAGTTTCCCTGTATTAATATGATTTTTCTTTTGCTCATCAATATCACCCTTGTACGAAATCATTAGAATTATAGTTTGATAGTAACATAGATATGCTTTATTTTCCACTCAAAATAAGGTATGATAATAAAAAGTACTTGCAGAGCAGACAGAGTGAAAAGAGGCTGTACATATGGAGCGTAAGGAAATATTGGCGGTGATTCCGGCACGCAGCGGATCGAAGAGCGTGAAGGATAAGAATATCAGACTGATTGACGGGAAACCGATGCTGGCGTATTCAATCGAGCATGCTAAGGCATCGAAGTATATAACGAGAACGATTGTCAGTACAGACAGCGAGAAGTATGCGGAGATAGCAAGAGAATATGGAGCAGAGGTTCCGTTCATGAGACCGGCAGAGTATGCTACAGATACAGCACTGGATTATGATGTGTTTTATCATGCTTTGACTTATCTTGAGCAAAATGAGGGATATGTACCGGAGCTGGTGGTGCAGCTACGTCCAACCTACCCGACCCGTAATGTGGAGGATATCGACCGGATGATCGAGCAGATGCTGATGGACGAAACGATTGATTCCATGAGGTGCATTGCTCCGGCGACTGAGATCGCCTATAAAATGTGGCACTGCGTTCCGTCACAGACCACAGCGCAGCCGATCGTCCAAACAGCAGGTCAGACCGCGGATGATGCTAGCGTATATGACACGAAGCTCCTGCCGGACTGTGCCTTGATCACGCCAATCATGCAGGATATCCCGGAATGCTACAACATGCCTCGGCAGCAGCTGCCTCAGATTTACTATCAGAATGCATGCATCGATGTAATTCGAACAAACGTCATCACGATACAGCATTCAATGTCTGGCAAGAAAATTGTAGGCTATCAGATGAAAGAGAACTTCGACATAGATACGGAAGAGGAGTTTAAGCGGGCTGAAGAGTATCTGAAGATCAAAAATGGGAATAAACGATTTGTATTTGACATAGATGGAGTCATTGCCGGATTTCGGGCAGGACTGGATTATGATTCTGCGCCTCCTGTAGAGGAAATGGTGAGGATCATTAACCGTCTGTACGATCTTGGTAATCACATTGTTTTATTTACGGCGCGCGGATACGTGACCGGGATAGACTGGCGGCCGACGACGGAGGCACAGATGCAGCGGTGGGGCTTGAAATATCATGAGCTGATCTTCGGAAAGCCCAATGCGGACTACTACATAGATGATAAGATGCTGGATATGAAGTTCCTATATCATTATTTTGGAGATCAAACTGACTGATCAGTGAAGTGGACTGATACAATACAAATAGAATAAGGACAGCAAATGAACCCAAGTGCAGAATATGAAAAAAATATGATAACGATCCATACAGTCAACGAAATGATCGCATGCTTCCGGCAGCAGAACTACAATCGTGCCGAGCGGATGTTTCCGGACTGGTCCCGAAGCTTTTCTCAGACGATAGAGGCTCTGTTTACAAACAAAGACTATTTTAACCGGTGTGGAATGATCGTAGATGAACAGAGTATCATGGCCACCATGAAGGAAATCCTGCAGGCACAAGAGCAGAATGATTATATCCTGCTGGCAGATCTGCTGGAGCTGCAGCTGCTACCTTTTCTATCTTCTATTCAGGATGTCATCAGGCAGAATGAGGGAACGATGGTCAGAGAGGATTATCTGGAAACCAATCTGACAGCGCTATGCAATCAAGCTGCAATGGACGTTGCTGCCATCAATACACTCCGAACCATTTCCCGTGATACAGAGCATTACATCATCGAGGATACCGGTCAGGGCTGTCCGACGCTTCAATATATAACAGGCGGGCAGGGACGATATTTACACAGCAACAATGATCCCGTGGCAGAGGGTATGCTCTTGGCACAGGAGTATTATCATGAGAAGCAGGAGCATTATATTGTCTACGGACTGGGGCTGGCTTACCATATCGAGGCACTATCCAAACTATGTGATGGTACTGCCCGTATTGACGTATTTGAGAGCGACATCCAGATCATTTATGCTGCCTTTACGTGCAGGAATCTGACAGCATCAATACAACGTGAAATCTATATCCATTGTGACCCGGATCTGACTGGGATGATGCAGGCGCTGCAGACGTATTCAGCAAACAGTCCTGCGTCAGGATTGATGATTCATGCACCATCTATATATGGAATCCATAATGCAGATCTGCAAAAAAGTATGAGGGAATTGTTCGTACAGGAGAGCAGCATCCGAAATCAGGGCCCGGACATGTACAGAAACTTTAGAAGCAATGTAAGAGCGTGCAAACTATATGTTGATATACTAGAAAAAGAAATCAAAGGAAAGACGGTCTATCTGATTGCGGCTGGTCCTTCTCTGGATAAAAACATTTCATTATTAAAACAAAAACCTGAGAATGCTGTCATTATGGCTGTAGGTACGGCGTATCGTAAGCTGATGCAGCAGCAACGGATTCGCCCGGATTATGTTGTGTTTCTGGACGCAGCGCCGAGGATGTATGTGCAGGCAACGGGATTTGAGAATGAAGACATTCCTTATTTAATGGCATCCACAGCATGCCGCAGGATAGCACTTGATTATCATGGCCCTGAGTATCTGATCTGTCAGGAGGGATATGCTGAGGCGGAGCAGTATGCGAGGGAGCATGATTACAGAATCTATCAGAGTGGCGGATCAGTCAGTACCATTGCTATGGACGTAGCTCTGCAGCTGGGAGCAGCACGTATCATATGTCTGGGACTGGATCTGGCCTATACCAGTGACAAAATGCATGCGACATGTGCCGGAAAATATGATATGATAAAAACTGAAGGACTGATGCAGGTCAGAGACTGGGACGGAAATATGGTTCAAACCTCGGCTGCACTGGATATGTATCGGAAATGGATCGAACAGCGAGTGGAAAGGGCACATAGAGAAATGCCGGATGTGGAGTTGATCAATGCTACAGAGGGCGGGGCCTATATCCAGGGTATGAGGCATATGAAGCTGTCTGATCTGTTAGACGCAATATAATATAAAGAAAATAAACCATAGAACGAACAAGGGGAGAAAAGAATTGAAACAGTATGATTATCTCATCGTAGGCGCAGGATTATTTGGATCTATATTTTCCTATGAAGCAAAGAAAGCGGGAAAAAAATGCCTTGTGATTGATCGCAGGAACCATATCGGCGGTAACGTATATACAGAAGAGACAGAAGGAATCAATGTCCATAAGTATGGTGCACATATATTCCACACCAGTAATAAAGAAGTATGGGACTATATGAATTCTTTTGTAGAGTTCAACCGCTATACCAATTCTCCGGTTGCCAGGTACAAGGATGAGCTTTACAATCTACCTTTTAATATGAATACGTTCCATGCATTGTGGGGTGTAAAGACACCGGACGAGGCAAAGGCAAAGATACAGGAGCAGATGCGGGAAGCACTGGAGCAGGCTACCGCAAATGCGGATGCAGACGGCAATCTGCCGGATCCGAAGAATCTGGAGGAACAGGCACTGCGTCTGATTGGTCGCGACATTTACGAGAAACTGATCAAGGGCTATACAGAGAAGCAGTGGGGTAAGCGTGCGACAGAATTGCCTTCCTTCATTATTAAACGTCTTCCGGTCAGGTTTACCTATGACAATAATTATTTTAATGATAAGTATCAGGGCATTCCCAACGGCGGTTATACTGCGATCATTGAGAAAATGCTGGATGGTATAGAGGTGCAGACGAATACAGATTTCTTTGCTAAGCGTGCTGAGTATGAGCAGATGGCAGAAAAGATTGTATTTACCGGTATGCTGGACGAGTTTTATGGTTATCGATTTGGAGAACTGGAGTACCGCAGCCTGCGATTTGAAAGCGAAGTGCTGGATCTGGAGAATTATCAGGGAAATGCAGTTGTGAATTATACAGAGTATGAGGTTCCGTACACCAGAATCATAGAACACAAGCATTTTGAGTACGGTACTCAGTCGAAAACAGTCATTACTCGGGAGTATCCGGCAGCCTGGAAGAAGGGTGATGAGCCATATTACCCGATGAATGACGAAAAGAACAATGCTTTGTTTGCAAAGTACCAGGAGCTTGCAAGTGCAGAGAAGAGCGTGATCTTTGGCGGCCGCCTTGGAGAGTTCAAGTATTATGACATGCATCAGGTCGTAGTGAGGGCACTGGAAGCTGTCAGAGCAGAGCTGTCATAAAGTTTTTGGAGAGTTATGCCGATATATAATGAAATGATGCAGGAACGGCTTTGGATGGCAAGGAGGACAATCAATTGGACAATGGTGTAATGATCACGGAAGATGTAAGAACACAGCAGGTAGAGGCTCTTCAGACCGTCAACGAGTATATCGGAAAACTGATACCGAGTATGGAGACAGTAGCCGGTGAACTGAGCGGAGATAAGCAGGAGGATACAGACGCCTATCTGCAGCAGATTATAGATGGACTAAACTGGGTGATTGAGGTGTTTAACGGAACGATGTCCTTGATTAATGAGGAGCGTGTCATCATGGATAAGGATGAAATCAACCGTGAGGTCGTTCAGCTGAGTGAGGCCTTAATTGATAAGAATGATGCGAGAGTGGCTACGGTTTTGGAAAGCGGCATCCTTCCATTTTTAAAACAATTCCAGACAATATCAGCAATGTATCAATAAATAATCAATCAAAAAAGCCTTGAGACTCAACTGGAGTTTCAAGGCTTTTTAACAGTAACTGTTGAACAACATGCCGCTGTAGTTGCTCGTGACGTATGGATTGGCTAATGACCACCCGGGATTTTTATACGCCACAATCGTTTTTTCTGCATAATGCATCGGGTTCAGAGAAACTTGGTTTGCCTTGCCCAGTACAGAACCGGCGAAGCTCTTGATGGTGCTGAAACGTTCCAACGCATCATCCTCCTGTGCAGTCTGTTGGAGTAGGCTCTTATCCAGACTGATCGTACCGTTATCCTGTACAGTGAGTCCGATCGAGTCCAGATTGTTCTTATAATTCAGTGAGATATTGCTCATGTCATTGATCAGTCTGCCTGTATGGGGATGCGCATCCACATATTCAGAGGCTTTCTGCAGAAATGAGTTATATCCCTGTATCAGATGACTGATATTTTCTGTAAAGGATTCCACATCTGTTTTTAGTCCGATGGTTGCAGGAATTCCGGGTTCACTGACGCCATTCAGTGACAGGCGGAATGTTTTTTCAATCGTAAATTCATTGGCGTAGGTGCTTCTTTCTTCACCGTTTAGCAGAAATCTGGCATTTTCGGCATTCTGACTGATTTGATTCAGTCCAAAGTAATCTACAGTACCGGACATCTTGCTCGTGTGGTGATCGGATACGACAAACAACTCACTCTGCTGATCTGAAATACCGGTATCTGATGATTTGAGGCGGAGTGCTGTGTTGCCTTCACCATTTTCGACTCTTTCTGCTTCTACGCCGATATTGGACTTATTGATCAGTCGCGCGAGCTTATCTTGAATATCCTGATTGGTATCACCTTGATTGACATTGAACTGGAATTCGTAATCCAGATCACGGACGTGGATATCAAAGGAATAGGTATCCGGATCCAGCCCCATTTCGCCTGCGGGCAGATACTTGCCTTCATTGATCTGGTTCTTGGCCAGTGACTGTACCTCTATCTCGAGAGATGGAAATTCGTCATCTTCACTTACGTTTCCTATATAAGAAGCGGTTACGACACCTTCATCACTGGAGGAGACAGCCTTCTTATTGAGCAGCTGGTTTTCATCTCCGCCGGAAAGAGAGGAAATCACGTTTTTCAGATCACGTGCATTTTCCTTCATGCCCACAGCAAATTCACCGATGTCGGCATCAGCCTTGATCAGATACAGAGGGGATTCTTTATTTAATTTGACAATGGAATTATATACACTGCGCAGTTCGCTCTTTTTATGGGTATCATACTGGGATGAAGTACCCTTTGGCGCGAATGTAGTCAGATAATGATTATAGACTGTATTAAGAGCTGCTATATTGGCCATGTCTGCCCCTCCTTTCATCCATGAAATGTACCGCGTCCTTACGGTGCTGGGCATAAAAACCTACTTTTATATAGTTATCATACTCTAAAATACGTAAATTTGCAACCCTTACAGCTGATTTTACTGCAAAAAATCAACATTTTTATGCAAAATTTAAGTTGACGCGAACGATTGACTATGGTATAGTAATCAAGCGAGATGAGAGAAAGGTCTCTTTTTTTTGCTCAAAATTACATTACCCGCGCGGAGGTGGATATTATGCGTACAAGAATCACACTTGCATGTACAGAATGCAAAAATCGTAACTATGATACGACTAAGGATAAGAAAACTCATCCTGACAGAATGGAAACAAAGAAGTATTGCAGATTCTGCAAGACACACACATTGCACAAAGAAACCAAATAAATTGACTTGTGACAAGCGGTATGTGCCGGGAAAGGTGACGATATGAGCGATATTGTTAGCAAGAGCGCTTCAGATACAGCGTCTAAGAAAAGTTGGTTTAAAGGCTTAAAGTCCGAATTTAAGAAAATCATGTGGGAAGACAGAAAGACCATTACAAAGCAGACAACGGCAGTTGTGGTTATCTCTCTGATACTTGGTTTGGTGATTACAGTGATTGATACCATTCTTCAGTTTGGCATCGATTTTATCGTGAAATTATAAACTGTAGAAATAAGTGAGGATGATTTTATGGCAGAAGCAAACTGGTATGTGGTACATACCTATTCAGGCTATGAGAATAAAGTAAAAGCCAATATAGAGAAGACCATAGAGAACAGACATCTTGAAGAGGAGATCATGGAAGTACGTGTTCCTATGCAGGATGTAGTGGAATTAAAGAACGGTGCCAGAAAATCTGTTCAGAAAAAGATGTTTCCGGGATATGTTCTGGTCAATATGGTCATGAATGATGATACATGGTATGTAGTCAGAAATACGAGAGGCGTCACAGGTTTCGTAGGCCCGGGAAGTAAACCGGTACCGCTTACGGATGCAGAGATGAAGCCGCTTGGTATCAAGACTGAGAATGTGTATATCAACTTCAAGGAAGGCGATACAGTATCTGTGATCGCCGGTGTTTGGAAGGATACGATCGGAGTTGTTCAGAGAATGGATATGGGCAAGCAGACGGCTACCATCAATGTCGAGCTCTTTGGACGTGAGACACCGGTTGAGATTGGTTTCGATGAGATCAATCGTATGAATTAGGTTAAAGCAGACTTTGGTCTGATTTAATATGAGTCCGGAAATGTATCGGACAGTGGGAGGGAAATGGTTCCCGCCACTACCACATTTTATTTAGGAGGTGCCGTTATGGCAAAGAAAGTAGAAGGATATATTAAGCTGCAGATCCCTGCTGGCAAAGCAACACCGGCTCCACCGGTTGGTCCTGCACTGGGACAGCATGGTGTGAACATTGTGGATTTCACAAAGCAGTTTAATGCAAGAACAGCAGATAAGGGTGACGTAATCATCCCTGTTGTTATCACAGTTTATGCAGACAGAAGTTTCAGTTTCGTAACAAAGACTCCGCCCGCAGCTGTATTAATCAAAAAGGCTTGCAACATCAAATCAGGTTCAGGCGTACCGAACAAGACTAAGGTAGCTACATTATCCAAAGACAAGCTTCGTGAGATCGCAGAGACGAAGATGCCGGATCTGAATGCAGCAAGTATTGAAACAGCAATGAGCATGATCGCAGGAACAGCCCGCAGCATGGGCGTTACTGTAGAAGAATAAGGGGGTAGTCGCGATGAAACATGGTAAGAAATATAGTGAGGCTGCTAAATTAATTGATCGTGCTACACAGTATGAACCTGCAGAAGCGATTGCATTGGTTAAGAAGTCAGCTACAGCAAAGTTTGATGAAACAGTAGAGTTACACATAAGAACAGGCTGCGATGGAAGACATGCAGAGCAGCAGATCCGTGGAGCAGTTGTATTACCTCACGGTACAGGTCGTGTTACCAGAGTCCTTGTATTTGCAAAGGGCGATAAGGTAGCTGAGGCAGAGGCAGCAGGAGCAGATTTCGTCGGAGGAGATGAGCTCATTCCGAAGATTCAGAATGAAGGCTGGCTGGATTTTGACGTAGTAGTTGCTACACCTGATATGATGGGCGTTGTAGGACGTCTTGGTAAGGTGCTCGGACCTAAGGGTCTGATGCCAAACCCGAAGGCAGGTACAGTTACAATGGATGTTACCAAGGCTGTTAATGATATTAAAGCCGGTAAGATCGAGTACAGACTGGATAAGACCAACATCATCCATGTACCGCTTGGAAAGGCTTCTTTCTCAGAAGAGAAGCTGACTGACAACTTCAATACATTGATGGAAGCTATTGTAAAGGCTAAACCAAGCACATTAAAGGGTCAGTACCTGAGAAGCATTTCTCTGGCAACCACGATGGGTCCTGGAGTGAAAATTTCAACAGCAAAATACTAAAAATGATGAAACGACATATTTTTATTACAGCGTGCACCTTGTTCCTAACAGGGTGCACGTTTCAAAATCAGAAGAATACAGAAGCAGCACCGACACCTGAGCCCCCGGTCATTGTCTATCAGACCGAGGATTATTTGGATGCGCAGAATGCTCCTGATCCGACTCCGACACCGGAACCGGTCAGAGAGACAGTCTATGATCCTGTCAACAAGATCTACACGAAGGAAACTGCGAATCCGGAGCTGGTTACACTGGCGTTTGGCGGTGATATCTGCTTTTATGATGATTTTTCCAACATGACGGCACTTAGATCGCGGGAAAACGGTATTTATGACTGCATTACAGAGGAATTGATGACGGAGATGCAGAAAGCGGATATTCTCATGTTGAATAATGAGTTTCCATATAGCGACCGGGGAACACCGACAGCAGAAAAGACCTATACATTCCGGGCTAAGCCTGAGAATGTAAAAATTTTGACACAGATGGGTGTCGATGTTGTATCACTGGCAAATAATCACGCATTTGATTATGGCGCAGAGGCACTGGAAGACTCTGTAGATATACTGAACGAGGAGAAGATTCCGTTTGTGGGAGCAGGCAAGAATCTGGAGGAGGCCATGAAACCGGTTTACTTTCTGGTCAATGACCAGAAGCTGGCTGTCGTATCTGCAACGCAGATCGAGCGACTGGATCATCCGGATACCAAAGAAGCGACGGAAACCACTCCGGGAGTGCTCAGGACACTGAATCCTGAGAAATTTGTCAAGGTAATTGAGGAAGCGGAGCAAAACAGTGACTTTGTAATTGTCTATGTACATTGGGGCAGCGAGAACACAGATCTGGTAGAAGCCAGTCAGCGTGATCTGGCAGCAGCCTATGTAGAAGCCGGCGCAGACCTGATTATCGGTGATCACTCACATTGTCTGCAGGGTATTGATTATATCGATGAGGTTCCTGTGTTCTATAGTCTGGGAAATTTCTGGTTTAATTCCAAGACACTTGATACATGTCTGATCAGGGTGACATTGGATTCAGAGCATCGGATTCAGAGGTTAAATTTTCTGCCGTGTATCCAGCAGGATTTTACGACGAGGATTGCAGATGCTTCGGATAAGAATCGAATCATTTCCTATATGCAGGGTATCTCGAACTATGCACTGATCGATCAAGACGGAAATGTGACAAAGGCTGGTACGGATCAGAATAAACAGAACGGTCAGAATACATCTCCGGCGAAAAAAGTTGAAATGCCAGTGGATCTGACAACAGTATTGCCTGAGAGTTCAGCGCCGAAAGAAAGCATTCAACACACGGAAAATTAATGATTGACAGAACCGGTAACAATGTGTTATTCTAACAAAGGTCGTTATCGACCATGCCGAAGACAGCAGGTGCCACAGATACAGATTGTGGCGTAAGCGTAGCAATATCGCCTGCCGAGGAAGAAGAGTTATTCATGAAAATGAGATTATTCCCTCTTCCGTCATCGGAGGAGGGTTTTTTATTTGAAAATTCTCCGGAAAATAAATAAGGAGGAAACGAAAATGGCTAAGGTAGAACTTAAAAAACCGGTTGTAGAAGAGATTTCTGAGCAGATCAAAGATGCACAGACAGTTGTTCTGGTAGATTACCGTGGACTGACAGTTGAGCAGGATACAGCTTTAAGAAAAGAACTTCGTACAGCAGGCATCAGCTACAAGGTTTACAAGAACACCATGATGAACTTCGCATTTAAGGGAACTGACTTCGAGTCACTGCTTCCGTATCTGGAAGGACCGAATGCGATCGCAATCTCAAAGGATGATGCAACAGCACCTGCAAGAATACTTGCAAAGTTTGCAAAGACAGTACCTGCACTCGAGGTCAGAGGCGGCGTTGTTGAAGGTGTTTACTACGATGCAAACGGAATGGCAGATATCGCAAAGGTACCTTCAAGAGAAGAACTTCTCTCCAAGCTGCTTGGCAGTATCCAGTCACCTATTACCAACTTTGCTCGTGTCATGAACCAGCTGGCTGAAAAAGGCGGCGCTTCAGGAGCAGCACCTGCAGAGGCAGCACCGGTAGAAGAAGCAGCCCCCGCTGAAGCAGCTCCGGCTGAAGAGGCACCCGCAGCAGAGGCAGAAGCACCTGCAGCAGAGTAATGAAAACAAATAATAAACATACCAAATGGAGGTAAATAAAAATGGCTAAATTAACATCAGCAGAAATTATTGATGCAATCAAAGAGTTAACAGTTCTTGAGTTAAATGACTTAGTAAAAGCTTGTGAGGAAGAGTTCGGCGTATCTGCAGCAGCAGGCGTTGTAGTTGCAGCAGCAGCAGGAGATGCAGGCGCAGCAGCAGAAGAGAAGACAGAGTTCGATGTAGAGCTGACAGAAGTTGGCCCTAACAAGGTTAAGGTTATCAAGGTTGTTCGTGAAGCTACAGGTCTTGGACTGAAGGAAGCTAAGGATCTTGTAGACGCAGCTCCTAAGATGGTTAAAGAAGCAGCATCTAAGGATGAGGCTGAGGACATCAAGGCTAAGCTTGAAGCAGAAGGCGCAAAGGTTACTCTTAAATAAAAGTTTGAGACTAATTGCATGATAAACCTCGAGTACAGGAAAGTGCTCGAGGTTTTGCTATGAAAAAAATATGACAAAATAGAAAAATAATGATTGACTTAAAGAGAGAGCTTGTGTTATCATGGATAGTGCACTATTGTGGTGACATGGGCTTATTTACCATAGTATTGTGCTTGCTAGCATATCATATAAGAACGGGGTGAAACGTCAATGGAAAAAAACAGAATACGTCCGGTGACAATCGGTAAGAGCATGCGTATGAGTTATTCGAGACAAAAAGAGGTACTGGAAATGCCCAACCTCATCGAGGTACAAAAAGACTCTTATCAATGGTTCTTGGACGAAGGTCTGAAAGAAGTCTTTGCAGACATCTCTCCAATCACGGATTACAGTGACCATCTGAGTCTTGAGTTCGTGGATTTTGTTTTGTGTGAAGAGGATGTCAAGTATTCTATTGAAGAGTGTAAGGAAAGAGATGCAACATATGCAGCTCCCTTAAAGGTTAAGGTCAGACTGTACAACAAAGAGACGGATGAAATCAACGAGCATGAGATATTTATGGGCGACCTTCCTTTGATGACGGCTACAGGAACATTCGTGATCAACGGTGCAGAACGTGTTATCGTCAGCCAGTTGGTACGTTCACCCGGTATTTATTATGCAATCAGTCATGATAAGATTGGTAAGAAGTTATTTTCTTCAACAGTCATCCCGAATAGAGGCGCATGGTTGGAATACGAGACGGATTCCAATGATGTATTTTATGTGCGTGTAGATAGAACAAGAAAGGTACCTGTGACAGTCCTGATCAGGGCACTGGGTATCGGTACAAATCAGGAAATCATCGATATGTTCGGCGACGAGCCGAAGCTGATGGCTTCTCTTGGCAAGGATACATCTGATAATTATCAGGAGGGTCTGTTAGAGCTGTATAGAAAGATCCGTCCCGGCGAGCCTCTCACTGTAGAGAGTGCAGAGAGCTTGATTACCAGTATGTTCTTTGATGCCAGAAGATATGATCTGGCTAAGGTCGGCAGATACAAGTTTAATAAGAAGCTTGCATTCAGAAACAGGATCAGACATCATGTTCTGGCAGAGGATGTCGTAGATACACTGACAGGAGAGATTCTGGCAGAGGCAGGCACCAAGGTCAATGCAGAACTGGCAGACAAGATCCAGAATGCTGCAGTTCCCTATGTATACATCCAGACAGAAGAACGTAATGTCAAGGTTCTTTCTAATATGATGGTAGACATCACGAATTTTGTTGACTGCAAGCCGAGAGAGCTTGGAATCACAGAATTGGTTTATTATCCTGTACTCGCTTCCTTAATGGAGCAGTGTGGTGATGATCAGGATGCTCTGGGCGAGGCAATCAGCAAGAATGTATCAGAATTGATTCCGAAGCATATTACAAAGGAAGATATTCTGGCATCCATTAACTATAATATGCATCTGGAGTATGGTATCGGTAAGGATGATGATATCGATCACCTGGGCAACAGAAGAATCAGAGCTGTCGGTGAACTGCTGCAGAATCAGTATAGAATAGGTCTTTCCAGACTGGAGAGAGTCGTTCGTGAGAGAATGACAACTCAGGATCTGGAGGGTATTTCTCCGCAGTCCCTGATTAATATCAAGCCGGTAACTGCTGCAGTGAAGGAGTTCTTCGGATCTTCACAGCTGTCACAGTTCATGGATCAGAACAACCCTCTGGGTGAGCTGACACACAAGAGACGTCTGTCAGCATTGGGACCCGGCGGTCTGTCACGAGACAGAGCCGGATTTGAGGTTCGAGATGTTCACTATTCTCACTATGGAAGAATGTGTCCTATCGAAACTCCTGAAGGTCCTAACATCGGTTTGATCAACTCTCTTGCATGCTATGCAAGAATCAATGAATATGGATTTATCGAGGCTCCGTACAGAAAGATTGACCATACAAATAAGGAAAATCCGGTCGTAACGGAGGAAGTTATCTATATGACTGCAGACGAGGAGGATAACTACCACGTAGCGCAGGCAAATGAGGCACTTGATGAGCAGGGTCATTTCGTTAAGAACATGGTATCCGGTCGTTACAGAGAAGAGACCCAGGAATATGAGAAGGCCATGTTTGATTTCATGGACGTATCTCCTAAGATGGTGTTCTCTGTGGCAACAGCACTCATTCCTTTCCTGGAAAATGATGATGCAAACCGTGCCCTGATGGGATCCAACATGCAGCGTCAGGCAGTACCGCTTCTGATGACAGAGGCTCCGGTAGTCGGAACAGGTATGGAACCGAAGGCAGCTGTTGACTCGGGTGTATGTGTGGTAGCCAAGAAAGCAGGCCGCATTGACAGAGCTGTTTCAAATGAGATCCATATGACATATGATGATAAGACCAAAGAGGTATATCATCTGCAGAAATTCTCAAGAAGTAACCAGAGCAACTGCTACAACCAGAGACCAATCGTGTCAAAGGGTGAGCATGTAGAGGCAGGTCAGGTCATTGCGGACGGTCCGTCTACATCAAATGGCGAGATCGCACTCGGCAAGAATCCGTTGATCGCGTTCATGACATGGGAAGGCTACAACTACGAGGATGCTGTGTTATTAAGTGAAAGACTGGTACAGGAGGATGTTTACACCTCTGTACACATTGAAGAATATGAAGCAGAAGCACGTGATACGAAGCTCGGACCGGAGGAAATCACCAGAGATGTTCCGGGTGTCGGCGAAGATGCGCTGAAGGATCTGGATGAGAGAGGTATCATCCGCATCGGTGCTGAGGTTCGTGCGGGCGATATCCTGGTCGGCAAGGTAACTCCTAAGGGAGAGACAGAGCTGACTGCAGAGGAGAGACTGCTGCGTGCTATCTTTGGTGAGAAGGCTCGTGAGGTCAGAGATACATCCTTAAAGGTACCTCATGGTGAGTATGGTATCATCGTAGATGCCAAGATCTTTACAAGAGAAAACGGTGATGAGTTATCACCCGGTGTGAACCAGGCAGTCCGTATTTACATCGCACAGAAGAGAAAAATCTCTGTTGGTGATAAGATGGCCGGCCGTCACGGTAACAAGGGTGTTGTTTCCCGTGTGCTTCCGGTAGAGGATATGCCATATCTGCCGAATGGCCGTCCTGTTGATATCGTGCTGAATCCGTTGGGTGTTCCTTCACGTATGAACATTGGACAGGTACTGGAGATTCATCTGTCTCTGGCAGCAAAGGCACTTGGATTTAACATTGCTACGCCGGTATTTGACGGAGCAAATGAAAATGATATTATGGATACTCTGGATCTGGCAAATGACTATGTCAATCTGGAGTGGAAAGAGTTTGAAAAGAAACATAAGAAGGAATTGCTTCCTGAAGTATTTGAATACTTATCAGAGAACAGAGACCACAGAGATCTGTGGAAGGGTGTTCCGATCAACAGAGATGGTAAGGTAAGACTTCGTGACGGCAGAACGGGTGAGTTTTTTGACAGCCCGGTTACTATCGGACACATGCATTACCTCAAACTCCACCACTTGGTAGATGATAAGATCCATGCACGTTCAACAGGCCCGTACTCACTTGTTACACAGCAGCCTCTCGGTGGTAAAGCACAGTTCGGCGGACAGCGTTTTGGTGAGATGGAAGTTTGGGCACTGGAGGCATATGGTGCATCCTATACACTGCAGGAGATCCTGACAGTGAAATCAGATGATGTCATCGGTCGTGTTAAGACATATGAGGCAATCATCAAGGGCGACAATATCCCTGAGCCGGGTATACCGGAATCCTTCAAGGTACTGCTCAAGGAGTTACAGTCACTCGGACTTGATGTCAGAGTACTCCGTGAGGATCAGACAGAAGTAGAAATCATGGAAACGATCGACATGGGTGAAACAGATTTACGTGCTGTCATCGAAGGCGACTCCAGACAGTATGATGACGACGAATCTTTTGCACGCAGGGGCTTCAAGACGCAGGAATTTGACGACAATGAAGAGCTTGTGGATATCGAAGAAGACGAGTTTGATGTAGAAGAAGACATAGAAGATTTCGTAGAAGATTCAGAGGAATAACGATTGAATAACTTGTGGAAGGAGTGCCATACATGCCAGAATTGAACAAAGAAGCATATCAGCCCATGACATTTGATGAAATCAAGATCGGGTTGGCTTCACCTGAAAAGATCAGAGAATGGAGCAGGGGAGAAGTAAAAAAACCCGAAACCATTAATTACAGAACATTAAAGCCTGAAAAGGAAGGTCTGTTCTGTGAGAAGATATTCGGACCGAGCAAGGACTGGGAATGCCATTGCGGTAAGTACAAGAAGATTCGTTATAAGGGTGTTGTCTGTGACCGATGCGGTGTAGAGGTCACAAAGGCGAACGTACGTAGAGAGCGTATGGGTCACATTGAGCTTGCAGCACCTGTATCACATATTTGGTATTTCAAAGGTATCCCCAGCAGAATGGGACTGATCCTTGACCTGTCTCCGAGAACACTCGAGAAGGTATTGTACTTTGCGAATTATATCGTACTGGATCCTGCTGATACGGATCTGAAATATAAGCAGGTATTGACAGAGAAGGAATATCAGGATAACAGAGAGACCTGGGGCAATAAATTCAGAGTCGGTATGGGTGCAGAGGCGATTAAAGAGCTGCTGCAGGCAATCGATCTGGAAGGAGAGTCAGTAGAGCTGAAGACAGCCCTGACAGATTCAACCGGTCAGAAGCGTGCCAAGATCATCAAGAGACTGGAAGTCGTTGAGGCATTCAGAGGCTCAGGAAATCAGCCTGAGTGGATGATTATGGATGTGATTCCGGTCATTCCTCCTGATCTGCGTCCTATGGTACAGCTGGACGGCGGACGTTTTGCTACGTCTGACCTGAATGATCTGTACAGAAGAATCATTAACAGAAATAACCGTCTGAAGAGACTGTTAGAGCTGGGTGCACCTGATATCATTGTCAGAAATGAGAAGAGAATGCTGCAGGAGGCTGTAGATGCCCTGATCGATAATGGCAGACGCGGCAGACCGGTTACAGGACCGGGAAACAGAGCATTAAAATCTCTGTCGGATATGTTAAAGGGTAAGGGCGGACGTTTCCGTCAGAACCTGTTAGGAAAGCGTGTTGACTATTCAGGACGTTCCGTTATCGTCGTAGGTCCTGAACTGAAGATTTATCAGTGTGGTCTTCCGAAGGAAATGGCAATCGAGCTGTTCAAGCCGTTTGTTATGAAAGAGCTTGTTGCCAACGGAACCTCACATAATATCAAAAATGCAAAGAAGATGGTAGAGAGACTGCGTCCTGAAGTATGGGATGTACTCGAGGATGTCATCAAAGAGCATCCGGTTATGCTGAACCGTGCACCTACACTGCACAGACTGGGTATTCAGGCATTTGAGCCGATCCTGGTAGAAGGTAAGGCAATCAAGCTGCATCCTTTGGTATGTACAGCATACAATGCCGACTTCGATGGTGATCAGATGGCCGTGCATCTTCCTCTTTCAGTGGAAGCGCAGGCAGAGTGCAGATTCCTGCTGCTGTCACCCAATAACCTGTTAAAGCCTTCAGATGGTGGCCCTGTAGCTGTTCCTTCACAGGATATGGTACTTGGTATCTACTATCTGACACAGGAAAGACCGGGATCTCTCGGTGAGGGCAAGTATTTTAAGAGTGTAAACGAGGCAATTCTGGCATATGAGAACGGAGCATTGACACTGCATTCTAGAATTCATGTCAGAGTAACCAGAATCATGCCGGATGGCAAATCTGTAACTGGCAATGTAGAGTCTACACTGGGACGTTTTATCTTCAATGAGATTTTACCTCAGGATCTGGGCTTTGTAGACAGAAGTGTTCCTGAAAACGCATTAAAGCTGGAGATTGATTTCCACGTAGGCAAAAAGGGTCTGAAGCAGATCCTGGAGAACGTTATCAATACACATGGTGCGACCAAGACAGCAGAGGTGCTGGATGATATCAAGTCCATGGGTTATAAGTATTCAACAAAAGCAGCTATGACTGTATCTATTTCAGATATGACAGTGCCGGAGAAGAAGCCGGAAATGCTGAAACAGGCTCAGGATACAGTGGATCATATCACACAGAACTTCAGACGTGGTCTGATCACTGAGGAAGAGCGATACAGAGGCGTTGTTGAGACATGGAACGAGACGGATAAGGAACTGACAAAGGTACTGTTAGATGGTCTGGATAAGTATAACAACATCTTTATGATGGCTGATTCCGGAGCCCGTGGATCTAACCAGCAGATCAAACAGCTGGCAGGTATGCGTGGACTGATGGCAGATACAACTGGTAGAACCATCGAGCTGCCGATCAAGTCCAACTTCCGTGAAGGTCTGGACGTACTGGAGTATTTCATGTCTGCACATGGTGCCCGTAAGGGTCTGTCAGATACAGCACTTCGTACAGCCGATTCAGGATACCTGACCAGACGTCTGGTTGATGTATCACAGGATCTGATCATTCGTGAGAAGGACTGCTGTGAAGGCAAAGAAATTCCGGGTATGTATGTGAAAGCATTTGCCGACGGAAAAGAAGAAATCGAAAAATTATCAGATCGTATCACAGGCCGTTATGCTTGTGAGGATCTCTATGACAAGGACGGAAATATCATCGTAAAGGCAAACCATATGATCACACCCCGCCGGGTACACAAGCTGATGACGGTTGGTGTAGATGCAGAGGGTAACCCGATCGAGAAGGTGAAGATCCGTACTGTCCTGACATGTAAGTCACACATTGGTGTGTGTGCAAAGTGCTATGGTGCCAATATGGCTACCGGTGAAGCAGTACAGGTCGGCGAGGCAGTTGGTATCATCGCAGCACAGTCCATCGGTGAGCCGGGTACACAGCTGACCATGCGTACATTCCATACAGGTGGTGTTGCCGGTGACGATATCACACAGGGTCTTCCCCGTGTCGAGGAGTTATTTGAGGCAAGAAAGCCTAAGGGACTTGCAATTATCTCAGAGTTTGCCGGTGTGGCAACCATTAAGGATACAAAGAAGAAGCGTGAGGTTACCGTATCGAATGAAGAGACGGGAGACAGCAAGACATATCTGATTCCTTATGGTTCCAGAACCAAGATCACTGACGGACAGGTACTGGAAGCAGGTGATGAGCTGACTGACGGTAGTGTAAACCCGCATGATATCCTGAAGATCAAGGGTGTCAGAGCCGTTCAGGATTATATGATCCGTGAGGTTCAGAGAGTTTACCGTCTGCAGGGTGTTGAGATCAATGATAAGCATATTGAGGTTATTGTACGTCAGATGCTGAAGAAGGTTCGTATCGAGGATAATGGTGGTGCAGATCTGCTTCCGGGCACATTGATCGACAATCTGGACTATGAAGACATCAATGAAGCACTGCTCGCAGAGGGCAAGGAGCCGGCAGAAGGCAAGCAGGTACTGCTTGGAATCACAAAGGCTTCTCTGGCAACGAATTCGTTCCTGTCAGCTGCATCCTTCCAGGAGACAACGAAGGTACTGACCGAGGCTGCTATCAAGGGCAAGGTAGATCCGCTGATCGGACTGAAGGAAAATGTTATCATTGGTAAGCTGATTCCTGCAGGTACCGGTATGAAGCGTTATCGTAACGTACAGCTGGATACCGGAGAAGAATTATTTGCACCTGAAGAAATCGAAGAGCTTGGAGAGAATGAGAATATTGTTCTTGATGATGAGGATTTTGATTTGGATGCAGAGCTGGAATTAGATGCTGAGGAAATGGTAACAGTAGAAGAGTAAAAGAGAACATTAGATATAAAGTGAAGCTCCGTGGTGATTAACCGCGGAGCTTTTTCTGTAGCATATCAGGATTGGTTGCATAGGTCATCGCACTCTTTTCGGATATGATACCGTTCTGATACAAATGCAGCAGGCTGGTATCCATGGCAAGCATATTGCTGCCAGCCGATGAGGAGTAGATCATGCCGTCAATCTGATGGATCTTGGACTCACGAATCATATTTCGGATTGCCGGTGTGATTGTCATAATCTCAAAGGCAGGTACCACACGTCCGTCTTCAGTGGGAATCAGCTGCTGCGAAACGACTGCCTGCAGTACCATGGATAGCTGGATTGCAATCTGATGCTGCTGATTCGGTGGAAAGGCATCTATGATACGGTCAATGGTATTGGCGGCACCGATCGTGTGAAGAGTGGATAGGATCAAATGCCCGGTCTCTGCAGCTGTCATAGCCACGTTCATGGTTTCGTAATCCCGCATTTCACCTAGTAGTATGACATCCGGGCTTTGACGCAGGGATGCACGCAGGGCGGTCAGATAGCTTTCTGTATCGGTATTGACCTCACGCTGACTGACAATGCTCATTTTATGCATATGCAGGTATTCCAGAGGATCCTCAAGTGTGATAATATGTGCTTCACGTCGGGAATTGATCGCATCGATCATACATGCCAATGTAGTTGATTTGCCGCTGCCGGCCGGTCCGGTGACTAATACCATGCCCTTTTGCCGGTTAACCAACTCAATGATATTATCAGGAATGCCGATGTCTGATGGCTGTGGGACTGTATATGTGATGACACGGATCACAGCGGAGAGGGATCCTCTTTGCTTGAACGTATTGGCACGGTATCTTGCAACACCGGCAATTGCAAAGGAAAAGTCATCATCTCCAGTCTGATAGAAGCGATCCATATCGCGTCCCTCTGCCAGCAGATAAATATTAGTGATGAACTCTGCTGTCATCTGTGGTGTTAATTTGTATTCATCGTAGGTATGCATCTTACCCTGCAGCTTAAAGGTAAGCGGCAGTCCTGCGATGACAAAGATATCAGATGCCCCTGTCTGTGTGATTCTTGCAAGTATATCTCTGATTTCCATCTATGATCCTCCTGAGGTTATTCGTCTAAAACGGGATTTGTAAAGTCAAGTGTATTATCCGGCTGCCAGTCAACTGTAGAGAAGGTTCGCCATGTAATGATATGGTACAGGGCACGGTCCTGCTCTGTTGGATAATGAACCTCCAGTTCTACATAGAGATTCTGGGTATCTGAGATTGCCATGGTGTAGCTGATGATGGCGGGTGATACAGTCGTGTCTATTGTAAATGCATCATTATCGTAAAATAATCCGTCAAGTGACTGCTCAAATTCCTCACGACTGCCGCATGTTTTGTATTGCTTGGACAGAAGTCCCTCTACATTCGCCATATAATATGCTGATTTTGTATCTGCCGCATAGTAGTCTGTTGTGCGGGATGCCATTTTACAGCTCAGTAAATAATCCGACCTTGCACTCAGAAATGAGAGAGATGCAAAGGTCACGAGACTGAGCAGTATGAAGATGACCAGTATAGAGGAAGTACCGATGTGGACTCCCTTAGCCCGTTTTTTTTCTGTCATGATATCCTTATCCTTTTAACACATGCATAATTGGCTTTATAAATCGGCACTGAGTGGTGTATTGATATACTTGGTGGCCGTCAGTTCATAGATGATTTCCTTGGTTTCCAGCTGCAGTACACGGGTATGTATGATTTGGAAGGCATTCGTTGGAGAGAGTGTGACCTCTACGACATAACAGGCCTCAGCTGCTGGGCATTTTTGATAATCACTATCATAGTACTGTTCCAGGATTTGATCACTGATGCGTTCTGCATCCGGAAATAAAGCGCTGATGGACTCTATCGAGCCATCTGTACCACGCATGGCCTCAGCGTAGCTCTGGGATATGGCAACGGCCATGTTTAATTCCTCGGCCTGTTTGCTTAGAATGTGTGCCTGTGCAAAGAGCTGGACACATATGGCACTTGCAGCAGAGAAAAACAGCAGTGTTACGATCATTTCCATTAGAAACAGTGAGGATTTTGATTTGTTCCGGTCAATGGTCATAGTGTACTCACCTCCCGGTTCTCACTATAGACGGATACATAGAAGGAGACCGATGTGCCGTCAGTGTCCGTGATCCTAAAGCTGTACAGTGCATCGTTCACACGCTGCATTTCAAAATCAGTAACAGCGATAATATCCTGTCCCTCTGTTAGGGAAGGGGTATAAAAGTCATCTACCGTCAGTTCCTTTAAATAGCCATTGTCATAGTAGAGATATGTATCATATGAGGTATCGCCATACTTCTGTGACAGGCACAGTACCTGATGTCCTTCGATTTCCGTGATCGATACAGAGCCGTCCTCATCATGCTGACGGATTTTCTCTGTCACATAGGCCAGAGAGGTACGGGTGGAAAATCCTTTTTCAGCCTGATTGACTGTATTTTGATAAACGCGTGCACCAAGCACAACAATCAAAAGTGCTGATACGATAAAAGCACCAAAGAGCGTCAGGATAAATAAAATATCAACTGTGTGTCTGCCTGTACGTCTGATATTCATAGCTGATTCCTTTCAATAACAGTAAAATGAGGCATCAGGTTGGAACCGATGACTTGATAGTCTATCATGAACTGGTCTGTATCATATGTGAGACCATAGTTTTGCTCGATGTAGTCCAGCGTAGGAGGATAGACACCTTCTACTGCATAGCAGTGTACGATATCCCGCTCCAGTGCATTTTCCAGATTGCGTTTTTCTTCACCGGCCGCAGTACCGGAAATAGCAGAAATACCGTACAGAAACAAAGCCAGTATCACAATAAAGGTAATGATAGGCAGACTGACGGAATCCAGTATTCTTTTCTTCAGGCCAGGTCTTTCAAAGCGATTCATGAAAAACTCCTTTACATACCGCTGATGACTGCCATAAGCGGCAGCATCACAGATAACAGAATCATACATACAATAATAGAAAGGATGATGACCAGGGTGGGTTCAAGTATGGAAATGAGATGACTCATTCTGGTATCAACCTCTTCCTCGTACCCGGAGGCTATCTTGGACATTACGTGTTCTACGGAACCGGTCTTGTATCCGATCGTGATCATACGGGAATACAGGCTGGAGAAGATACCGACCTTGACAAGTGCCTCAGCAAATCCGGTACCCTCGGATATATAGGTGCGGCAGCTGTTGATTTTCTTCTGCATAACAGAATTGTCTACGAGACGGCTGACCATTTCCA
>JAUNSO010000002.1:147321-150942 GCA_030539165.1 bacterium
TGAAAGAGAACGCATGACCTCCTCCAGCCGGCCGGACTGTTCACCAATCTCGATCATGTCTAACGCATACTTGGGAAATACCCCTGCGGCTGAGATGCTGGTATGAAAGCTCTGACCGTCATCCACCTGTTCGGCGATCCTGCCCAGGATTTCCTGTCCTTCGGCAGATGTGGTATCCTCCAGCATAATCGATATGCCTTCCATAGGGGAAATACCTGCGTTCAGGATCATGGCGATCTGATCAAAAAAAGATGATAACTCTCTGTTGGTTAACATTTTTGGCATAGTCTTATCTCCTCGTCCTCGGGAATCAATGAAGTTTCTTACTGTATTAATAAACATACTCGGTGACGTAGTTTGTTCCGTCACCGATGAATTTCTTAAGCGCTTTTTCACTGCTGCTGGCAGCGAAGGTCGGATCCATCAGTGTCCAGCTTTTGCCGTCAAATTCTATGATACCATTGACCCAGCCGATATCTGTGATATAAGTGCTGATCCAGGCATGGTAGCTGTCGCCGGCGTAACCAATCTCCAACCGTGTAGGGATACGCTGAGAACGAAGCATGGATGCCATAACTGCAGCATAATCAAAGCAGATGCCCTTTCCTGCGGCGAGAGTTTCGTCGACATTTGGGAGGTAGCCCTTCTGTACATTCTTAGCTTTATCATGGTCATAAGAAATGTGTGAAATAACATAATTATATATACTGCCGACAGCATCCAGATCTGTTGTAGATTCAGCAGTCAGATCTGCAGCAAGTGCGACAGCTTTTGTAGAACGATCGAAATTTACATATTGGTTCGGGTATAAATACGGATGAAATTCATTTGTAATGACGGCTTCGATTTCCTTGGACAGTGCCATAGAATACTTGCCATCAGCTACGTGCTCATATATTGCGACTGTATATGTACCATTTCCTGAAGTTAGAGGAAATGCTTCATATCCGTTGCCATGAAGATCATAGGAGTAGGTAATGTTATTGCTGCCTGTAATCAGTAGTTTGACCTTTGGATTCGAGCCGGTATAGTTAGCCATAATATAGCCGTCTGCGGTCTGCGAGGCATCTATCACGGCAGTCTCAGTAGAATTACTGTATATAACGGTTCCTGTTGCCTGAGGAACCAGTACGACCGGTGTATTGTCCCTGACGGAGCTTTTGGTGCTTTTGCCAGAAGCAGACTTGGGTGCGGAGGCCTCCGGTATGACTGTCTCTGTGATGACAGGGCTTTTAACAGAATCCTGCGTTGCCATATCACTTGTCAAATCCAGTGATGATGTACGTGCACAGCCTGCAATGGGTATCATAAGCAACAGAAGCAGGCAGATTCTGAACGTTCTCTTTTTTGTGAAATCTATCATGAGTGTTAATCATCCTTATCCAGTGCAGAAGTGTTCTTATCATCTATATTATCACCACTGAGTCTGATAGTAAAGCAGTCATCTTCCCTGTAATACTATCCGCCATAGATTCAACATGATTTGTATTTTTTTCATTATACGTAATATTTTCCAAAAAGTCATTATAGAAAAATAAAAAAATTCCAATTATTGATTGAATTATTTGTATGTAAATATTATACTAGAAAAGAATGTATAAAAAGCATAGAGAGGATATTCCGCAATGGAAGAAAGACGAAAGATCAATCGGGTTGAGTATAGTGCAAAGAGTGTCATTGTGGTATGTGATACACAGGAGAAGATATTTGTTGATGTAGAAAATGTAAGCCCGCTTGGCATGGGTATTCATGCTCCTGCAGATAGCCCGGAGCTTATTGGAAAGGATATCATTATTGTCGCAGAGAGTCTGATTATGTATGCACTTGTGAACAGAGTGGAGAAGCTCGAGGATGGCAGCTTTATAATTGGCATTGAGGGAAAAAAATTTACAGGAGATGTTCTGGAATATTTATTTGAACATATCGGATAATTTAAATATGAAAGCATTTGTTCAGGAGGAGAATAATGAGAAGAAAAACAACAAACAAGAAAGTATTACAGGCGATTTCAATTGGCTTATCAGCTATGATAGCAGTGACATCAACGCCAGTTGATGTAATTGCTGCTGATAACCCAGACGAAAATACAACAGCTAATCCGGAACCTGTTGTAGAAACAAGTACACAGGCTACTAATGTTGCGGACGGAGCACAGACAGCGGCAGAAAATGCAGCAGGAGCAGTTGATAACGTTTTTGAAAGTAATCATAAGCAGGATACAATAACGAGTGTTAATGAAGCAGCTGAAGCAGTAGATAATGCCGGCTTAAAACACGATGATACACTTGAGGTTCTTGGTTCCACAGTTCCTGGTGAAACATACACAGATGTTCTGGAAGGAAAAGCCGATCTGATTACTGGCTCTACAGATAATAAAGGTGATTTAACGACTCCCAGTGGAGTCATTACAGGGACGGAAGGAATCAAAGATGATCTTGGTGATGCGGAACTTTTTGATGCAGCCGCCAATGGAGCTGAATCCGCTGCTGGGACGAAAACAACAGAGCTTGGAAACGTTGCTGCAGACTTAAATCAGGCAACAGGACAAACAGCAGCGAACATTCAGGCGGGCGTTGACACAATTCAGAATGCAACGACTACAGCCGGCGTACAGGCGGCATATGATGCTTTGGTGCAGGCTGCTGCAGCAGCAAATACGAACTTTGATACACAGCTTGCTGAGTACAATTCGAAAAAAGCAGAATACGAAAAGCTTAAGGCAGACCTTGAGCAGTATGAAAAGGCTTATAATACAGAAGTGGATGCTGCAAAGACTGGCGCAGGTATGCTCGTAGAACTTAACGACGATGGAATAGTTAAGACTGATCAGGATGGAAATGTAATTGCGAAGGGCACGTTAGCGGATGCAAAGGCAAAGTTAGATGAATTGAAGAAGGCTGCTGATGATGCAGCGGCAAATCTGAATCAGAATGCACAGAATATGCTTGAGGTTGCAAGATTAATTGATAAGAATCAAAATGATTCCGGAGTCAATTGGCAGGGCGCTGATGGCTTGAGAGAGACCTTCAAGAAGATCATGGTATACTATTATCTTCCAAAGGCTGGACTGGAAGGAGTGACTTCTCAACAGCTGGCCGATTTGACTCCAAAGGATATTATTACGGTATCCGGTAAAGACAAAAACGGCAAAACAGACAATACAAAAACATATCATTATATCAAAATTGGTGATGTAAGATATTGCTTTAATTATAAACTGCTTGATGGAAAAAATGGTACGGAGATAGTTATCTTTGAAAAGAGAGCCCAGGAAATCGATGGTGCAAAAATAGAATTTGATGGCTTCGATGAATATGCTGATGAAAATGGCAAGAAGGTTACAATCGACAGCTCTGTCGTAGAAGCGGATTCAACGAGTGATGCCGATACAGATCCTGACTGCTACGTTCAGATTAAAGAAGGAGCAGAGGGTCATACAGAATCACTCGTAGGTGTTGGAACAGTGCTTCCGGATAACGATAATGATGCTACCACTCAGACCAGAATTGAAGAACTTGTAGAGAATACCGAACAGGTATCTTATGTTTATGATGAAAAGAACGGGGTTCTTGTCAAAACAGTTACTCAGGGCGCTACAACGGTTGTTTATAAGCAGAAGAC
>JAUNSO010000002.1:151042-153714 GCA_030539165.1 bacterium
CAGTAGAAACATCAAAGACAACCTATTCAGCAGATGATGTTTCTAAATTAACCGGAAGTGTCATTCAGAATAAGCTTTATTATGATTATACTGAAAAAGGTGAAAAACATGAAAGTATCATGACGGTCTTTGACACAGATACGAAATTTAAGAGTAATACTGATAAAAAATATCATACTGTAACAGCAAACGATTGGGGACTTAATGCAGAAATTAAGAAAGCTCAGGACCTCAAGGCTAATTACGACAATCTTGCAACTCAGGCCGCAAATGCTGTTACGACCTATAATACAGCGCTTGCAGCAGTTAAGACTATGTCAGATGAGATTAATAAATTACCTGTAAGAGATACAAGACTTTTCTCACTTAGCGAAATTAATTTGTCTGAATTGACGACAGCTGAATTGATTGAAAGACTTGAAAATGTTTTATCAGACTATCCTGAGGAAGCTGAGAAAGATCAGGAAGAAGGCAAGTTGCTATATCAGGAACAATTAATATTAAGTCTTCGCAATTTACTTGCTGCAGCTAACAACTTAGTTGCAATTCAAGGATCTCTCGGCGATGCGGAAGAAGCATTGAGCGCAACACTTAACAGACTGACACCTCCGTCGACACCGGCTGGTGAACCAGATCCGGGAACACCGACTACTCCTGGTGGAACAACACCTACTGTGGCTACTTTGACAGCACCGGCAGTACCGTTAGCAACGATACCATCACTGACAGCAGGAGCGGCTGGAGTGGTAGCTGGAGCAGGAGTTGGAGCAGCAGGCGCAGTAGTAGATGCAGCAGCAGGCGCAATAGCTGATGCAGGTGTGGTAATTCCGGATGCGGAAGTACCTCTTGCAGCACCGACAGTAGATCCTGGTAATACAAAGACCCGTTCAGAAAAACTGACTGATATTGATGATACAGAAGTGCCTCTTGCAGATGACTTTGACCAGAGCAAGGCAAACTGGTTGTGGCTGCTTCTCGTAGCACTGCTTGGAACTACAGGAGCTGAGGCATACAGAAGACATCAGAGTAAGAAAAAAGCAATGGTAGCAGAGACTACAGAAAGTAAAGAAGAGAAGTAGAAGAAGTAAAAAAGATACAGAGTAGTAAAAAGGATTACCACCATAATGATTTGTTAGGTGGTAATCCTTTTACTATGTACCTGTCAGTATATACTTGATTTAATCAAATAGAACATCCACATCATCGATCGTTTCTTCACCTGAGAGAAGAATGGATAAAGAATTTTCACATTCTGTGAGATCGGTGGTGGATTCGAGAAGCAGCTCCCCTTTGGTGTCATACAGTGCCCAATTAAAGTCCTTGACTGTGATTGGCCAGTTGCAGTCAAAAGAAAGTGTTCCGTTTGCCGCAAGTTTGTTTACATCTGTCTGAGTATTCAGTACCGGATCGATGATGGAGAACATACCGGCGTCCATGCTACTGAGATTGATGACTTTGATGGATATTAATCGTGTTTCAACTGCCGAAGTAGCAGGTCCTGCAGGTGTTACAGTCGGCTCTGGTGTGGCAGTAGTGATTGCCGGTGTTGGCGTGACATCCGACCTGCCGGTGCTTCCGGTGCATCCGGCTGATAGGCAGATACAACTTAAGCATAAAAGTGTGAAAGCCAGTACAATCCTTTTTTTCATTATGGTGATAGCCTCTTTTCAATTTTCTTGATTTCATCAATCGGAAGTTCAAGGAACTCGGATATCTGCTCATAGGAAGTGTTTTTCTTTAACATATTGAGAATTATTTTACAACGTTCCTTTTCACGACCTTCTTCAAGTCCTTTTTCAAGCCCCTCCCGAAGGGCGTCTTCTAATATCACTTCACTTAGGTTACACATAGTATTGATCCTCCTCTCCAAATCGGTTGATATGATCAGACCATATTTCTGTGATATAATATTCTTCTTTGTTTCAGCACTTTGCTTTGACAATAACGTTTCTAACATTGCTATGAGCTGATTTTTTGACTCCTGGACATCTTCTCTGCTGCGTAACCGGATGATGATACCGCGCATCAGATCCGGACATTCATATTCCGGCGGATTACCGAACAGGGTTCTTTTGTCGAGGTAGATTTCTTCAATTGAATCCTCGTTCTTCTTGCTGTTCATACAGAGCCATATGCTGATCGATTTCTTCATATCATCATAATTGTCATTGATGAATTCTGTTTCTTTTTGTGCGGATATCATTCGTGCCAGATAAAATACGACTCTGTTTTTCAGGTGGTAACCGAGCTTTGAGGCGTAGGAGTGCTTTTGAGCCTCAACATTGATTAGAAATTTGTACTCACCATTTGGTGAATACACGCTGAACCGGATGTCAAACGTATTACTTCCTTCATTTGGGATCGTACATTCTGTAGCGGTTCC
This sequence comes from bacterium, assembly GCA_030539165.1. Classification (GTDB taxonomy): domain Bacteria; phylum Bacillota; class Clostridia; order Lachnospirales; family Lachnospiraceae; genus JAAYYM01. The sequence goes on from JAUNSO010000002.1 coordinate 153,426, forward strand.
TGTAATCTTTCCCAGATTTGTGAGCCCGGGCTCGGTGGATTTCGTCGCGACCTCGATGTCATCTCCGATACAGCTCATGATAGCTTTGATACTCATGCCCATAAATTCCGTCACGGAATATTTAATGATGTAAGCCAGGATCTGTCGATCTGACAATAAGAACTTAACATTCTTATCGTACTCTGTGCTTACACCTTCGGTGGCACTGATGGCTTTTGCCAAATAAGTTTCTCTCATTTGTCTTCCTTTCTATTATAGTGTATTTTGATAGATCTGTGCAATCACTTTT
>JAUNSO010000021.1 GCA_030539165.1 bacterium
CCGGTTTCCGCCATAGTAGGAAGTACATCCACATCCTGTTTATAAATCTTGCAAAACCAATGAACATGCTTTTTTAGCTGCTCTACACAGGTCTGATGGTCGGCTCCAAGGTCATATTGGTATAGAGTGAAGAATAAGGGGCTGTAAAAATGCAGGGCCATCGTCTCGGCATCGGCCTCGCAAAAGGCTCCGCTTTGCAGCATTCCACGCAGGATACTGGTCTGGAACTGCAAGGGAGCATTGATATAATATTCTCTCAGGCAGTCTGCCGCGATTGCCGATTGATTCTGTTCGGACAGGATCAGTCTGCGAAACATCACTACAAACTGATCTTGTGTGAAGAAAGAGAAAATGGCTTCCGTCATCTGCAGAAGCATCGGCTCGTCCATCTGAAGATATGCTTCGGTCGCCTCTGTGCCGGCTTCGTTCGGAAGCGCCATTTTTTCTGCAAACCTGTCATAATGCTTTGTCATTTCCTGAAAAATTTCCTTGAAAATATCTTCCTTTCCCTTGAAATGATGATAGAGAGAGGCTCCCTGTATGCCGACTGCAGCAGCAATCTCTCTCATGGATACCCCATTGTATCCTCTCTCTGAGAATAGTCTGAGTGACTCATGTATGATCTTCTCTCTGGTTGTCATGATTTCTTCCATGGACGCCCCTTTCCGAGCCAGCCATGGTCTTCCCAGTACTTTCTTTCTGTCTCACCGCTGCCCATATGTCCTTTGAACATCAACCGCATCATATTGAACATAAACCGATGTGACAGAAGGACCTTCGGTTTATGCAAAGGAGTAAGACTCCCTGCAAGCCGTCTCATATCCTTTTCAATCTTTGCTTTTTTCTTCAAGTTGACTCCCTGCCAGTTCATTGCCTGAACGCCGATTGCATAGGTCTTAATGACAGGCACTCCCCAATAAGACAACATTGTCTTAACAGGCTTTACTGCTGCTCCAGCCCCTGCGCCTGCTGTAGTGGAAATAACGACTGCCTTCTTGGTATACATACATTCATGTGGCTTATGTGAGATCCAATAAGTAAAGGTCAGGTCCATAAATGCCTTCATTGGGGCAGACGGTGCCATACAATAGTTTGGCGTTGTAAAAATCAGCAGATCTGCTGCCTCCACTGCTTGCATGATTTTGTTCTTCTCCTCATAAAACGGACACTTCGTTCCATCCTCGATACAGGTATAGCATCCCAGGCAGAAATGATTCAGATCCCTTGGCAGGAAAAACTCCTGAACCTCATGCTCTCCCGAAATACTTTCCGTCAGCAGCTTTCCGATATGGTACGTACTGCCTTTATGATTCTGTCCGTTAATAACTACAATTTTCATACTTACAAATTCCTTTCTCCACTGACTTCTGAATGACTGACCACGATAAATATTACATTTTGCATATGTCATAATATTGTATTTACATAGTTATTTCATTGCCTAACGTTTGTTAGTTTCATTATGCCTGACAAATGTTAGATTGTCAAGTCATTTTATGATACTGTGAATCTGTAATATAAACAATTGATTGAGATATGACAGAAATGGTATATAATGAAAATGCGATTGATAGTCATTTTCAGAGAACCACAGAATCAACATAAACGAAAGTGTGAATTAGATTTATGACCGGTTGGATTGTATATGAAAAAGCGGATGCTTTCAAAAATCAGGAGTACATTAGAATGTTTACTATAGCGGCAGCTCATCATCAGACTGAACTGGCACTTATTTATGTGCAGAATGCTTCCTGTATTCCCGGTTTTTCTCTGCATCAGGTCTCAACGGCTCCGACTTCGTCGTCATTGATCCCGACTCCATTGTCATTGACCTCTGTCAGTCTCCCCAGCTTCGTAATCAACCGCTCACGCAATACAATACTCGCGAAATGGCTGGAGGAACGGGGTGTGCGTGTCTTTAATCCGGCCATTGTGACGGATCTCTGCAATGACAAACGAAAAACCTATGAATTTCTGAGAAAGCACGGAATTTCTTTTATGGAGACAGCCTATGATATCCAGACAGTCACAGACTGGGAATATCCCTTTGTTGTAAAGCCGGCCTGTGGACATGGCGGCGATTTGGTGACTCTTGTCGGCAGCAAAAAAGAACTGGCAGAACACCTTCAGAAGATCAAGGAACGATATAGAGAACATCCCGGATATGTACTGCAGCGATGTGCTTCCGATATCGGAAAAGATCTGCGGGTCTATGTACTTGGTGGAAAAATCATTGCATCTGTCATGCGCTCAACATATGATGAATCTTTCCTGCAAAATCTTCATCTGACTGAGGGAAGCAATTTCACTTCCTCTATACCGGATCACAGCTACATCGATATCCGCAGTAATTACTCTCTCGGACATGCTGCTGCACTTCACACCTTAACAGATGAGGAGGAGACTCTTGTCCAGCGCATCATTCCACTCCTGCCCTTTGACTGTATCGGAATTGATTTTATATATGATAAAGGACACCCTGTCTTCAATGAAATTGAAGATGCAGTGGGTGCCCGTATGCTTTATGCCAACTCCAATATCGACCTTGTCAGCCTCTATATGAATCATATTGATCACTCCATGACTTCCGGCTTCAGCGTCGGCAGCAAATAGAGTGAAAGTCCGACAATGGCCAGACTGAACAGACAAATGACGATTCCGGTCACAGCTGAGAGATCAGGATTCAGACAGGCATTCATCCACAGCCCGACTGCATTCAGCACAACATGCATGATAATCGCTGTCCATAAAGAACCCAGCTTGATTACGACAAATCCAAATACAAATCCCATTACAAATGCATAGATTCCCTGCACCAGATTCCAGTGATACAGTCCAAAAAGAACAGCCTGTATCATGTTTGCAAGTAAAGCAGGCATCGCACGTCTTCCAAACTGCAGTGTCAATCCACGGAAGATACACTCCTCTCCTAGAGGTGACAGGATCACCACATACAGAAGGGTAAGCGGAGACATCTCAAATAGTGTCCCTACTGTTGCCTGATAATGCTCTGCAGCCCCTGCAATCAATGGGAGAACCATAGTCAGCAGAAAGCTGATGGTTACCTGCCCGCAGATTGCTATGGCTAATAATAAAAAGATATGATTGACCGTAAAAATCCGTTTATAGGATATTCTGCGATTTCTTCCAAATACATAATAATACCAGCATCCAAAACAAATCACATAGGAGAACCCTGTCACCAGTCTTGAAAATGCACTGTAGGTTGCCCCATTACTGAACCAGTCAGACATATGCAGCATATTCATCATCGCTGCTATTGCTGCCTGCATCAATATACTGAGTAAAAACGGCATCGGCACAAGGCAAATGAATTCTTTTCTTTTCATTCTGCCTCCTCGTAAGGCGTAATCCCGTTCTCTACAGCCTGATCACGCAAGAATTGTATGAACTCCTCCCGATTCTCTTTTGTCACATGAACTCCAAATCCCTGATCCTTCACTGGCTTATCAATATTGTCCTCATAAACCGCTCCGATCATCCAGATACCAACCTGCGGTGTAAAGTGACTTGTCTCATAATAACAGCCATTTGCCGTTGTAACAGAACTGATACTACTGAAATTATAGAAATCGGTGATCTTGGACAGTTCCTCAAGAAAATCCAAATAGCCATTCTCCACAGCCTTTTCATACGTCAGATAATATAGTGGATTGGTCAGAATCTTCAGGTTAATATTATTATCTTTACACAGATCTATCAATTCCTGCATGTCCGCAATTGCTTCTTCTGTTCTGAGACTGTAATAATCAGCCCAGTATCCGACTGCCGGTGTCCCGTTCATCGTACCATCAAATTCCGGGGCAATGTTCAGATTTTCAGTTCCCGTTGTCTGAAACCGTTTTGTATATTCAGGGTCTGTATCCTGATGTTTATTGATCACATCAAAGGCTTCAAATGTAGTCAGCAGATCACAGTAGCGCATATAAAATGAGATCTGTGAGAACAGATCATCCTCCGGATACGGAACACGATATAATATACTTTCATGTGATGCAGGATCTACAAAACAGGAAATATCGTCTACAAGTACTACAACATTCTTCGGAACAAATCCATTCCTGATCATAATCTTTAAGGTACGGACATGCTCTGCCGGCAGTGCCTCAGAGCTTGCCATATCATAGTAGGTTCCATCAGGAAGCATATCTACGTGAAAAAAGCCAGCACGGGAGGAGCCGAATACAAGAGAGTCATACTCATCCTTGTGATTTAAGATAAACTTTGTTTTGATGAAATTCTTGTTGGGTTCTACACCATTGTTTCGTGGGGCGGCATAATGAAATACATTGTAGGGATCTACAATGATGGTTACCGGCAGGAAGATGGCGGCTATTATGAGGGTGAAAGCAATTAGTTTTATTAGGAATCGTTTCATAGGTGTCCTTTCAGAACTTGAAGTATATAAACTCCTGCTTAACTCCGTTATGAAGACTTAATACAATAATCAGTACAGTTACAATAATATAAATCAACCACCTGAATGGAAGCTTTAATTTTTCAATTTTTATGAGTAAATCATGTTTTAGACTGAAATAATCATAAACCATCAACACAATAATCGCGAGTAAAGTCTTTATGATGGATAGATGGGTCATGCCGGCATCCAAAAGAGCCTGGGTGATATCATAGCCTTGAAACAGATGCGTCGTTATATAAATTGCATCCGTTATCGAATTAGCACGAAAGAACATCCATGCGTAGGCTACCAGACAGAAGGTCAGGATGGTCTGGGCGATATGGACAAGCTTTGAGTGACCTTGGGAGGCTGCGGATGTCTCAGATGTAGTTTTTTTTCTTTTCTTCCACGCGGATTTGATGGTGTTTTCAATGATCTGGTAGAGACCATGGATACCTCCCCAGAGAACAAAGGTCCAGTTTGCGCCATGCCAGAGACCGCTTGTGAGAAATGTTAAAAGTAAATTTAAGTTTTTTCTTGCCTTGGATACACGATTACCACCGAGCGGTATGTATACGTAATCTCTGAACCATGTAGAAAGAGAGATGTGCCATCTCTGCCAGAATTCTCTGACGGAAGCCGCATAGTATGGCTGCTTGAAGTTATCCATCAGGCGGATACCTAGGAGCCTCGCAACACCGATGGCGATATCGGAATACCCTGAAAAGTCACAGTAGATCTGAAAGGTGAACAGGATAATGGCAATCACAAACGCCAGACCCGATGCCCCCTCTGTATGATTGAATACATTGTCTACATATCTCGACATAGAATCTGCGAAGATCAGCTTCTTCAGAAATCCAAGCAAAATCAGACGCATACCGTATGCTGCATCATCGTAATGGAACTTCTTCTCTTTCTTGAACTGCGGCAGCATATTGGCTGCACGTTCAATCGGTCCGGACAGGATATTCGGAAAGAAGGTCACGAATAGCGCATAATGTCCAAAATGACGTTCGGCCTTGAGCTTCCCTGTATACACATCTGCAAGGTAGCCTACCATCTGGAAGGTATAGAACGATATTCCGATCGGCATGACCAGGTTTAACGTTGTCTTCTGAACCGGCACAGCAAACAGCTGTAATACTTTCCATACAGAGCTTAACGCAAAATCCGTATATTTAAAAACAAGTAAAAATGAAAGCGTCACCAAAGTGCCAAGAACCAAAATCCATTTCTTACGGCTTGTATTTTTTGCACCTTCAATCCCGATTGCACCGAAATAAGATACTACTGTTGTCAGCAGTATCACTATGATATACTTTGGCTCCCAGCTCATATAGAACCAGCAGTTTGCGGCAAGCAGCGCCATCCATCGGTATCGATGAGGCAGTGCCCAGTAAATGAAAAACACAATCGGCATAAAAAATGCAAATGCCACGGAATTAAATAACATAGGAGCTTCCTAACCTCTCTTGTTGTCTCTCCAGCAGATCCGCAATGGTTACGTTATCCACTACGCTGTTGATTGCATCCTGCAGCTGTTTCCACACTGCCAGGGTCTCACATGTATCACAGCGTTCACATTCATTCTCTTTTGTAGCCAGACAGGCTACCGGGGCCAGATCGCCCTCCGTCAGACGCAGAATCATTCCAACCGTATACTCAGAAGGATCCTTAGACAGACGGTAGCCGCCCTGTGCGCCTCTGACACTGCGCACATAGCCGGCTTTATTCAGTACTGCAATAATCTGTTCCAGATATTTTTCAGAGATTTCCTGCCGCTCTGCGATGTTCTTGACCTTAATGTATTCACCTGTATTGTGAATCGCCAGATCTAGCATCACACGAACCGCATATCTGCCCTTCGTGGAAATCTTCATTTACTCACCTCCGGTGATCTAAAAAATCGGTACAACTGCTCCGTCATACGTATTGTTGATATAGTCTTTTACCGCATCAGACTGCATAGCCTTTACAAGTGCCTGAATACCATCAACATTTTCATTGCCCTCTTTTACAACCAGAATGTTTGCATAGGTCTGGGCCGCTGTTGATTCACTTGACTCCGCTGCAATCGCATCTTTTGCAACACTTAATCCTGCTTCCATAGCGTAATTGCCGTTCAGGACTACAAAGTCCACCTCATTGATGACTCTGGATACCTGAGCTGCCTCCAGTTCAATGATTTCCAGATTCTTTGGATTATCTGTAATATCATTAATCGTTGCAGTCAGTCCTGCATTCTCATCTACACTGATCAGACCATTGTCTGCCAGAAGAAGTAACGCTCTGGCTTCGTTTGTCGTATCATTCGGTACCGCAATCTTTGCTCCTTCTGCAATGGCTGACAGATCTGATGAAGTTCCCGGATAGATTCCAAACGGCTCATAATGTATCTTGGCTACTGTTGCAAGCTGTGTACCATTCTCTTTATTAAAGTCATCCAGATACGGCTGATGCTGGAAGTAGTTTGCGTCAAAGTCTCCGCTGTCGACTACCATATTCGGCTGTACATAATCATCAAATACTGTGACATCAAGTGTCCAGCCTTCAGCTGCCAGTGACTCCTTAACCTGCTCCAGGATTTCCGAGTGAGGCGTTGCAGATGCTGCCACCTTGATTACTTTTCCCTCACATGGCTTTCTGTCCCCACAGCCTGTCAGTGTTCCCACTGCTAAAAGCAGCGCTGTTGCCGTTACCAATAATTTTTTCATAATGTTGTCCTCCTCTATACGATACGCTTATCTGTCTTTTTTGAAATACGCATACCTATCATCTGTAAAATCTGTACCAGTACCACGAGCAATATCACCGTCACCAGCATAATATCTGTCTGGTATCTGTAATAACCATAACGGATGGCAATATCACCAAGTCCGCCACCACCAACGACTCCTGCCATGGCGCTGTAACCAAGAATCGTTCCGATTGCAATTGTGCTTCCTACAATCAGAGAATTTTTCGCCTCTGCGATCAGTACCTTCCATACGATCGTCCATGTGGATGCGCCCATACTCTGTGCTGCCTCAATCACGCCGGGATCCACCTCCAGTAATGATGACTCCACCATCCTCGCAATAAATGGCGCCGCTGCTATCGTTAACGGTACAATCGTCGCGGTAGAGCCATAGCTCCTGCCTACAATGGCGATTGTCAATGGAATGACTGTGATCAGCAGGATCAAAAACGGAACGGAACGCAGTATATTCACGATAAAATCCAGAACTTTATTGACGACTGCATTGGGACGCAGACCGTCTTTTCTGGTCAAAACCAGTATAATTCCAAGCGGAAGGCCAAATATATATGCCATCAAAGTAGATGTAACGGTCATATACAGAGTTGCACCGACACCTTCTATCAGCATCATAATCGTCGTACTATCCCACATAATCCTTCAGCTCCTCTACAATCAGTTTTCTTCCCTGCAGAAATGCAATCATCCGGTTTGCTATCAGTTCATCCTCCGGCAGCTGTAGTATCATCTGCCCATGAGCAATACCACCGATATCACTTGTATCTGCCAGTAATATATTGACCGGTGCTTTACACTCCAGAACCATATTGGCAATGACCGGCTCAAAGGATGAGTTCTCCTGAAATACGATACGGATACATCTCTTTCCCTCCATAATGGAGAATTTGTGTTCTGACTGATAAAATAACTTCTTCGCCGCCTGACTTTGTGGTCTTGTAAAGACATCCTCTACGGTTCCCGCCTCTGCCAGATTACCATCATCAATGATGGCAACATGTGAACAAATCTCTTCGACCACCTTCATCTCGTGTGTAATGATCACGATGGTAATTCCATATTCCCTGTTGATCTCCTGCAGCAGCTTCAGGATGGATTTGGTGGTCTGCGGATCGAGTGCACTCGTCGCTTCATCACAGAGTAATATCTTCGGCTGTGTTGCAAGTGCTCTTGCGATGGCCACTCTCTGCTTCTGGCCTCCGGACAGCTGTGTCGGATAAGCCTTCGCCTTCTCCTCCAGACCAACTGTCTGCAGCAGCTGCTTCGCCTTCTCCCGGGCATCTTTCTTTTTCATTCCTGCAATTTCTAATGGAAAGCAGATATTATCAATGACATTCCTCTGCATCAGCAGATTAAAATGCTGAAAGATCATTGCGACTTCCTGACGCAGCCCGCGGAGTTCTGCATCATTGAGGGTCGACAGATCCCTGCCTTCAATGACGACAGTTCCCTTGGTCGGACGTTCCAGAAAATTCAGACAGCGCACCAAAGTACTCTTGCCCGCGCCGCTCATACCGATGATTCCGAAAATATCTCCCTTCATAATTGTCAGGTTGATTCCCTTCAGAGCTTCAACTGTATTTTCTTTTCCCGCAAAGGATTTCTCCAGATCCTTGATTTCTATCATTTTTTCCATGAACTGCTCCTTAGCCTCATGCTGTACCTAATCAAAGCCTCTTCTCATCTCTGATCAGTCTATTTTATCGAATGCATCTGTTATTGTAAATGACCACATTTCTATCACCGTCTATAGCCACAGGCTATAGCAGATCATCTGGTCAATATTTATCATTCAGATTAAATAGTACCACATTCATCAGTCCTCTGTAAACATCGGAGTCGATAAATAACGATCTCCTGTGTCCGGGAGCAACGCAACGATCAGCTTGCCTTTATTCTCAGGTCTCTTTGCAAGCTCTTTTGCTGCCCAGATGGCAGCGCCTGATGAAATACCGACCAAAATGCCCTCTGTCACTGCGATTTCCTTGCCTGCCGCAAATGCATCCTCATTTTCGACTGTAATCACTTCATTATAAATCTTCGTGTCTAATGTCTCTGGTACAAAGCCTGCACCGATTCCCTGTATCTTATGAGGTCCTGCTGTTCCCTTGGAGAGTACCGGGGAGCCCGCCGGTTCTACCGCTACGATCTTCACATCAGGATTCTGTGACTTCAGATATCTGCCAACTCCCGTCAAAGTACCACCTGTACCGACGCCCGCTACAAAGATATCTACCTTGCCGTCAGTATCGTTCCAGATCTCCGGACCGGTTGTTCTTGTATGTGCTTCCGGATTTGCCTGATTGGTAAACTGTCCGAGGATAATGGAATTAGGTGTCTCCTTCTGCAGCTCTTCAGCCTTTGCAATTGCACCCTTCATTCCCTTGGAACCGTCTGTCAAAACCACCTTGGCACCATAGGCCTTTAACAGATTCCTTCTTTCCACGCTCATCGTCTCCGGCATTGTCATAATCGCATGATAGCCTTTTGCTGCTGCCACGGATGCAATACCGATACCGGTATTTCCTGATGTCGGCTCGATGATCGTAGCGCCTTCCTTCAGAAGACCCTTCTTTTCTGCATCTTCAATCATTGCCAGTCCGATACGATCCTTCACGGAGCCTGCCGGATTCAGATACTCCAGCTTCGCTGCGATTGTTGCCTGCAGTTCATACTTCTTCTCATAGTTAGACAGCTCCAGTAAAGGAGTCCCGCCAATTAGTTCTGTTGCTGTTTTTTTAATTTTACTCATCTTATTTTCCTCCTGTTATTTGTGTTTATGTATTTCCTACCATTTCAATAGGATTATTATGAATTGAATTATATAGCCTTTTCTTCACAGTGTCAAGTACATTTTAGAAATGTTTTATCATTTTTTCTTTTATCTTGCTTGACGATGGAATCTGAATGCGTCAGAATAATGATGGTATCAGTTTATCAACCCGGTTTTCCTACAAGGAGCATCTATGATTTATATCGGAATTGCACTCGGTATCCTGCTGACGGATCTCGGAATCAAATACTATATAGAACGCCATCGTTCGATGCAGCAGGAGGATTATATCCTGAAAAACAGGATCATTCTCAGAAAGCATCATAACAAAGGAATCACGCTCAATGCTTTGGATCAGCATACAAAGCTTGTACGTAATATTTCAGTCGGAATGACTGTGATCATTGCTGTTGCTGCCTTAATTTCCTGTTTCGGAAAATACAGCCGGCGCACCGCCACATGGCAGAAAACCGGACTGGCATTTGTCCTGGGAGGTGCACTCAGCAATACCTATGACCGCATATTCCGCCATTATGTCGTAGATTATTTCAGCTTTAATGTAAAGTGGAAAAGGCTGCGCAGTATTATCTTCAATATCGCCGATCTCTTTATTTTCATCGGTTCTGTTCTGATGAGTATTGGCAGAAAAAGTCCGGCTGATATGAAAAAATAATGATCAGCCGGATCTGTCAGATGCCCCGCATCGCTTCAAAAGCCCCCAGAATATTCATACGCCCATATCCCCACTGACGATTGGGATAAGTCAGGCGATTGTCACGAACGGCACCACGGATCATATAATACTTCATGTCCTGTGCCCTGATGCGCGGCATATTCCCCTGTACCACAGCCCACTCCAAAAACTGGGCTGCAGCACCTGCCGTAATTCCAGCCGCCATACTGGAACCGGTAACCCTCATGCGTCCCTCACCACCCGCAGTCAACACTCCCACTCCGGGAGCAGAGAGATCCGGAATGATCCTGCCTTCACGACTGTACCCTCGGCCGGAATCTATATAAAAGCTGGTATTTTCCGCCTGATAGGTGCTGAGGCTGATCACCTTTTCTGTGTAGGCAGGTTCCGTAATCGTAACATCTGGATTCGGAAGCAAAAAATACGTATCGTCTGATATAAATCCTCTAATAGGAAGCCATATATGATATGTTCCGAAAATATAAGCATTTTCTCCAATGTACGGATCCACCTCACCATACACACCAATGGTCCAGATACCCGGTGTCGGATTTAAGAACCGGATCATGACCAGTTCATCTCCCGCACTGCGTTCAGTCAGGATATAATCAATACTGACCCGGGTTTTCTCAAAGACAAATCCATACTCCCCCGAGAATCGTTTCTGCGGCATCACTCTGGGAATCACCTCACCCCCAGGGGATTTTACAGATATGCTGAATACATCCGGGTTTCGTCCCCACAGTTCCATCATAAATCCTGTTTCATTTTCACCGACCCTGATTTCTGCATTTTCAGGTGTGCTCTTCAATTCACCGTAAAAATGATGGCCTGCATTTCCTTCATTTCCTCCTGCCACCACAATGACACGACCTTCTTTATCAGAGATCTGATTCATATAATATGAAGACACAGATGTGCCAGAGTGATCACCCATATTCGTTCCCAGTCCAAAACAGATTGCCAAAGGCTGATTACGGCTCGCAGCAAGGAGATCCAGATACTTAATCGCCATCAGAACATCTGTCTCCTGATAAGCCAGAGCATCCTCCCTTACACGATAGAACTCCCTCAGATATGGTTTTGCCGGCTTCAGCTTTACCATTGCAATCGTAGCCTCCGGTGCAGCCTGAGTGCCTGCTATGGCTGTCCCGTGTCCGTTTTCATCACGGCTTGGCACGATACTATAGGGGTCACTGCTTTGAAGAGCCAGATTGATGTCCTCTGTCCGATATTCACTTCCATACAGAAAGCCCTCGGGAGGAGTACCTGTCTGTATACTCTGATCCCAGATTGCAGCAATCCTGGTATCTCCGTTGCTGTAGCGAAATGTCGCATTCCGGTAATCGATTCCTGTATCAATGTATCCGATCAGCACTCCTCTTCCCGTAAGAGACAGTGGAGGCCCCTGCACGGTCAGTATCCCGCTTGCCTCCAGTGACCTCTCATAGCTTTGCTGAGCAGTCCCTGATACAGCAGCTCCATCCAGTACAGTGGTATACAATACCGGCATCAAGGTGTAGGAATAATTCACATAATCCAGCAGCGGCAGTCCTTCTCTGGCCACATGAATGATCCCGTAATCGCGTGTGATTGTTTCTATACAGTAGTCTGCTGCACTGCTTTCTGGCTCTGCAGGTGGAACAGTAAAATCCTTTATAATATCAAAGTAATCATTGGAAAGGATCCTGTTCCGGCACATTTCCCTCTCCTGTCCGGTCAGTTCAGTATCCATAAAAAATACCCCGAAATCATTATTATATAATAATGTATTCGGGGTACTCTGATATTTTCATATAAACTATGATTGTTACATCCCTGCACTCTGTGGAATGGCCTTCAAAGCATCTCTTTCATGAAAGCTCATGCTTCCGCCGCGAAGATCTATGACCGGTCCTCCTGTACCCATGATGTAATCCCTTGTAATGGTCACACGGCCGATGCTGTCATCCTTGGGAATTTCATACATGATGTCCAGCATAAACTGCTCTATGATCGCCCTGAGCGCTCTGGCGCCGGTTTCCTTCTCCATCGCCTTCTCAGCAATCGCCTCCAGTGCCGCATCCTCAAATTCCAGCTGTACTTCATCCATGGCGAGAAGCTTCTGATATTGTTTCAGAATGGCATCCTTCGGTTCACGCAGGATTTCTACCAGCATTTCCTTCGTCAGTCCCTCCAGTGTGAAAATCACCGGCAGACGACCGACAAACTCCGGGATCATACCAAACTTCTTGATGTCCTCCACCGTGACCTCTTTTAAAATATCCTTTTTCTTATCCAGAGCATCTTTTAACTCTGCATCAAATCCGATGGAGGTTTTCTTACGCAGTCTCTGCTTGATCACTTCATCCAGATCCGGAAATGCTCCTCCGCAGATAAATAATATATTCTTCGTATCAATCGTGGTAGTGGGCACCATTGCATTTTTAGAGCTTGCACCCACAGGTACTTCTACTTCACTGCCCTCGAGCAGCTTCAGCAGACCCTGCTGTACACTCTCACCGCTGACATCACGTGAATGAGTATCCTTTTTCTTAGCCAGTTTATCGATCTCATCGATGAAAATAATGCCCTGTTCTGCCCTGTCCACATCATTGTCAGCAGCCGCCAGCAGCTTTGACAGTACACTTTCAATATCATCACCAATGTAGCCTGCCTCTGTCAGGGAAGTCGCATCCGCAATGGCTAACGGTACGTCTAACAATTTGGCAAGTGTTTTGACAAGATAGGTCTTGCCACAGCCGGTCGGTCCGATCATCAGCATATTCGACTTCTGAATCTCCACATCCCGCAGCCTCTCCTCAAAAGGAAAGTCCTTTAGTGTCTCTGAAGCCACGCGCTTATAATGATTATAGATTGCAACCGAAATGACCTTTTTGGCATATTCCTGTCCAATGATATACTCATCAAGATGCTCCTTGATCTTATGCGGCTGGACTATGTTTCTGATATCAATGACCGGTTCTGCCTTTTCGCCCTCAGCCTGTTCCTTCTTTTTCTTGATCTTCTGCCTGTTTGGATTGCCCATCATATTCTGCAGGTCTGATAAATTCAGAAAACTGATATTCGGAATCCGGGTAAAGTTCATATTATCCTGCTCTTTTCCCTTTGTTTCTTCCGCAGGCTTTTCCTCCTCCGCATCCGTTTTTTCCTGTGGCGACTGCAAAGGTGTCTGACTGATACTGATGTCCTTCAGAATATTCTGGTAATCCATCTGGCTCATAGTATCCATTGTTTTATGCATACAATCTGAACATATAGAAATCCCGTTTGGCAGCTTAAACATCTTGCCCGCCGTTCTCTCCGTACGATGACATAGATAGCAGATATCCTCGTATTCATTATCCTTTGTCTGATGATCTTCTACGATATCATTGTTGTCTGTGTCTGTTGACATGTATTTCCTCCTAATATTGCGATGCCTTACTTCCTAATGTAACACTGACTGTCTGTTCTTTATATTCATCCCCGTCTACCCTCTGGATCACGAGATCTACCGTAGTTCCTGCCGGATAGTACGCCAGTATGTCCTGAAGATCCGTCATTGAAGTTACCTTTTGTCCGTCAAACTTCGTAATGACATCGCCCTTCTGCAGTCCTGCTGCTTCTGCTGCAGTGCCCTCCAGTGCCTGTGCTACATAGATACCGATCGGCATTGCATATGTCTGTGCAACCTGTTCCGTAACATCCACACCTGATATACCAAGGTAGGATTCCTCACCAAAGTTGACTTTCTCTCTGATCGCACGATTCATCAGATCATCTATGATCGGCTTTGCCTCAGAGATTGGAATCGCATATCCCATGCCTTCTACCATGCTGGATGAAAACTTCGCTGAATTGATTCCGATGACCTCTCCATTCATGTTGAGCAAAGCACCGCCTGAATTACCCGGATTAATGGCTGCATCTGTCTGGATCAGCTTTCTTGTAATATTGTCAATGGTTATTTCTCTGTCTAAAGCACTGATGACACCCGTCGTAACGGACTGTCCGTAACCAAGTGCATTTCCGATTGCGATTGCAGGTTCGCCTACCTCCAGTGCTGCTGAATCTCCAAGTGTTGCCACTCTGATGGCATCCTTTGTTTTTTCACTGATATCGTCTAACGATACTGCTACTACTGCAAGATCAACGTCTGTATCTGCTCCTTTGAGCTTCGCCTCTGCTGTCGTTCCGTCTATGAACTGTATGGACAGTGTATCTGCTGAATCTGCCACATGATTGTTCGTTGCAATCAGGATCTCTGAGTCACTCTCACCCACGATAATACCGGAACCGCTGGATTCTGTTTCATATTCCTGCATCTGTCCGAAGAAAGTCATCGCTTCCTGCGTGGACTGATTGACGATTGATACAACTGAAGGCATCACTGCACTTGCCACATCAGTCACATCCATAGCTTCCACAGTTACTTCCTGATCAAGTGTATTTGCCACCTCATTATCACTGCTGTTATCAGCTGCCGTACTCTGCGGTGCAGTCTGTGTCGTCTGTGTTGTTACCTTTTCCTGTACCTGGGCAACCTCTTTGCCGTTCTCTCCTGACAGCGTTCCTGTTGCAAGGTTCACTGCAAAAAATCCAAGTGCTCCAAATCCGCCGAAAATCAGTCCCAAAGACATACAGATCAAGGCTTTCCGGAAAAATCCGGATGATTTCTTCTTTTCCGGCTCCTTTGGTTTATTCGGTGATATTTCATACGAGGAATATCCGCCTGAATAAGCACTGCTTCCCGTGTTAGTATTGTTGTAATTCATATTCTGGTTCTCTTCATACATGTTGAACAACTCCTTCCGCAAGTTATCTGATGATTAATAGATGCATGGGTTACCAACCCTTGCAAATATATCTTACAAATCATGTGTGTTCTAATTGTGTTTTAACATTTAAAAAAGTTTGAACAAAAATGTATGAAGCAGTTTATTCTACCGTTACAGACTTTGCCAGATTTCTGGGTTTGTCAACATCACAGCCCTTGCCTACGGATACATAATATGCAAATAACTGAAGCGGTATCACTGCCAGTGATGTGACAAAGTACGGATTTGTCTGCGGTATATAGATCACATAGTCAGCGGTCTCTTCAATATCTGTATGTCCCTCGTTTGTGACCGCAAGCAGAAATGCTCCGCGGCTCTTAACCTCGACCATATTGCTGGTTGTCTTTTTATATAGATCCTCCTGTGTCAGCACTGCTGCTACAAGTGTTCCCTCTTCTATCAGTGAAATGGTACCATGCTTTAGTTCACCGGCTGCATACGCCTCAGAATGAATATAAGAGATCTCCTTCAGTTTCAGGGAAGCCTCCAGAGAAATAGCATAGTCAATTCCTCTTCCAATAAAGAAAATGTCCTTTGCGCCTACATAACGGTTTGCAAATCTCTGAATGCGTCCTTTATTTGCAAGCAGCAGCTCGATCTGCTCCGGCAGCTTCTCCAGATCCCGCAGCATCTCACTGTATTGATCCTGATTGATTTTTCCTCTGACCTGTGCAAACTTCATGGATAACAGGTACAACGCTATCAGCTGCGCGGAATATGCCTTGGTCGTTGCAACAGCGATCTCCGGTCCTGCCCATGTATACATGACATTGTCTGCTTCTCTTGCGATAGAAGAACCGACTACATTCACGATGCCCAGCACCTTGCAGCCTTCCTTTTGAGCCTGCCGTAAAGCCGCCAGTGTATCTGCTGTTTCACCCGACTGGCTGATGACAACTACCATGGAACCTTTGTCCAGAATCGGATTGCGATATCTGAACTCCGATGCCAGATCCACCTCGACCGGTATCCTTGCCATTCCTTCCATAACATACTTTCCTACAACACCGGCGTGATAAGCAGAACCGCATGCCACAATGTGCATTTTGGTGATGGAACGGATATCCTCATCTGTCATACCCAGTTCCTCAATCACGATCTCTCCATCCTTGACACGTGGACTGAAGGTATCTCTGATCGTCTTAGGCTGCTCGTACATCTCCTTCAGCATGAAATGCTCATAGCCGCCCTTCTCAGCAGCATCAGCATCCCAATCGATCCTGACAGATTCCTTCTGGATTTCTTCTTCATCAACGGAATAAAAATGCATATGATCTGCACGTAATCTGACTACTTCCTGATTGTTGATAAAATAAACATCTCTTGTATACTTTAATACTGCCGGAACATCTGACGCTATAAAACAGCCGTCTTCGCTCTTGCCTACGATCAAAGGACTATCCTTTCTGACAGCAAAAATCTGATCCGGATGCTCTGAAAAAAGGATACCCAGTGCATAGGAGCCCTCCACACGATGCATGACCTTCGTGATGGCCTCCAGAGGGTTTCCCCTATAGTAATAATCAATCAGGTGTGCTACCACCTCAGTATCTGTTTCTGACTTAAAAACATAACCTTTGCTGAGCAGCTTATCCTTAAGAGCGAGATAATTCTCTATGATTCCGTTATGCACAACTGCAATCGTACCGGAGGTATTAAAATGCGGATGAGAGTTGATATCTGACGGCTGTCCGTGTGTTGCCCAGCGTGTATGACCGATTCCGACTGTTCCCGACAGTGTTGCTCCGCCATGTGTCAGCTCCTCCAATACCTTCAGACGACCCATAGCCTTGACCATCTTAATCTCTTTGCCGTCATAAACTGCAATTCCGGCTGAATCATAACCTCTGTATTCCAGCTTGGACAGACCATCCAGTAAGATCGGGGCTGCCTGACTGTTTCCTATATATCCTACTATTCCGCACATGTTAATTCCTCCTGTGTCATACCGAATATCTCCAGTATTCTTTATTCATCGTACATTTCATAATCACTTTATCGGATAATTTCCGGAAATTCTTTCCCTTGCGGTATCCCATATACCGGTATCCACATGCAATGACAAACGGGAATATCTCCATACGGCAATTATGCTCCTTAAAATACGTATAAGCGGCTCTCACATACCTGATTCCCTCCGATTCGGAGGAAATACCTTCAAACACATCCGGGTGTCTGGCCTGTGATACCGCTAAATCAAAGTTCCTTCTGAATTGCTGCTGATTTGTATAGTTATGAGAATGCACTACGCGGGCATCGGCTGTGTAGGCGATTCTTCCGCCATTGCGTATCACACCTGATGCAAAGATCATATCCTCATTGAAAATTGTATGATTGACAAAACCATGATACTGCTCCAGAGTCTCCCGCTTATATGCAGCACAGACATTTGAGCAGAAGAATGTTTTGATCCCAAGTGTTTCCATGTCCTGAAGACTCTTGATCCTGCTCTCCGGAGGATAATTAAAGCTTCTCGTAAACTGTTCTGATGCTCCGGCATTCTCTGCTGCCAGCTGCCTGGCATATGATATATCTGCAGTACCCTCCGTCAATGGGCATATCAGATGCTCCAGCAAATATTCATCCGCCGGTACTGCATCCTGTGTCATAAATACCACAATATCTGCCTCTGAGTGCTGCCACAGTTCATTTCTCGTATGTCCGTGATCAAACTCATGTCTGGAAATATGATGCACTTCCACATTCTTATACCGGTCATAGAAATCCGATCCTATGACCAGGCCTTCAAAATACTTCTCTTCTGTATTATAGAGTATCACCTTATGAACCGGTATACTCTGCGCCGCCAGCCGGTCAAGCAGTACGAGAAATCTCTGATCCGGCTGATACGTCGGTATGCATACATCAATCTTCAATCTCTGTCACCCGTTCTGTCTGCTTCTATATTACTTGATATAGGAGGCTGTATCACTCTTAATATGCTCACTGATCTGTACCACCTCATCTGAAGGTTCATAGCTCGTAGGATCGATACTAAACAGGAATCCATGCAGCACCATGACATTTTCTTTCAGATCTGTCGGGACTACGCAGCTGCCCTTCTTACCAATGGTTCCGGTTTCCTTTGCTACAGGGAAGCCAACCGTATCAACCAGATTGTATTTTGCAAAGTTCGCTGCATATCCCAGCATCTCCGAGTTGCTAAAGCTGGTTGAAATCTTCGGAAATACATCATTGATGATCTGATTGATCGTTCCGATATCAGATTTCTTTGCTTTCTCAGCTACCTTTTTCAGAACATCTCTCTGACGTTCTGTACGTCTGAAATCATCACCTGCTGTATATCGGATACGACAATAAGAGGTTGCCTGCAGTCCGTTCAGTGTCTGCAGACCCGGCTGTGTTACCTCAACAATATTGCCTCCGGTCACTTCCTGTGTTCCAATCTGGTAGTTATTCAAATGGACGATTTCCTCTTCCTGAACATCAATTTCAATGCCGCCGAGCGCATTGATGGTATCCGTCAAGGCTCTGAAGTCAATTGTCACATAATCTGTAATATTCAGATCCAGATTCATATTCAGCATATTCAGTGCCTGTTCCGGACCGCCCTTACTATAGGCGGAATTTGCTTTATTATAAGAATCATTTCCTACATTCAGATAAGTATCTCTGTACACAGATGCAAGTCTTGCATCGCCTGTATCCTCGTTTAAGCTCAGAATCATGATGGTATCGGTTCTGGCGCCCTTGCCCAGATTATGATTCTCGCTGACATCTACACCAAACAGAGCTATATTTTTATATCCCTTCAATGTTTCCTTTTCAGCAACCTCTTCATTGATGGTAATGTCTTTCTCGTCAATTGGGGTCTTTTCTATTTTATCCATTTTTTGGACAATCACGAGTACACCAATCATGATCGCAAGTACCAAAAACTCAAGTACGAAAAGCAGAATTCTCTTCTTTCTCTTTGCTTTTGCCTTTGCACGTCTGCTCTTGGAGCTTCCTCCACTCGTTCTGCGCCTTGGTTCCTCTCCTCTATAGCTTGGTTCTCTCCTGTAATCTGACATTTTAAATCCCTCTCTGCTAATAACTGATTTCGTTCTTTTTAATATGCGTTCTCGTTGATAAATCCCCTGAATATCGTCAGGAACATGATTTTAATATCAAATCCCATCGTCCAGTGCTCTATATAGTATAAGTCATATTCTACGCGTTTCTCTATGGAAGTATCTCCCCGCAGTCCATTGATCTGTGCCCATCCGGTCAGACCCGGTCTTACCTGATGCTTCACCATATAGCGCGGTATCTCTTCCTTAAATTTCTCTACAAACAACGGTCGCTCAGGACGTGGTCCCACCAGACTCATTTTGCCTGCCAAAATATTAAACAGCTGTGGCAGCTCATCCATGCTTGTCCGGCGCAGTATCTTTCCAACCTTGGTCACACGCGGATCATCCTTGACTGTCCACGCCTTTTCCTCCACCTCTTCACTCTGCATGTACATCGTGCGGAATTTATACATCTGATAAGGTTTATTATGCAGTCCCACACGTTCCTGTGCAAAAATAACAGGACCCTTGGAGGACAGCTTGATGGCTAATGCAGCGATCAGCATGATCGGTGAAGATACAATAATACCACAGATGGAACCAACAATGTCTACCAGCCTCTTAGCCAGCATATTCCAAGTATTGCTCAGCGGCACATGACGGATGTTGATGATCGGAAGTCCCTGTATGTCCTCTGTATATGGTCTGTTCGGAATGACACCGTTATAATCCGGTATGAATTTTGTATGCACACCTGATTTCTCACACAGGGCCACAATCTCTTCCAGTCTGCCATACTCCTGCAGACTCAGAGTGATCGCGATCTCATCCAGTTTATTCTCCGGCAGGATCACAAACAGGTTATCGATGCGTCCAAGTACCTTGACTCCCTTGTACATCGTGCCGCTTTCCATATGATCATCCAAAATGCCGCGGACTACATATCCCCACTGCGGATTCAGTCTGATTCTGTTGATATATGCCTCTGCTGATTTGGAATAGCCAACCAGCAATACATACTTCAGATTAAAACCGCGCCGTCTGATATAGCGCAGTACATACCGGATGATATTGCGGACAAGCGTCTCTGCAAATACATTGATAATCCAGAAATAAAACAGCATAAACCGGGAAAAGTGAGACTGTCTGATGACATATAAAACCACAATAAATACCGTCAAGCCCAACGTATTGGCCTTTACGATATTAAACAGCTCTCTTTTTCGCCCCGAAGCACGCTTGGAACTGTACAGATCAAACTGGTAATATAGAAACAAATAACCAGGAATCACAAAATAAAGTGCTCCAAAATAAGTACTTGCCAGAAGTCCCTTCTCTCCATGAAGAACCTCAAACTGAAAAAACCATGCAAGTACATAAGACGCAGCAGTTATGATTCCGTCGATTACTACATGTAACCGGTTAAACATTCTCTGATTATCTTTTATCAAAACGGTCACCTTTTCAATGTCTGCCCATCGCTCTATATTACAATAATTTCAGTCAAAGGGCAACTCTTAGAAATAAAATTTTTATAAACTTTACCCAAGAATTCTACGGAACATATTGACCCACAGCTCCAGCTGTATTTTCACATAATTCTTGAAAAGGCGGCTTGAATAGGGATATTTCTTCCCCTGTGTACACATCAGATACCCTCTCTTCATGCCTGACAGATACTCTCGTCCGTATCCCTTACAGATAAAGAAGATCGCTTTGACACCAAATCCAAACAGCAGAAATGGAAGGTTAATGACAATCTGCCAGAAAGGCATATTTTTATAAATCACATACCAGCTGTTTCTCGCCGCCAGACGGATCTTGAAGGAATTGTATCTGGAACCGGAAAATCCGCTCCCAAAATGGTACACAACTGCATCCGGCGTATAGACGTTACGGTAGCCCATGATCCTTGCACGATATCCTACATCTACATCCTCCAGATATGCAAAATGAAACTCATCAAAATATCCGATTGCCTCAAATACAGCCCTTCTGTATATGGCAGCTCCCGCACACGCTGAAAATACATTGCATTCTTTGCTGTAACGTTCCTTGCTTCTGCCTTTTCCGATTGCAAAAGCCCATCCGAATGCACAATAGAGATCTCCCGCTCCGTCTATCTTCTCAGGATCTGCCATTTGCAGCATCTTGGCTGCCACTGAAAACACATCGGGTTTTCCTTCGATCGCCTGCAGCAGCTTCTCCACAAATGTATCTGTTGCCTCTGTATCATTATTCAACAGGATGATATACTCCGTATCTGCTATCCGGATTCCCTCATTGACAGCTCTGGAAAACCCAAAATTCTGAGATAAACGGATCAGTCTGACTTCCGGATATTTCTCCTCTATGAAGTCTGCGCTGCCATCATCGGAACAGTTGTCTACAACCACAGTGTTGAAGTCCTGACAGGTCTGCCTGCGCAGAGCATCCAGACACTTCTCATTATAGGATTGTCCGTTATAATTTGGTATGATTACAGTTACCTTCTTGTTTTCCATCGTCTCGATTCCCATCACATCTATAGTTGTCTCATCACCAGCGTCTGAATACAGCATACGGATCATATACCGCAATATAATCCTTTGACATTGCTATGCCCGCTGAACCATTGACTAACGCCTGCTTCTTGATCATCATACAGTCAAGCGGCAGTCCGTCTACCTCCTGCTGCAGATTGGCTCGGTGCAGATATCCTGAATGATGTCCGCTCAATCCCTTGAAATTGGCAACCAGTTTGCCTTCTTCATTTCTTGAATAGCCCGCGCTCTCTATATGTCCTGTCCTGTCCAGTATTTTACCCGCCACAGCCCCGACATCTGCACGAACCAGATGACCAAGCAGCTCTCTCTGCCAGCCCGGTGTCACCGGACGCAGACTGTTATTCATGATCATGATATACTCTTCCTCGATCTGATCCAGCCCATTCTGCTTGACCGCGTTCCATGTTTCTCTGGACAAAACAGCGACCCTCTCTTCACCAACCGCATATTTGATCCGGAAAAATCCCAAATGTGGTGTATAAAGTACCTGAGCCTCGATGTCCATTCTCTCCAGATGTGCTTCTATCGCACGTTTTCCGGCATCATAGGCATAGAGCTTGCTCTCCGGATGATCAGCCGTAGAATCCTCATGGGCACGCCAATGATACAGCACCTTCGGGATATGTGCAATGCTTTCTTTTGGCGCATTCTCCACACAGCGCAGGATAAAGTCGTGATCCTGTGCACCATTATACTCTGTGCGGAACCCACCTGCCCTTTTTGCCGCACTGCTGCTGACCACAAAGAAGTGGCAGATATAATTATTGGTCCGTAACAAATCCAGATTGAAGCCCGGTTTTCTGTGATGATCAAAATGACGGCCTGTTGCCCCATCTACTTTATCTTCATCTGAATAGACTGCACTGATTCTGTTATTTAGAATACAGCCTTCCTCATAAAGACCAGTCTGCAGTATGCTGACTGTTTCAAAAAGTGCGTCTGGCGCCAGCAGATCATCATGATCCAACAGCCCTACATAATCGCCATTTGCCATCTCAAGTGCCTTATTGGAATTAACGGATATTCCGTAGTTCTTATCCAGCTTCTGATACTTAATACGACAGCTGCCGATTTCTGCGCAATAACGCCCTACCATATCCATCACACAGTTTTTTACAGTGTCGCTTCTGCTGCCGTCAGCAATGCATAATTCCCAGTCCGTATAGCTCTGTGCAATGACTGACTCTATCATCTCTCTTAAAAAGACCGGCGGCGTTTCATATGCCGGAACCAAAATGCTGATTTTATATCTCTTTTTAAATTCTGTATTTCTCTGCCGCTTCAGTTCCTCTGTATCCGGCAGCTGAGTCTCGAGCCATGCTTCATAACCGGCTTCGTCCTCATCTCGTGATAGTCGCTCAGTCGCCTTATAAAAAGTCTCTGAAATCCCATTGCGCTGCAGATAACGGATTCCTCGCTCTATATTCTGTTTGTTGAATCTGGCACTAATTCTCTTCATCAATAAATACCTGCAACTCCTCCGGTGTACCAAGCACATGGACTTTATCATGATCTACAATGGAAATGAAGACCTTTCCGCCTTTTGAAATCAGATAATTATAAAGCGGTGCTACATATTTTTCCCCTTTTTCAAGGTTTTGATTAAGAGAATAATACTCACGATACAGCTGTTCATACAAGGCGCAAGTTTTAAAATAATAGGCTCCTAATGTGCAGTTGTCGGAAATTCTCTGCTTCTCACGTACCTCAACGGCGGCACCCTCTGCATCGAGCTTTACGAAGCTCCAGTGCTCTCCCTCTGCATGAAAGCACGGAATGAAACCGTCTCCGGAGATCTGGTTCTCATTCATTTCTCCTGCTTCTACATAAGTATCTATATTATAGATCAATAGCGAAGACTGTGCATCCCAGTCATGGCTTGCCAGCATGGCAGTTGTTGCCTGTCCGTCAGTAGGTGCATCAATTTCAATGATACGCGTATGTACAATTCCCATTTTGCCGCATATGTCTGTAATAAATGCAGAGGCCTGATCCTCTCTCCTGACAATAAAAACATAGAGATTGTCTTCATCTGCAAATCCCGCCAGACTTTCCATCGACCATTCAAACAAAGTCTTGCCTCGTGCCTCTATCATATATTTTGGTACGGTATAGCCTGCTTTTCTGAACCTGGAGCCCAGACCGGCCATGGTAATAACGATTGTCACTACTTTATTCACACCTGCTCTTTCTGCATATTTCATCCAGTTCTTCAACACTTTTATTTAAAAATTCATCCGGCCTTATCGTCCTGTCATCCACATAGAAGCCCTTATGCCCCGGCCATGGCTTTCCGTATATGATCTCGTCATATGGTATCTGCCATTGATCCAGCCAGGCTGTCATCACCTTGGCTGTATTGGCATTGATCAAACCAATATTGCCATTATAGCTGTTCATATTACGGGAGGTAAATAATATGATCTTCGCCCCGCCTTCTTTATACGCACGCAGCTTTGCAACCATTGCTTCATACGGAATCAGGTCAGCGTAAGCCTCTTCTTTCTTTTTGATCGGGCATAATGTACCATCCACATCAAATATAAAGCTCATTCCCTCATATTCGTTCAATTCTCTATCTCCTTTAATATCTGTATTGCATTCAGTATAAATCCGAATACCTTCTTCTCTCTGTCAATATGAAGCGGCAGCATAGACAAAAACAGGGATGCCTCATACAGACGAATCAGTGCATAGTCAATCTGATTCTGCTGTAAATACTCACGGAAAATCTTACAATACTGCTCTTTATACGCATCACCCATAACCGACAGTTTAAAATGCATATCATCCTCTAATGATATCTCAAACAGATCACTGTTGAAATAATCATAGCAGCCGCAAACGGAATGTGACAGCTTTGCCAGATCATAAAAAGGATTCATATACAGATCTTCTTCGCAGGAAGCACCTCTCGGGTCGATCAGTTTCAGTAAAGAAGCATCCTGATTGTACAGAATATTGGAAAAGCAAAGATCACCATGTCCCACCACCAGTACATCTCTGAACGTCTTCTTTTCTGTTATTTTTCGATAAATCTGCATATACCAGGTAATGACAGCATCAATACCATCAAATTCTGTTCCGATCTGTACGAGCCGGTCAAGCCTTTCAAATGCAGGACATTGTTTCAGATCTGCAACACGTTCTTCTACCTTTTTTACATACAACTGTTCCGCATTTTCCTCATAGGCTGTGCGGGATACTTCCTTTTCCGCCCGGTGTTTCAGGTAATAAAACAGTTTATCCATGATATCCCGGAATTCTTCTGTCCCGATTGCTCCGTGTACATAGCGGATAGCGATGTCTGTCATATGATATCGTTCCATCATATAGGATGCGCTGGTTTCGTTTTCCTCATAATGAAACGGCTTCACATACCACATTTTCATATCATCCGGCAAAAACTGATAGTAATCGTATTCTTTCTTCAGCTTTTCCTGATTCACAGACTGTTTGGTAACGGTATACGCGTCTCCGGCAAGCATATTGAAAAAACGTGCTTCAAAACCACCGGTAATAAACTGGCGAAAATAATGGATATCTGAAAGATCTACAAATGCCTCTGTTGTCATCTTGGTATACCCGGATGCCTCCAGAGCCACTCTCATCGACTCATTCGTTTCTGTATCCGGAATGCGGTCAAGCAGTTCCTGATACTCTGAGATGTTTTGCAGCATCACCATTGCAGGTCTGCTGCCACACTCTACAATGTAGTTTTCATTGATATAACCTGCTTTTTCAAACAGAATCCGAAGTGCATCACGGTCACATATTCCAAAATTTGAGAATAAATGTACAATCACACATCTGCCAAAGCTGGCATCCAGTCCTGATAATGCAGCCTCGATCTCATCCGTTCCTCGTACAGTTACGAATTTGCGAACTCCCGGAAGCTGTGTCAATTCCTTACCCATACGTTCTTTGAGCGTGACTCTTTTAAAGATGGTATCTCCAAACGTCTTCTCACCCGTTATACATCTGATATCCTGATTTGGTTTTTGGCTGTCATCATATATGATAATGATATCTTTCATGTTTCGCACCGCCTTACTTCAGTTTCTTCTGTTTCTGTGAACCTCTGCGTCTGATCAGACAGATGGTATATCCTACCACTGTCAGCACACCTATCATCGTCGCGCTGATCCATGTATAGGCAGTCAGCACCTGTGATGTTCCCGACATGAAAATTGCAGCAATATACTCCGAAAATGCCGAGGCACCAAACGCCATATGTCTCATAGAAGACAGACACCATAATACACCTGTTTCGGCTATCCATGCTGCACACGACAGTAAAATAATCAAAGCATATCTGCCCGAAATCAGATTTCTCACATAATCATACCAGGTTTTAGCTACCTCCAGCCCACGAAGAACTGTCATAGAACGTACAGAGGTTTTATTCATAATAATATACCGGTTCAGGTATGTATAAATACCGGGAAATACAATAAAAATGAAGACTGCCAGTATCGCCGCCACCGCCAGCACACCTGTGACCCAGGTCACCTCACCGGTAATAAAGACTTCAAACGGAATCAAAAGCACCAAAAGTGCTATCGTGTCAAAAAAACGGTCTACCATCACGCTGAACAGACCTATCTGAAACACCTTTGTCTCGCGGGAAAAACAGAATATTCTGTAGACCTCTCCCAGCTTGAAGGGAATCACAAGATTCACAAAGGTTGTCTTTAAATATGTCAGTACAAAACGCCGAAATTCAATTTTCTGTTCCATGAGAATCAGATAGAGTCTCATCATTTTTGCCAGATGCACCACGATAAATCCTGCTAGAAACAATGGCACCATCCAGAAATACGCTACATTCATGCAATCACTTCAGCCTTATATTCCTCTATTTTCTTTTCTCTGTAATCCTGTGCAATCGACATAGGATCACGCCAGTATCCATACAGCATCTTCAGCACCGTAACGGCCTGATTAACCATCTTCACGTTTGATACCTGGTCATCTTCCCTCCAGGAAATCGGATAAAAGCAAATATCATGTGCACAATACTGACTCGCCAGTATCATACAGTAGTTGAACATCAAATTATCCGGAAACTTTTCATAAAAAGAATCCTCCAGCATCTTCACACTGTATACATTCAGGCCAGAGCCAAGATCATATATTTTTCGCTTTACAACCGCAGCAAACAGAAAATCATAAACCACATTTCCAAAGCTTCTGAATAAGGAATAACCTGTCAGACGAGAGCCTCTCATAAATCTGGCGCCTAAGATACAGTCATGTTTTCTGTGCAGTCCTTTTTTAAATACAGGCAGTATATCTGACAAAGTACCCTGATCATCACCGTGAAGCACCGTTACATAATCAAATCCATGTTCCTTTGCATATGCAAAAGCCACCTTATGAGAGCCACCAAGTCCATAATTGTCCTGATTACGCAGCAGTTTCATCGGGATATAGGGATGCTTCTCTATAAACCCCTTGACGACCCCCTCTGTGTCATCGGTACTCCTGTTATTGACCATGATGATTTCCGTAAAATATTGCATTGTCTCCTGATCCAGCTGTCCGAGTACACGTATGATCTGTTTCTCGCAGTTGTAGCCCGGTATGAACAGTAATATTTTATCTCTCATATAGATCCCCCTGTCCGTCAGTTCTTGAATGGCTCTATCTTAACCGGCTGTACCACTGTATCTGCCGGGTAGTCAAATCCATCCGGAATATAGGTATTCTGATACTTATAATCATACATACAGGATTCCTTGCGGTTGTTTGCATAGTATGCAACATTCTTTGCTGCATCTTCACCCAGCATATTCAGGGCTGTCTGATTATAGTGCCACTGATCTACCATATAGGTCGTACCAAACCCTGACATCATCGTGGAAGCCAGCGCATAATAGCCGCTCGTCCGGCACATTTCCGTCTGAGCCTTGATTACATTGTCAAAATAATTTACTTTGTCAATCGTCCTGCCCGGTCTGATAATGAATACCTTCTGGATACCGTTGATAAAAAGTGGACGAATGATATTATCCATATTTTCTGTATACTGTGCCGCCGTAATGCCTTTATCCGCGTCTGATTCACCCTGCAGCCAGACTACAAACTGATTTCTTACATAATAGTCATTACCCTCAAGCCAGATCTTTGCTCTCTGATGACGTTCCACAAAGTCATTCACGATTGCCTGTCTGGTCCAGAATTCAGTTGAAGTCGCACCTGCTGATGCAGATACGGCAATCATCGGAACCCCTGTCTCCTGATAGTAGGTATTGGCAAAAGCGGACACCAGTGATCCCTTTTTACCTCCCGGATATTCTACAATACCGCCGACCTGATTCTCATTGATGCCAAATGGCTCTACTATGGAATACAGTCTCGTCGGATCAGAAATTGCACGGAAATCATATCCTGCACCCGGTTTCACTGTCGGCGCCTGTGAAGCATCTCCGCCGCAGCCGGACATATTACTCTGACCCATAAACATAATAATGTCAACGACTACCTTGCCATCCTTTTTGATTGCTTCCTTCTCCTCTTCCACGACAGGAGCCGGAGACGGTGTCTCCGTTACAGGCGGCTCATCAGTACTGACTATCTTATCAGTAGCATCTACTACATTCAGATTGCCCGTCGTCGGATCTGTCCCCTCTGCAGTCACTTCCGCTGCCGGTGTCGGGCTTTCCGTGACCACAGTCTGCGTATCCGCAGTCGGGCTCTCTGCTGCTCCGGTATCACAGCCCGCCATCAGAGCGGCCATCAGTAATATCGTAAGGATCGGGAGTATTTTTTTATGATTCTTTTGTTGAGAGTTCATTTTCTGTCTGTTCAATAGGCTCATCTTCTTTCTTCTCAAGAAATATCTTTCTGGAAATAAAGTTATATACCATTACAACACCTGTGGCAACGCATTTGGCAATCAAAGCCGCAAGATCTGTAACAGACGCAATGTGGATACCAATGCCCGCCAGCAGATCAAAGATTGCTGCAGTCAGTGTCTGTACCCAGTGTACATGTTCATAGATGACATCTACGCAAAGCCAGAGTACCAGTGTATTGATTCCCATGCCGACAAGGCTCAGCAGCAAAAACACCGCAAACTCCTTTTTCTTATCAGCATTCTCTTTTCTTTCAAATACAAATGCCATGCTGGCCAGATAATTAAAGATCAGTGAAACCGTAAACCCTGCAAATCCTGCTACCAGATATCCATATTCCCAATCAAGCAGTGATAATACAATCGTATAGACGATAAAATCAATCAGGAATGCCAGTCCGCCTACCACTCCAAATTTTAAGATCTGTTTGATCAGCTTCTCTTTTTTTGCTTTCTTATCCATTTGTCTTAATCCTGTTCTTTCTATATTTATCGCTTATCCGCAACCTGTTCCGGATGTGTCCGACCAATCCTGATGTTCATCCACGTGACCCATATTGTAAAAATATAGTATAGTGTTCCGACACAGATCAATGCCGGTAAAGCCTCACTGAATATACGTAAAACATAATTTACCAAAACCATCAGAATCAAATAATAACAGAGCATACCGTTTTTCAGACCTTGCCTGATATCTTGTCCTGCCCCACAAAACAAAGCCGCCACTACCACCAGTACAAAAAAATCGTATGTCCTGTGATAGGTAACAATCAATGACCATAAAACCAGCATACTGATGATCTGCGCATCAACGCCCTGCGGCATCTTCAACATCATGATGAATAAAAAGAGCATGACGATCCCGGCCAGCACAAATGCCAGCGGTGATCCCTGCAGCAGTGCCCCGAAATCGATACCGCCCTCTGCTGCCAGTGCACTTGATACCTGAAGTGGCTGTATGATCATATCAAGGATTCCGGTATGCAGCCAAAATACAGCAAATATTGTCAGCCCAACATGGATCAGTACTGACAGTATCAATTCCTTCCATTTACGTTTATATACAAAGTACAGTGCCAGCGGTACTGTCAAGGTGTATTTAAAGTAGCTGACTGCAAGGCATAGGATCGTACCGGCTGTATAGCCTGCCTTTCCACTCTCTTCATGTCGTCTGCTGAAATAAACGGCTGCCAGAAAAAACAGAAAGGAGAAAATCGTGTGCTGCCCGACACCCAGTTGATTCCGGTATGGTGTCCCCGATATCATGAACAGCATCAGCAGTATAAATAATCTTCTATCCAGTGCCGCTAAAAATGTCTTACGCAGCAGTACAATCATCAAAACCGTAAACAGCAGATTGGATGCCAGCCATACATAACGTGCCGCAAGAGGTGCCAGCAGTGTATATGGGAACAGCAGCATCAGCAGTGACGGAAACTGATTGGCTTCCATCTGCAGACAGTAATCCTCCCAATGGTATTGATCCAGAATCCCTGTTGGTGTCAGAGATTCTATATACGGATTGATCCGCAGCGTCAATGCTTTTGCAGCATCCCATTGAAAGTCCTGACTGACGGCAATCGCATTTCTGCATCCCTGTATCAGGGAAACAGCAGCTAACAGGCCAAATATGATATACAGCAGTATCCACAGCTTTTGATTCTCATATTGTTTTTTCCACATGTGTGTGTCCCCTGACTCCATATCTAAATCAGTGCTATCACAGCTTCCTTCAATGCCTGAAGCTTTGTCTCGGCATCCTGCAGCGAAGTCCCCTTAATGCCCATATAGAACTTGATTTTCGGCTCCGTGCCGGAAGGTCGTGCACAGCACCATGAATCATTATCCAGTTCAAAATATAATACATTGGAGGTCGGCAGACCTGTATCTGAGCATTCACCTGTCTTCAGATTCTTGACCTGATGTGTCTCGTAATCCTTGAAGTTCACCACATCAAGATCACCGAACCGTGCAGGATTCTCCTGACGGAGCTTTTCCATAATCTCTTTGATCTGTTGCGCTCCTTCGATTCCCTTCAATGTAATTGTATGCATACCTTCTTTGTAATAGCCATATTTCTCGTAGATATTCAGCATCTGATCCCACAGTGTGATGCCTTTGCTCTTGCAGTATGCAGCAACCTCACACAGGCACATAACCGCTACCACCGCGTCCTTATCCCTTGCATGCGTTCCTGCCAAACAGCCATAGCTCTCTTCCAGACCAAATACATACTGATAAGTATGATTTTGCTCAAAGAGCTTGATCTGCTCTCCGATGTACTTAAAGCCTGTCAGCACCTCTATCAGCTTGACATGGTATTCCTCTGCCAGACGGTCTGCTATATTCGTTGTCACAATGGTCTTGATCAACGCTGCATTTTCGGGCAGTGTACCTGTAGCCTGACGTTCGCGTAAAATATATTCCGCAATCAGCATTCCGGACATATTGCCTGTAAATGATACATACTCACCGGTTTTTGCATCCTTCGCATAGATTCCGAGACGATCTGCATCCGGATCAGTGGCCAGTACCACATCCGCATCCTTTTCCTTAGCAAGCTTCAGTGCCAGTTCAAAGGCGGCAGGATCTTCCGGATTCGGATAAGCCAGCGTCGTAAAGTTCGGGTCGGGCAGCTCCTGCTCCGGCACCACATATACATTCTTAAACCCAAGCTCAGACAGAATCCGTCTGACAGGTACATTTCCCGTGCCGTGGAATGGTGAATAAACGATCTTGATATCACCTGCCACCTGTTGTATGATCTCCGGATGGATGATCAGCTTTTTCAGCTCTGCCATGTATGCATCATCAATATCACTGCCGATCACATTATAAAGATGTTTCGAAATTGCTTCCTCTTTGCCGATGCTCTTAACCGTATGATAATCTGTTACGTTTTTCACCTCTGTAATGATGTCGGTATCCTTGGGTGCTGTAATCTGTGCACCGTCTTCCCAGTATACCTTGTAGCCGTTATATTCAGGTGGATTGTGACTGGCTGTGACTACAATTCCGGCTGTACAGCCCAGTTTTCTGACCGCAAATGATAATTCCGGTGTAGGACGCAGCGCATCAAATACATAAGCCTTGATTCCGTTTGCAGCCAGACACAGTGCAGCTTCATCTGCAAACTCCGGAGACATAAAGCGGGAATCATAGGCAATTGCCACACCCTTTTCTGATGCTCCCTGCTTGATAATGTAATTGGCAAGTCCCTGTGTTGCTTTTCTGACCGTATACGGATTCATGCGGTTGGTTCCTGCACCGATCACTCCACGCAGACCACCTGTACCAAACTCCAGCTCCTTATAAAAACGATCCTGTATCTCGGCGTCATTTCCTTCTATATCTGCCAGTTCCTTCTTTGTCGCCTTGTCAAAATAGTCATCCTCCATCCAAAATCTGTACTGTTCCTTGTAATCCATCATGCTTCCTCCTTCAATATTTTATCCGACCATGCTTTTCGTATTGTTGCCTTTTAAAGTATAGTTACTGTAGTCCAGTGAAAAATTGGGGTTATAGTACGGATCGCCTGCTGCCAGCACATCCTTCCACTTCTCGCGGAAGTGCTCTGCCTCCTGCTCATAGCGTTCTGCATTTTTCTGATTGATGTCAGCCAGATCTGAGCCTCTGGAAGCTGATTCATAGTGAAACAGCTCTGCAAAAGGAGTAAAGACATTCAACAGTCCCTTTTCACGCAGACGCAGACAATAATCCACATCATTGAGTGCCACTGCAAATTCCTCTGACAGCCCGCCGACTTCGTCAAACAGTGCCTTTTTTGTCATCATGCAGGCTCCGGTCACAGCAGATACATTCTGGGCATAGCATAGTCTTCCCATATATCCCAGATTTTCTTTTGCCATTTTATAGTGTGTATGTCCGGCTGTCCTGTGTGCTCCCAGACCAAGTACGATACCTGCATGCTGTATGGAGTAGTCTGCATAATACAGCATACAGCCGACAGCGCCTATGTCCTCTCGCTGTGCATACATTAACAGTTCTTCCATCCAGTTACGGGTAATGATCTCTGTATCATTATTTAGTAAAATCAGATATTCTCCTGTGGCATAGCCTGCTCCGTAATTATTCACTGCGGAATAGTTAAAGTCCCCCTTGTATGTAACGACCTGTATGGCAGGATGCTTTTGAATTCCTTCGTAATACGCAAAGATGCCTTCTTCTGTACTGTTATTTTCCACAATGATGATTTCAAAATTCTCATACGAGGATTTCTGCAGGATAGAATCGATACAACGTCGAAGATCACTCTCATGATCCTTGTTTGCAATCACTATCGACAGCTTCGGTTTATCTGTCAGCCGATAGCGTATTCTGAAAATTGTTTCAAAGGCTCTGCTGCTCTCGATCTTAAATCCCTCAAACCCGCAGGCTGTCAAATGTGCCGCTACAGCTCCCTTTGCTGCATCAATGGCATAGCTTTTCGCATTGATATCTGATGCTACACTGCCGGCATGAGAGCGCCAGTAATATAGTATTTTGGGCACATGGCAGATCTTCTGTGCCGCAGCTGTCAGTCTGAGGATCATGTCGTGATCCTGACTACCGTCAAATTCGCTGCGAAACAGCCCTGTCTCCTTCAATAATGCTGCAGAGAAGACAGAAAAATGGCAGATATAATTATTAGCACGCAGATTGTCGATAGAAAAGTCCGGTTTAAAATGAAGGGTCACCATGTGATCAATGGACTCTCCCTGAAATGTTGTCTCATCGCAGTAGATATAATCTGCATCCTTCTCACAGATTACCTTCATATACTCATACAGCGCCGTCGGATGAAGCAGATCATCATGATCAAAAAGTCCAATATACTCTCCGGTCGCCATGGAAAAGCATACATTTGTATTCCCCGATATCCCAAGATTTTTCTCGATCCTTTGATACAAAATGCGGGAATCCTTCTTTTGATAC
Organism: bacterium; assembly: GCA_030539165.1. Lineage (GTDB taxonomy): Bacteria > Bacillota > Clostridia > Lachnospirales > Lachnospiraceae > JAAYYM01. The sequence goes on from JAUNSO010000021.1 coordinate 33,822, forward strand.
TCCCCACATATCCTGCCAACCTCCGGATGAGTATCGTCAGATCCGTCAGCCAGACACAATTCCCAGTTTTCATAGGTCTGTGCCACCACAGATTCTATCATCTCACGCAGGAACTTCTCAGGAGTATTATAAAGAGGAACCAGAATGCTGAACTTGATCTTTCTTGGAAAATTGGTCTCCTTCTGCTGTCTGATCTCCTCAGGCGTTGGAAGGCTCTCTGTTCCATAGCTTTTATAGGCTCTTTTTTCGATTCTCTTACTCTCAAGCTTACGCAGAAAATTTTTGGGATTTCCATAACGCTTTATGCGGGTGATTGCATTCTTTGTATGACTCCAAAGCAGACGAAACGGATAAATGGATTTCCAGATCAGACTGTTTCTGATCTTATCAAGCTTATAGGTCAGGTCCGCATTTTTTGCTTCTATAGAAACCAGGGTTTCTGTCAGTTCCTCATTTTTATACAGTTCCTTCTCATACAGATCTTTATAATATGCTGTTAACTGCTCATTTTCCTGTTGGTTCATACTGCTCTCCCAATATCATATATTTTGCAGATGTTACCTGCGACTCGGCCAGTATTGCTGTCTGATAGGCCATCCCCGACTGCAGGTACTTCTTTCTGATCCTGCAAACAAAACCAGCCAGTTCACTGTTCTTTGCCTTTGGAAAGACCTCGGAAACATCCTTGCGATACCTGCTGCTGAGTTCTATCTTCAATGTCTCTCCCTGCGTCGGAATAAGCAGAAGACTTCTGTGAAGCAATGCATTATCACGTTTCATATGAAGAGACCAGCCCTCAATGCGGTAATAGTCATCCTCTTCCCCGTCATAACCTCTGATCAGCTCTGTTTTCTCTATCACCATCTGTGCCTGACTGCATGGCTGCAGGTCTGTTAGTTGAACAGTTTTAACCGGATTATAGTATCCAAACGCAGAATAGCTGCATGGTACATTCGGAATGTACTCCAGCGTATCCTGTGACAGATTTTGATTATAAAACGGGTCTCCGGCCTTTAGCCACTCATGACGGCTATAAAGGATATTTCTTTCATGAATCAGACGTCTGTATTTATCATCGCTCACCAGATCCGTACCTCTGGACAGCGACTCATGATGGTACAGAAATGTTTGATTGCATATCACATTATAGAGTCCGGCTTCATATAGAGAAACGCATAAATCTACATCATTATAACTAACTCCCATCTTATCACTAAATCCGCCAACTTGGAAGTATTTTTCACGGGATACCATCATACAGGCCCCCGTCACTGCAAGTACATTATAATCCAGTCTGTTCCTTCCAAAATAATAATCCTGCTGATCTGAAAAGGTAGCAAGCTTATGAGACGGCCCACAGACAAGGCTGGTGATCCCGACATGCTGTATGATATCGGAATCCGGATACAGCAGCTTTGCCCCGACAGCACCAATATGAGGCTGACAAGCATAATACAGCATTTTTTCAATGAACATTTCATCTGCTGCTTCTATATCGTCATTCAGAAATAAAAGATATTCTCCGTGAGCAGTCTCTGCTCCGATGTTACATAATACAGAATAGTTAAAATCCATCGGATGGTACAGATAGGTATAACCGCCATCCTGTGCAAATTGCTCCAGTTCCTGTCTGACATCCGGAGCACTTCCGTTATCTACAATGACAATTTCTTTTCTGTTATATTTAGATTTAATTTCTATGCTTTTGACACACATTCTCAAAATGTCCGGATGGTCCTTGGATAAGATAATCATTGAGACTAGAGGTGTGCTTTTCGGCATTTCAAGCTTTTTATCGTGATTTATTTCAATACCATATGTTATTGATTCGCTGATATCATCAATCATTTTATGATAGAGCACTTTGGAAATATGTGCAGTCCTGTCTGCCACTTTCATATATTTCATCGCAAAATCATATAATCTGCTGCTGTCTTCACCTGATCTCATGACTGCGATCTCGACTGCCAAAGAGCGTCTGACCGCAAAGATATTTCCAAAATAGAAAAAGGACTGTAATGTATCCGGAGAGGCATCCGGTTTGAAAAACGGCGTCAGTCTGGTATTGCTGCCACGCAGGATGCAGTCCTCGTCGCAGTAGATTAAATCATGATTTAACAACTTCGAAAATGTGGATATCGCATCCTCCTCAAGCATTCCGTCACCATTGATATATACGATGAACTCGCCACTCATATGAGCAAAGTCCAGAATATCCAGATCTTCTCTGAGATATTCAAGATTGGAATAAGACTGCTTCCACCGGTTCTTTTTGAAATAGGGTACAACAGTAATAAGTGGGCCACCCATTACCTGTCTCCCACTTATTTCTTTATCTTCCTCTTCAGCTATCCAGCCAGCATAAGCATCTGTCTGCCGTAAAAGTTCCGATCTGTATTTCTTACGACAGGCTGTTCCGGCGCCCCACTTTGGCATACTGTCACTCTTCGCTTTCTTTATTGTAGCAATATCCTTCCGGTATCATTTCCCTCTTCTTTAATCTCACTTTTACCATCGCACGCTCCTTAAAGGAAGCCTGTTTTCTTCTGACCAGTTCTCTTTGATGTTCCAGCTGCTTTACGATCTGGTCAAAAAATGATTGTTTAAACATGGTAACCGCGTATTCTACATGCAGGCTCTTCGCCTTTCTTGGCAAATGATTCAGCACAATCTGTGCATCATCGGTATTATAAACAATTGTATTATCTGAAATCATCAATCCGTTCACCAGATATCGGTCTATTTCCTGTATACCCTCTTCTGTTTCCAGTTTGATAGACTTCACCTGTATCACACAGGGATACTCTGTCGGATCAATCCGGATAGAACGCATTCTGTTCTCCAAGGGAATCTCGACTGATACCTCAGCCTCTTCATCTACCTGTGCCAGTGTCATGATCTGATTGCTTCCTTCAAATCCCTCTCCGGCACTATAGTATACCTTCGGCGTCTGCAGATTTCTCAAATAGGTGGCTGACTCTACAAGCTTTGGCAAACTAACGGTGGCAGCAGGCATAATCGCTTTCAATAAAGTCAACGATGCCTTCTCTCCTATAATATACAGCTGAAACTGATGTTCCATTTTTGCATAGATTGCCTTATTATGATCTGTGATCCCAAAGCTTGCATACAAATCAATTCCCTGCTCATTCAGATAAGTCTTGAATGGTTTTGTCTTTTCGCTCTCCAGGTAATAGAAAAGTGCACGGTAGATCATGAACTGTATCGGTATCAGGAAGTCAAACGTCCATTCATAATCCAGGACATTCCATGTCATATGCTCTTCATCCTTACCGATCAAAACAATATTAGAAAATATCAGGTCAAAATTACACGGATTGGCAGCGGCACCGCCTGACGGCAGACTGCACTTTCCAAATACCTGTTCCAGCTTTGCGGATGGTTCAAACTCCAGCTTACATGCTGTCTTCTCCACCTCTTCACCATATTGCAGGATCAGTGTCCGCATCTTGTCATATTCTCTTTGGTCCTGCAGAGTATCCAGATATTTCTCGAATACCATTCCCTCCAGATATTCCAGTTCAATACGTGCTCTGGCTGTTGTCGGCTTTCCTGCAATCAACTGTGTCTCATTATCACGCAAAAGAGCCAGACATTTGTTTGGCTTTAACTTTGAATGCTCATAGCATGTCTCAAAAGTTTCATAACGATTGGACATGTTCATAATATGGGCATTGGCTTTCGGTCCAAGCGCTGCCTTATAGACATGCCGTTCTCCGGCTGGAGTCTCTGTAATATAAGTACGGATTGAAAGTTCATCCTTACGTTCTGAAGAATACTTTGAATAAATTGTTTTTTCGCTCTGTACAGACTTTTCTTTAGATACCAGCACCAGATAAGAGTTTGAATAATAAGGAAACATGCCCTCTCTGATAATCTGATCAAATGCCTTGCTTTCATCAAAAGCAATCACACGATCTGCATCATAGTTACGGATATTCGTTGTCAGATCGCCCTCTCCGGGCAGATGCGCATCAGAATAAATCGTGTGTGGCAGTTTATAATCAGGATACGGATAATAAAATTCGCTTTGATAGCCCGCACTCGCTATGATTTCCTCCAGATGCTTCTTAGAAAAGGTCTTGACTCCGGAGGAAGCAGGGTAGCCCTCTATTCCTTCATATAAACGTCCGGTATGATCCTCTTTGCAGCCCGCAAAATATTTGAGTCCAAATTGATTTTCAATCGCAATTACAATCTTGCCATCAGGTGTCAGATGCTTTCCGATCCTCTCCAGAAATGTCTCATATGGATTGACTGTATTGATATAACTCTCGGCATACTCAAACACACCTATCAGCGTGATAAAATCATATTTCTCCGTCAGCTCCGGCTCGATATCTTCAAAATTGCCAACCAAAATCTCAATATTTTTGCGATGTCTGTTTCGTGTTGCATTGATCGTAGAGCGCTTCTTACTGAGTTCGATACACGTTACACTCCCTGCCATATCTGATAATGCACATGTGATCGCCCCACAGCCGGCACCGATCTCCAGAACCTTCTGTGTATTGGTAATCGGCAGCCATGATACAATATTGGTTCTGACATTTGATAAATGATACAGCATCGGCCATGAACGTGTATTCAGGATGACATGGTCAAACTCAGATTCATCATACTTTTCCACTACCTCAAGCAGAGCATCCTCGCTGATTCCTTCACTGTAATAATCCTTTCCAGGATATTTGCTGTAGTCTAATGTCACTTTTCCTATTTGTTCGCGCATAATCTGATTCCTTCCGATGGATTTCTCTTCTAACCGGTCGTCACTTTGCTGACTGTCACTTCTGAATTCATATCATAATAGCCTGTAGAATTCTTGGAAGAGATCACTGTCAGATTGAATACATCATAAAGTCTGTGATAGACTGTAAATTCTCCCTCTCTGTAGCCTACACACCCCAGAGAAATCAGATATTCCCCGCCCTGCAGATCTATATTCTGCGTAAAGGAAGCCTCCATGACCTCTCCGGCCTCAGGTGCTCCTGTATTGATCTTTTCAAACATGGTATTGGTGCCCGTGATCTCAGTACCCTGCATATTTTTAAAGGAAACAGCAAATATGGGATCCTGTATCTTCTCAAAGAAACGAACACGCAGCTTGATCGTGCACTCCTCACCCTTGATAATGCTGTTTGTAATCAAGCCATCAGCATCTATCGCACAATAATCCTCAAACTCCGCAAGGCCGCTTCCGTATTCATCCAGATTCGGATTCAGTGACATCTGATCCTTCCAGAGTCCGCCGCCGTTATAGGCAACACTTTTATTCGTGTCAGAGTTCTGGTTCAGCTGTCCGACCAGAACCTTTTTGTACATATCTATGATCTCTTTGGGCTCTCCTTCGGATATCTTTTCACCCTTCTCTAGCAATATGACTCTGTCGCAGTATTTACTGATACTGGAAAGGTCATGACTGACAAACAGGATTGTCTTTCCCTGCTTTTTGAACTCTTCAAACTTACGATAGCATTTATTCTGGAAAAACACATCTCCGACCGACAGAGCCTCATCTACGATCAGAATCTCAGGGTCAATATTGATTGCAACCGCAAAGGCAAGACGGACAAACATACCGCTCGAATATGTCTTCACCTTCTGATTGACAAACTCTCCGATATCTGCAAAATCCAGAATATCCTGCAGTTTTGCATCTATTTCTTCTTCTGAAAACCCGATCATCGTTCCGTTCAAGTAGATATTCTCTATCCCGGTAAACTCCATATTAAAACCGGCACCCAGTTCCAGCAATGCGGATATCCTGCCATTGATCTGTACCGTTCCGCTCGTCGGGTTCAGGACACCTGTAATAATCTTCAGAATGGTGGATTTTCCGGAGCCATTCGTCCCGATGATACCAACCGTCTCTCCTGTATGAACAGAAAGACTGACATCACGCAGAGCAAAATGCTCCTTGTAATTTACATGTTTACCAAGTCCAAGAGCCTCCTTGAGCCGGTCCCTGTTTCGGTTATAGAGCTTGTATACTTTATTTAAATGTTCGATTTGAATCGCTGTATTGTTGCTGTCCATCTCTTACCTCTGATCTGTCATGATTAACTTACTGATACACGGATTGCTGTACTGTCACAGTCACACCCGTAATTACAATACGTCTGCAAAATGTACCTTCAAACGTTTGAACACAAGAGCCCCGACAGCAAACGTCGTCAGCGTCAGTATCCAGAAATATGCCGTCGAGTAAAAATGCTCCCAAAACCATGCTTTATCTACGAGAGCCAGACGATATCCCTCGACTATGTAGTTCATCGGGTTCAGTTTAAAAAAGAAACGCAGCTGCTGCGGTATGGTATTGATATTCCACAAAATCGGTGTTGCCCAGATTCCGACCTGCAGGCAGATGGAAATAATCTGTCCCAGATCCCTGAAAAACACAACAATTGCACACGTAATATAGGAAAGTCCGAGTACAAATACAAACATACAGAACGTATAGTAAAATACCTGCAGCGTGTACAGATCCGGATAATATCCATAACAGGAAAATAAAATCAATGTAAATACAACAAAGAATATATGCACGAAAAGTGCAGACATGATTTTTATGATCGGAAGAATACTGATCTTGAATACCACCTTCTTGACCAGATAATTATATTCCAGCAAAGCTCCCGTTCCGTTTGAAAGAGCTTCTGAAAAAAAGAACCACGGAACAATGCCTGCTATCAGCCATAATATATAAGGAACTTCAATGTCTCCCTTGATTGCCACTGCTCTGGCCGGCATCGCCACAGCAAATACAAACCAGTACATGACCACAGTCACAACCGGCTGTACAAACGCCCATACGATTCCAAGATAAGACCCTGCATAACGGGTCTTGAAATCATTTTTTGAAAGCTTCCAGATCAGCCTGCGATTCTGATACAGCTCTACCGGGAGTATGACAATTTTTTCATAAAGAATCAGAAACAGAACATAGATTGCGTTTAGAATCATACACGCAATCACCTTCTTGATCGTTTCCTGGCTCTGCACCGCAAGAGGATTGTGGTGCAGAATGATATACAGATTCAGTGCTGCTACAAACACTGAAACAACGCTTATGATTCTTGCTTTTTTAGACATGAAAGTTTACCCCATTTAGTGTCTTTGTCGGATATCGTGAGTTCCATTCCCTCTTCAATCGGCCATTCGATTCCAATCTCCTCATCATTCCAGATGACTCCGCCCTCATCATTCGGGTGGTAGAAATCTGTGCATTTGTACACAAACTCGGCATAATCAGATAATACCAGAAAGCCATGTGCAAAGCCTTTGGGAATGAAGAACATCTTTTTATTTTCTTCTGACAGTCTGACACCAAACCACTTACCGTATGTCTTAGATCCTTCCCGCATATCTACTACAACATCAAATACTTCACCTTTGATGACACGTACCAGTTTATCCTGCGGAAAATGGATCTGAAAGTGAAGACCACGAAGTACTCCTTTCTTGGAGGCCGACTGATTGTCCTGTACAAACTCCATATCGATTCCTGCCTCTTTGAAATCGTTGTAGTTGTACGTCTCCATGAAATATCCCCGCTTGTCACCAAATACGGTAGGTGTGATCACCTTTAGTCCTTCAATGTGACAAGTCTCCACTGTAATTTTTCCCATTTTCCTTACGCTCCTAAAAAAGTTTTTTCTATTGCCCATTCGGGCTGCCGTCCCTTTAGTATCCGAGGTACGATTGGTTCATATCAGATTGCGCTGCGCGCAAACGATGCCCATTCGGGCTGCCGTCCCTTTAGTACCCTAAATAGCTTTGGTTCATATCCACGTTGCCACTGATTCCGTTGACGGAGCCTTTGGAGGTGAACTGCCAGAGGTCGTAGCGTCCTTTGTAGGTAACCTGTGAATTGTATTGTGCCAGCCAGATCTTGTAGCCACTGAGTTCTGACGCATTCATATAGCTTGATAACCATGTTTTATTTGCATAAACGCCCGGTGTATAGCCTGCTGAACGAATTGTTGAGCAAAATGCCTTGATCACGGATGTTCTCTGTGCTGCTGACATACTCATATACCCTGCTCTGCCACTGCTCTCGCAGTCCATAAACACAGGATAATTCAATCCATATCCTGAGCAAAGTGCAGCACACATACTTGCTTCCTCTACTGCCTCTGCTTCTGTAACAGCTGTCGTAAAGAAATATACGCCAACCTTCAGACCTGCTGCTTTGGCGCCCTTGATATGTGATCTGAAATACGGATCCTCTACCAGTACACCTGTTGATGAGCCTCTGTAGCCGCAGCGGATAATGACATAGCTGATACCCGATGCTTTGACGGATGCCCAATTGATGCTTGGCTGGTACTTCGATACATCAATACCAAGCGTCCCGTTGCCCTGCGAAAGTGCTCCGTCACTGTCAAATGTATATTTCACGCCTCCGATGACCTGTTCACCCGTCACCTTGGTGTTATCCTTCTTAAAATAGTAGGTCAGACCGTCAATCGTCTGCCAGCCTGTGTAGAGATATTCATCTACAGCACCCTTTTTATAATACTTGCTGAACTTTCCACTCTTATAATCTGCATAGGTAGCCAGACGATAGGTTGTGCCCTCCAGAACATACAGCTTATTTTTTGAGGAATCATACAACTGTGCGGTATCTGCATATGCTGCTTCTACAGTAACCTCCAGCGTTGCCGTCTTTCCGCTGCTGCTCTTTGCAGTGATGACAGATTTACCGGCTTTAACACCTGTTACAACTCCTGCGCTTGAAACGGTTGCTATGTCTGTTGACGCACTCGTCCATGCGACGGTATCCGTAGTAGGTGTCACCTTTGCAGTCAATGTTGTTGTCTTCCCCACCTTGACTGTACTGGTTCCGGAAAGTGCAATGGAAGCAGTATCTGCTGCAGTAACTGTTATCGTTATATTTGCGGTTGCTCCGCCGGAACTTTTGACTGTGATCACGGATGTACCAACCCTAATACCTGTTACAAATCCTGTATTGGAAACAGTTGCTACAGTGGCTGTCCCGCTCGACCATGATGTTACTGTATCTGTTGCAGGCGTCAATGTGGCTTTTAATTGTGTCGTGGCACCCACCTTAATTGTCGATGTTCCGGATAATGCCACTGCTGATGGCACCTTTGTTGGCGTTGGTGTTGGTGTGACTGTTGCTGTGGGTGTGGGTGTTAGTGTAGCT
>JAUNSO010000022.1 GCA_030539165.1 bacterium
ACGTTATCCAGTGCCTTAACGCCCGGAAAGGTCTTGGTGATATTCTTCATTTCCAATATTATACTAGCCAATTGTATCCCTCCCAAATTGTAATTTGCCCAAATACGATTGTAACCCTATTATTAATGTACCAAATTTTGTACAGAGGTTCAAGAACTTCTGTCCTCCACAGAGCTCCAAATGTGCGAGCAGCATATAACATATGTCTGGATTGGATATATAATATATGCTATTCGCGCATTTGACTCCGTATGTCATACTTGTTCAGAATACAACAGGCGGGATGATACCCGCCTGTCTATTCAAATCTTTCAGATACTGGTCTGCTTACAGATGACTATTTTAACTGATCCTCTGTGTAGTAACCTGAATCAACTAACAGCTCTTTGTAGTTATCCTTATCAGCGAACTTAGGATCGCAGAGGTATGAAGGAACTACCATAACGCCGTTGTCATAATCTGTTGTGTTGTTAACAGGAGCCTCGCCGCCCTTCATGATAGCGTCAACCATCTCTACTGTCTTAGCTGCCAGATCACGAGTATCCTTGAATACTGACATTGACTGCTTACCAGCGATGATGTTAGGCATATTAGCGATATCACAATCCTGACCGGTGATTACAGGCCACTCTGCATTGTATGAGCTGTCTAATGCGTTCTGAACACCAAGTGATGTAGAATCGTTTGAGCAGCAAACTGCATCGATCTTAGTTCCATCAGCGTAGTATGAAGAAATGATGTTCTCCATTCTGCTCTGTGCATTCTCTGTTGACCATGAAGCTGTTGCGCACTCTGCGAATTCCTTCTGACCTGACTGAACAACGATCTTGCCCTCATCGATGTATGGCTTAAGAACGTCCATAGCGCCACCGAAGAACAGAAGTGCATTGTTATCACCAGGGTCACCACCGAAGAACTCTACGTTGAAAGGACCAGCCTGATTGTCAAGATCTAATGCGTCTCTAACGTACTCACCCTGCATTGTACCAACTTTGTAGTTATCGAATGATGCGTAGTATGAACAAGCATCTGTGTTCATGATCAGACGATCATAAGCGATAACCGGGATAGCTGCTTCTTTAGCCTGCTCCAGAACTGTACCAAGAGCACTACCATCGATAGAAGCTACAACCAGTAACTGGCATCCGTTAGCGATCATGTTCTCAAGAACTGATACCTGAGTTGCTACGTCGTTGTTAGCGTACTGAAGATCAACTGTGTAACCAGCTGCTTCAAGCTGTGACTTCATGTTCTCGCCGTCCTGATTCCAACGCTGTAAATCCTTTGTAGGCATTGCTACACCAACAAGTCCGCCTGCTGCATCTGCTGCCGGTGCTGCTTCTTCTGCTGCTGCATCTGCTGCCGGTGCTGCTTCTTCTGCTGCTGCCGGTGCTGCTTCTGTTGTTGCTTTGCTTCCGCATCCTGCGAGTAATGTAGCTACCATAGCTACGCTAAGGATGGCACTAAGTAATTTTTTCTTCATTTCAAAATCCTCCCTTTGAATTGGTTTGTTACTTGCTACAATATGAACTATAACACACATCCAATAGTACATATTTGTCAACTTCTTCATATTTTCACTTTATAAAATGCAAAAAATAAAAATGCTAGCACATTTTTGCGTTTTGTACTAGCATTTTTTTGTATTATGAAGTAATTCTCTGATGACTACTCCGTTACATTCATATAAACATCTTCACGAAGATGGAATCCGCTGTTGATGACTACTTCATCCATATTACCTGCCGTGACCTTAATCGGTTCCAGTGTCACACATGGAATCTCATAAGCGCCCTCCGTGTATGTCTCCTCCACGCCTATGTCTTCTCCCTTTGCCAGTTTCACTGCATACTCGGCCGCTTCTCGCGCCAGCTTTTCCACCGGCTTGTAGACGGTCATCAGCTGTGTCCCCTCTACAATTCTCTGACACGCCTCCAGCTCAGCATCCTGCCCGACTACCAATACCTTTCCTGCCAGACGACGTTCGGACAGAGCCTTGATTGCCTGCCCTGCAAGATTGTCATTGCCACACATGATGGCATCTGCCTCTGAAACAGTGGTTACGTGATCATTGATATAATTGTATGCCTCTTCCGCTCTCCATCCCTCAGCATATGTAATATCAATGATTTCATTTTTATTCCGTTTAACCACATTCTCAAATCCTGCATTGACCATCGGCACGTTACTGTCTGCCATCGGTCCGCTGATCATTATGATCTTACTGTCTGCCGGTAGCTTGCTGCACAAAACCTCTCCCATCATTCTGCCCACAGCTTCATTATCAAATGAAATATAGAGATCTGAATCTGCATATTTAATCGGGCGGTCATATGCGATCACCTTAATGCCTGCTTTCTTTGCCTTTGCAACCGTAGAAAACAGTTTCTCCCCATCTATTGAAATAATGACGATGACATCTACCTTACGATCAATGAAATATTCTATCTGGGCAATCTGTTCATCCACCTCACCATTTGCATTCTGAACATTTACCTCAGCACCCAGTTCCTTCGCCGCTGCCACAAAGACATCTCTGTCTCTCTGCCATCTTTCAATGACAAAGGAGTCAAACGTCATTCCGATCTGAAGTTTATCTTCATCCTCCTCGACCTTTTCTTCTCTGGCTATTTCATTTTTGCCGCAGGCCGTCAGAGAAACGATCAAAAGCAGTGCCAGAATCACGCTCATGCAACGTTTACCTTTCATCAATTGCTCCCCTCCTTGTACTCAGTAGGTGTCACGCCGACATTCTTCTTGAATATTCTGCTGAAATAATTCGGATCTGCATATCCGATCTCACCACAGATCTCCTTCATGCTGTATTCTGTCTTTTCCAGCATTTCCTTCGCCCTTTCAAGGCGAATGTTTGTGACATATTCTATAAAATTCTCTCCCGTTTCTTCTTTGAACAGCTTACTGAAATAGTACGGGCTGATCTCTACCTCTCTGGACACATCATCCAGAGAGATATCCTTGTTGTAGTGTGTATCAATATAGTTCTTTGCCCTGGCGATAACACCACTGGACTGCTCTTCTTTTTTGGATGTTACATTCCTGCTTGCCTCACTGACCTTGGAAACGAACCAGGTCCGCAGTTCATCATAGTTCTGAAATGCCATCAACGTCGGCAGATAATCCTGACGGGATCGGAAATGATAGGTCATACCACCTGTTTCATAAGCTACATGCTCTGCCCATAATACAAATTCAAGGCATTTCAGCTTAATATCAGTCATATAATCTCCGTAGGTTTCCAGCATCCAGTCGAAAAACTGATTGGCATACATGGTAGCTCCTTCTACATCACCCTTTTCTGTCCGTTCAAATATGATCTTCTCCGTATCAATAGGATAATCCGCTTCGTAATCACATACCAGTGGCAAATCATTCACATGAGCAACAGTACCTGTCGTATTGACGAGTGAAGTCAATGCCTCCTGATAGGATGTCATTGCTTCATTCAGCCGTCTGACAGAGCCAATGCCGACTCTGAAATGTATATCCAGCCGTTTTTTCAGCTTACGAGACATCTCACGGGCTTTCTCGATGACTTCAATACGCTCATTATAATCCAGTGCATGATCTCCCTTGCAGGGGACATACACCGCAATTTTGTTTGCCATGACAGAACTGATTACACATGTGAAAAATTCTCGAATGATTTCACGTACTTCATGGTATTCATTCTGGGCCTTAATACCGCTGCCTACGGCATTAGTCATATAATTACCCTCCTGCGACTCTCCGCAGACAAGCACTGCCATATAACCATAGTCCTCTTCCATGCCGAGCAGATGCTTGAAGTTCTCAATATCCTCCTCAAAGTGCTCCTGAAACAATACGGAATAGATCAAACCATTTTCTATGATCGGCACGACAGTTTCCATCTTCTCACGAATCAGCAGATCCTCACTTCGCTTTTCCCTCTCATCATCAATCATCTTCATTGCACGTTTCAGTACTTCAACGATCTTTGTCTGTTCAACAGGCTTGTTCAGATATTCCAATACGCCGAGATTAATGGCTTCCTTTGCATAGTCAAACTTATCATACGCCGACATGACTATGAATATAGTAGAGGGACTCACCTTACCGATCTCACGCATAGCATCAATCCCATTAATACCGGGCATCTGAATATCCATAAATGCGATATCCGGACGAAACCGCTCAGCAAGCTCTATGACACTTCTGCCCGTCTTTGCTGATTCAATGATACAATCTTCCTTAAAATGCTTCTCAATAATAAACTTCAGGGAATCAATGACAATTCCCTCGTCATCTGCCAACATAATTCTGTACATTACGAAACCTCTTTCTTTGACTTTGGTAATCTGATGATTACTTCTGAACCTTTATTCTCACCTTCACTCTGAATTGTGAAGATATCTTCATCATTAAAAAACATCTGCAGACGATTGATCACATTCTCCAAACCTACACCATTGGAATGATCTGCTGTTTCTGACTGCTGCACTTCCTTTGCCATGATCTGCTGTATCTTCTCTGCAGTCATACCGGCACCATTGTCCTTGATACTGACACAGATCTTGTCCTTCTCCTCATAAACAGATAGTGTGATCAAGCCCTCCCAGTCAATATTGCGAATACCATAATTGACACTGTTTTCCACGATTGGCTGCAAAATCATACTTGGCATCTTGATATCCAGCAGCTCCTGATTGATCTTCTTTTCAAAATGAATATCTCCGGAAAATCTCACATTCAAAATATATATATAGCTGTCAATCAGCTCGACCTCTTCTCTGAGCGTAACACTGTCATTATTCTTTTTTACATTGTATCTGAAAAAGTCTGCCATGTTCTGAATATAGACATAGGTTCTCTCGGCATCCTCCATCATCGCCAGCTGCGCACCGGCATTCAAGGTATTAAATAAGAAATGGGGATTGATCTGTGCCTGCAGATATTTCAGCTGCGCATCCTTCAGATGTGTCGCCATCATAAGCTCTTTTTCCTTCATGGCACTTTCCATCTCCATACGGACCCGTATCTGTTCAATGTATTCTCTGATGCTGAGAATCATTTTGTTAAATGCTTTTGCCACAACTCCGACTTCGTCATTTGATTTGATCTTCAGCAGCTCTACATCCAGTCTTCCGCCGGCTACCTCATTTGCAATCTTTGCAAGCTCCTTCAGCGGATTGGTAATGCTGCGCGTCATCAGTATGATGATCATGGTGTTGCATAGTGCAACTGCTAACAGAATAGACAGCGAGATCACCTCTGAATACCTCATAGACGAAAGCAGTACCTCATAATTGCCGGAATTGTACTTAAACTGTTCATTATTCAGACTATAGATATAGGTATTGATATAAGAAAAAAGTGTACTTGCCTCTTCATAGCTGTTTTTATATTTCTCAACATTTCTGCCTCGTTTGCTTTGGACGGTTTCATTCGTTATCGTCAGATAGGTATCTGACATGTTCTTGATTCCCTTTTCCATCAGCTTCATATCACTGTTTGTGGTAGTCACATTCAAATCATTCAGCAGATTGGCATAGTCCTGTTCACTTCGGTAATACTGTTCAATGGCATCAGAGCTCTTTGTGTTCAAATAGTCCGTCATACTGACCTGAACATCCGATAACGCTTCTGTCAGATCGTTTAGATTCACATTACTTGCATAGATTTCCTCAATCTTGCTGATCATCTGGTTCAGATTGACATACACAAACAGATTCACGATAAAAATAACGATAGACGTGAATATAAAGACAAATATTAACTTGGACTGTATGGTCAGATTGGATCTGCCGTTAGTTTTCTTTATCTTTACTTTCATCCGCATCCTCTTCGGTCAGATAATCATTTACATTTTCCATCGTAATTTGAGATATGTCTACTGAAAAATATTCGCTGACATGCCCTGTCGCTATGTACTCATCCAATGCCTGTACACAGTACCTTCCCATTTGAGCAGTGTCTACGGATATCGTGGCCTGAATGACATTTCTGTCAATCGCTTTCAGGATCGTATCAGAACTATAATATCCTATGATATTGATGATACCTACTTTATTGTAATCTACTACAGCCTGATAAGCACTGGTTGTATTCAGCTCATTCAGGCAGATCATAATATCAGGCAGATTTTCTGAGTCCATAAAAATATCACGTATCGACTCCTCTGCACCAAAAGCACCATCATCACTGATCGCTGCCGTATCAATATCGATATGGCTCATATCAGCCCCAGCCTTTTCCAGCGTTTCCTGAATAGCCGTAAAGATAATGTTCTGTGCAGAATCCTCCGTATTTACATTCATCAGAATCAATATCTTCTGATTTTCTTCGCCCAGCAGCTTCATGATCTGTTTGCCGTATTCTCCGCCCAGATTATAGTTACTGACTCCGACATAGCTTTTTCTGTCACTGTTGGCACAGTCACTCAGTACAGTGACTACCGGTATCCCGTTTTCTGTAGCCCGCTTGATCAGCTGCGTTGTCTCTTCACTTTCATCAGCCTCCAAAATAATACCATCTACATGTGAATCTATCGCAATGTCCATTAGCTCATTTTTCGTATAGGTGACTGCCAGATTTTTGCCCAATCGCTCCACATAGGCTCCGCTTCTGTCTCCCTCTTCCTTGGTTCCTGCATACACTGAGTCCCAAAAGGACTTCTCAAGGTCATCGGTAATCAATGCATAATGGCGATCATATTCACTGTATTCGGTGTTTTCCACTGTATTCAGATTTGTGACCTGTACCCTGAAATATACCAGACTAAAGACGGTTACGATCAGCATAATCGTAGACATTACAATCAAAAGCACGGTCAGTGCCTTGTCCTTGTTACTGATGGTCAGTCCGCTTTTGATCTTACTGAATATCGACATTATGTACCTCGTGCCCTAAAAAGGATTGCTGAATAGAACGAAAGACTTGAGCATGTAGAGGACTCAAGTCTTTTTCATTATACATCATGTATGCGGGATTTCAAAGTTGAAATATTTGTCCCTTTTATTCTATAATTTCTTCGTTTGGATTCTCTTCCTTTTTTGACTCTTCTGCCTTTGGCTCTTCTAAACTTAATTCTTCTGCCTTTAGTTCTTCTGCCTTTGACTCTTCCGATTTTAGTTCTTCTGATTCTCCGGTTTCGTCGGTCTCCGGTTCAGGCAGACCCTTCTCTTTACGGAAGATCTTCATGAATTCTTTGCCCGTGATTGTCTCCTTCTCAATCAGATAATCTGCCAGCTTGTGCAGCAGTTCCAGATTCTCCTGCAGCAATTCCTTGGCTTTTTTGTAAGCACCGTCCAGCATCATCATAATTTCAGAGTCAATCTGTGCTGCTGTTGAATCGGAGCATTCCATAACAGTCCTGCCGCTCAGGTATTTATCTTCCACTGACTCCAGCTTGACCAGACCAAACTTCTCTGACATACCATACTGTGTTACCATGGATCTTGCGATTTCTGTAGCCTGTTCGATATCATTCGATGCCCCTGTCGTAACAGAATCAAAAATCAATTCCTCTGCTGCACGTCCTGCCAGGAAAGTAACCAGACGCTCCTCCAGTTCCTTTTTGTTGCGCAGATGCTTTTCTTCCTCAGGTACCTGTAATACATAACCCAAAGCACCCATCGTACGTGGAACAATCGTAATTTTCTGTACCGGTTCCGTATTTTTCTGCAGTGCGCTTGCCAGGGCATGACCTATTTCATGATAGGACACTATTCTTCTTTCTTCCTTCGTCATGATACTGTCTTTCTTTTCCTTACCCATCATGACAAGCTCGATTGCCTCAAAAAGATCTGCCTGCGTCACTGCTTTTCTGCCACATTTTACTGCATTGATGGCAGCTTCATTGATCATGTTGGCAAGATCAGAGCCTACTGCTCCTGCAGTCGCAAGTGCTATTTCCTCCAGATCTACCGTATCATCCATCAGTACATCCTTGGAATGTACACGCAGTGTATCCCGTCTGCCCTTCAGATCAGGCTTATCTACGATAATTCTTCTATCAAAACGACCGGGTCTTAATAACGCTTTATCCAGTATCTCAGGTCTGTTCGTCGCCGCAAGTATCAGCAGACCCTTTGAAGTATCAAATCCATCCATCTCGGAAAGCAGCTGATTCAGAGTCTGCTCCCGCTCATCATTACCGCCGCCGTATCTGCTGTCACGGCTCTTGCCGATGGCATCAATTTCATCTATAAAAATAATACATGGTGCACTCTTCTGTGCTTCCTTAAATAGGTCACGTACTCTTGAGGCTCCGACACCGACATACATCTCTACAAAATCTGATCCGGCGAGTGAAAAGAACGGAACATGTGCTTCTCCTGCCACAGCCTTTGCCAATAATGTCTTACCGGTTCCGGGAGGTCCTACCAACAGTGCTCCCTTAGGCAGCTTTGCGCCAATCTGGACATACTTACCCGGATTATGCAAAAAGTCCACTACTTCCTGCAAAGACTCCTTCGCCTCATCCTGTCCTGCAACATCCTTGAAGGTGACACCCGTTTCCTTTTCCACATAGACCTTGGCATTACTCTTGCCAACACCCATCATGCCTCCGCCCTTGTTCATACGCTTCATTAAAAAGCTGAGCGCAACCCATACAAGCACCAGCGGCAGCACATAGCTGACCAGAATATACATAATCGTTCCGGAGGAATCCGGTATTTCTTGTGAATAGGTAACACCAGCCTTTAACAGACGATCCGAACGTTCAGGATCGTCAACCACACCTGTATAGTAAGTCATTGGCATCAGCGGATTATCCTGCTGTTTCGGTGTAATTGTAATCTTATCGGAATCTACAACAACCTCCGCTACCTTGCCCTCCTCTACCATGGTGATAAACTCATCATAGGATACTTCCTGCTCTGATGCCTTGGATACAGCTGTTCTGAAATAGGAAAGAAAGAGCAGCGTAATCAGAGATGCGATCAGCAGTACGAGCAGCGTCTGTTTATTTTTAGGTGGCTGGTTCTTATTATTGTTCCCGTTATTTCCATTATCTTGATTTCCTGAAGGATTGGGATTATTATTATCCATGCTTATTCTCCATTTTCTTTGATGCAATATCTATTTCATTATAGGTATTCTTCCCCCATAAATCAATAAGTAGTTTGTAAAGGAATTCTAAAGTTTTCGAAAAGACTGGATTTTTAGTATACACTTCACTATAATATCTATGGAGGTTTGTATGACACAAGATACAGTTTACTTCCACGGAGAAAACTATGATATTCAATTCTTTTCTGTTTGTACTGGTCTTTTTGCCAATATCGGTAATCGGCTACTATACGATCAATAAAACAAACCATTATGATTTTGCCAAGCTGTTTCTGCTTGGCATGTCTTTGTGGTTTTATGCATATACCAATATCGCGTTTCTTCCTGTCATTCTGATCAGCATTCTATTGAATTACAGTATTGTTTTTTTATTTGACCATATCCGTCAGTCAGTCCTGAAAAAAACCGTTCTGATTGCAGGCATTTGTATCAATCTCGGTGCTTTATTCCTATTCAAGTATCTGGATTTTTTCTCGGCAACTCTGAATCAGTATCTAGGAACCTCTTTACTGCTCCGTAATCTGCTCCTGCCGCTTGGCATCAGCTTTTTCACTTTCCAGCAGATTGCTTTTATCGTCGACAGCTATCGTGACTCCTCCATTCGCTATCGAATACTGGACTACGCTTTATTTGTTTCATTTTTTCCAAAAATCACACAGGGTCCAATCGCATTTCACAATGAGCTGATTCCCCAGTTTAACGATGTGAACAGAAAATCCGTAAATTATGAAAATGTATCCAAAGGTATGCTAGCCTTTTCCTTTGGTCTTGCCAAAAAAATGTTGTTGGCTGATAACCTCGGTTCCATTGTTGACTGGGGTTATATGAATATTCCCTCTCTTGGAACGATAAATTCTCTGATTGTCATTTTATCCTATACCCTGCAGATTTATTTTGACTTTAGCGGCTACTGTGATATGGCATCCGGTATCTGCCTGATGCTGAATATAGATCTGATAGATAACTTCGATTCTCCCTATAAAGCAAAATCAATTGATGAATTCTGGAAACGCTGGCATATCACGCTGACGCGTTTCTTTCGGGTTTATGTTTACTTCCCGCTTGGCGGCAATCGTAAAGGAAAGGTTCGGACTTACCTGAATATGTTCCTGATTTTCCTGCTCAGCGGCTTATGGCACGGTGCTGCATTTACTTTTATCCTCTGGGGCATCCTGCATGGGATCGGTATCTGCCTCAGCAAACTGTGCAAGGGCTTTATGCAAAAGGTTCCATCCTTTCTCAGGTGGCTCGGTACCTTCCTGTTTGTCAATATCGCATGGGTCTACTTCAGAGCAGAGGCCGTCACCTATGCCAACATGATGCTGCAGCAGCTGATCTCCTTTCAGTTTACACCGATTTCTGCAGATATGGTTGCCACAGTACTGCCAAGTGAGTTCAACCTGATTCAGAAGATCGTGCTGCACTACAGTCCTCTCGCGGTATACTATACAGGCAGTGTTCTATTAATCATCTTTCTCCTGTTTGCTTTGATTGCAGGAACATGCATGAAAAATACCCGACAGAGGATAGCTGCTTTCCAACCAAATAAACGTACCATGTTCATCCTGATTCTGCTGTTCATCTGGTCTGTTCTTTCCTTCTCAGAGGTAGGAACCTTCCTATATGTTAATTTTTAAAGAGGCTGTTATGAAAAAATTTGCACTCACTACAATTGCATGGATTGCCGGAATACTGCTGATCATCGCTGCAGCAGTGGTGATTGTTGACCCTTTTATTCATTATCATGCACCTCTCGGCAAATTAGCAGCAGTAGAGACCGAGGAACGTTATGCACTGATTGGTGTTGCCCGCAATATGGATTATGATACGGCTCTGATTGGCTCTTCCATGAGTGAAAACTTCAAGGAATCCTGGTTCGAAGACGGTATATTTGGAAAACAGTGTGTCAAGCTATGTCTGCAGGGTGCACATTTCGATGACTATAATATCATGTTCAACGAAGTACTGCAGCATGACGATGTGAAGAATATCCTCTTTTCTATGGATACCTATCTGCTGACAAATGTACCAGGAGATTATCCTACCACCATTCCATACTACCTGTCAGATCGTAACTATCTGAACGATGTCTATTACATTTGGAATAAGGATGTTCTGTTTGAATATCTGCCTGAGTTTCTCATCAACAATAAATGGGAGCATTACAGTGCAGACAATGCTTACTCATGGGCACATAAGTATCAATTTAATCAACCGACTGTTCTCGGCATCTATAACACACAGAGAAGTCTGCAGACATTGCCCGAAAAAAATTACGATACCTACATGGACTACAGCAATCATTTTATTGCATCCATTACGCCCTATATCGAAGCTCACCCTGATGTAGAGTTCTATTTTTACTGTCCTCCATACAGTATCTTATTTTGGGATGACAGTACGAGACGTGGTGAAACTGCTGCTGAAATATCTGCAATGATCAACGTCTTTGAACATTTACTGGAATATAAAAATGTCCGTATCTTCTATTTTCAAGATGATACAGACATCATTACCGATCTGAATAATTATCGTGACTATTCCCATTTTTCACAGGAAATCAGCTATATGCTTTACGAAGATATGCGTGACGGAAGGCATGAACTGACAAAAGATAATTATTATGATACATTGATCAATATGTACGATTACGCAATGCAGTACGATTACGAATCAATCTTTCATTAATCCCACAGCTTCTGCGGATAGACTCCGCCTGCCTTCAATGCCGCGATGGATTCCATTACAAAGGGTTTATCTTCTTTGTATGTTACACCAAACCAGCGGTCTTTAGAATGAAGCACTTTGACAGTGGCTTTTCCTGCCTTGAGCAGACTGTCTACAACTGACGGCAGATAACACTCTGCTTTCAAAGGATTTGTCGGTACTGTTTCCTGAAAGAACTTCTCAAACGCAATTTCTGCCTCCTTCATAAAGCTCTTAGAAAATCCCCACATATTCATGGATACCTGACTGTCCGTCGAAATCTCTGTGTAGTGTGTGCCATCCTCTGTATAGGCTGCACCCTCTGCAGTCTTTTCAATATGTGTCCGTTCCACAATATCAGTCAGATAAGAATCTGCATCTGTCTCACAGACGCCTCTGGATACATATCCATTTTCTGTCAGTGTCTTGCCAAGCTCATAGCCGACCATTGCATAACGATATTTCTCATCATCCGTTGTAACCGCCAGATAATGATAAATTGCCTGAAAGGCCTCTCTGCCATAATAATCATCTGCATTGATCACTGCAAACGCTCCATTGATCACATTTCTGCAGCTTAAAATCGCATGAGCCGTGCCCCATGGCTTTACACGCCCCTCCGGGATGGTGCAGCCCTGTGGAATATCTGTCAGTTCCTGATAGATATACTCTACCTCAATCTGTCCCTTGACTACATCTCCGATACAGGTTCGAAAGTCCGCCTCATTCTCTTTCTTAATAATAAAGATTACCTTTTGAAATCCTGCCCTGACGGCATCATAGATAGAAAAATCTATAATTTTATGCCCTTCCTTGTCTACAGGATCAATCTGTTTCAAGCCTCCATACCGGCTGCCCATTCCTGCTGCCATGATTACCAAAACCGGTTTATCCATTCCTATTTCCTCCTTCTATTCTTCATCCTCAGGATAATGATCCCCATACTCCTGGAATTTATATACGATTTCCTCTTCATCCATCGGAAAGTCTTCATTTTGATCCAATGTAGTATCTCTTTTTTGATTTGCACGCTCCATGTTTTTCGCTGCCTGTTTAAACCGTTTTCTGTTTCCAATCACGCGGAATAAAACTATGACTGCTATGATAATCAAGGCGATTGCACCTATCACAATCCAGATGGAAACACCGGTTCTTTTTTCTACCAGATACTTGATCCTCTCCCATGTGACGGGTACCTTTTCTTCCTTCTGACTGGTATCTATACGTTCATAATTCGTGACCTTTCCTGTCTGGTCAATGAATGCAATCTGCCCTGTCAGCTTTTCTATGATTGCTTTATCAGAAAGCACCTGGTCTAATGTTTCCGATGCTCCTTCATCATATGTAATGATATAAATCCTCTTTCCAAAATCCCACGGAGAACGAATGACCTGTACGATTATCTTTCCGGACAGCATTTCTGCTGTTACAGGAACATCTCCCGCAATGGAATACTTGTATTCTCCAAGCGGTACAATTCCAAGCTCCGTCTGAACCTCCTCAGGAAGACTGATCTCATTATTTTGCTGCAAAAAGATCATATCCTGTTTTTTTTCTTCCTCTGTGAGTTTTTTGCAGTTCCTGCATAATGACCACAAAATGGCTTCTCTGTTGTTCTGTCCTGCCCGGGTTGCCAGTTCACATGCCAGTGCCAGTTGCTGCTCTGAGGGCTGTTTCGATAGACCCATCACGATATTGTTCTGATTGCCATCTGAATAAAAAGACGGTGTATTGATCAGGGTCGGGATCACACCGGTATCTCCCGGTTCAAAGTAGATATCCGTAGCTTTATCAATCACAGTCCATGCAGTATCATAATAATCCTTTGAACAATCTATCTTTCCAAGATAGTTATAGCAGTCTATCGTTACATTAATGGTGTTCTTTTTCAGACACTCTTCCGGTATTGCAACTTTGATTTCTCCATAATCTGCATTGGAAGCGGAAAGCTTGACACTGCCTGCAGCAATCTCATCAAAATATACGGTCATGAGAGAATGATCTGACTCCAGTGCCTTTGAATGCCGGAACCGGACTAATATGTAGGAATCATCACCGCTTTGTATGCCATCCGGCTGTAGGAATGAAAAATTAGCACTTTGATGAAAGGCTCCTGCAAGATTGACCGAATCATATCCGAAATCATCCAGTTTATAATATCCCGATTCCTTTTTTTCAGCTTTCTGACGTGTACTCTTATTTTGCAGTGTTGCCAGATCACTTACGACTGTTATCTGTGTACCTGCGATTTCTTCCATAAAATCTTTCACACTGAAGAATCGAACAGCCTTTTGCAATCCAATGGCATCCTTCCCGATCAGCAGAGTTTTATAATAGGGTGCTGCCGTAGTTTTGTCCGCAACTGAAATATACCCCATGTTTTCCGACATTGGTGCTGAAGGCAATGTAACTCCCTGGTCTGCCGAGAAGCTGTTATCATAACCAATAAAGAATTTATTCTTGATTTCCGAAGAAGATGGTGTCCCCGTTGACACACGGTAAATCAAACGATCATTATATGGATAATACATACCAACTGCTGACGAAATCTGAAACATTCCCTCTATCTGATCATCTGTCACCGTCTTTGGTAAGATATACTCATTCTCAAGAGTTCCCTTGTTTCCAAGACCATCGTAGAGGAAGGTATAAAGATGATTCAATCTGGGGGCTGCAAACTGATCTATTGCGATATGAAGATAGGAAGTATTTAATAGATTAACCCAGTTACTTGGATTATCAATGTCTGCACAGTCACCCTCTATGGATCTCTGTGTTGTGATAATTTTCAGTTCATTCAATTCCCCTATTTTCAGCACATCTGCCGGTATCTCAACCTTCCATGAGCGTACAGTATCCTCCTGCAGATCAAGGATCCACTGGGTCTCCAATGCCGTCTCATTTACCTCCAGTGTAATACTGGATCGTTCATATATCAAAGTATTGGATAATTTTATATTTAACATCAGGTAGCAGTTCTCATCTACCTTTGTACCTTCCGGTAACGTAAACCAATAGGAAGCCGTATTTTTAGGCATATCCATTTTCTGTGTTTTCTCAAACAACTGCAGATCTACATAATCTCCTTCAGCTGCATATATCGTTTCTTTCATAACCGATAAAGTCAAAAACACTGTGAGCACCCATACTGCATATAAGAACCGCTGTTGTACTTTTCTGATCATGTTTCTCCTTCGTCCTCCTCTTCAGATAATCCATGGTGCGTCTTTTCCCAATAAAATGGGTTCGACAGTAATTGAAACAATGCTTTATAAGAAGCAATACTCATTAACAGCCAATATATTGGCGTAAATAGTGCATACTTGATCAGTTTATATGAAAATACGCTCTTTTTCTTCAAGGCACAGTCTCTGATTACACTATACATACCCATAATATTAATATAGGTAAACATGAAATTCCCGAATATCAATTGAAAGGCAGCCAGATAATAAAATATGCCGGGAAATAATTCCTGTATCCATCCTGCTCCAGTAGTATACCATAAAATCATCATAAACCAAAATATCGGATTGATTAACGGAAGCAGTGGTGTGCCCAGTATCATTGCCTGATATCCGACAAAACCCCTCAGCCCCAGAGTCTTATACAATGTGACCGGATGACGCATATGTACCAGCCACGTCTGCATATATCCCTTTATCCACCGGGATCGTTGTCTGATCCAGTTCAGTACATTTGAATTGGCTTCTTCCCACGTCCGCGAATCCAGAATCGCTGTTTTATAATCAAACTTGAACAACCGGATTCCCAGATCCGCATCCTCAGTAACATTAAAGGGATCCCAGCCGCCTACCTCTTTCAGAAAGCTGATCTTGAAATGATTAGAGGTTCCTCCCAGGGGCACGGGCACATCCATCTGCATGATTCCTACCAGCAGCAGTTCGAACCACATACTATACTCCTGCGTAAACAGCTTGGTTAAAAAGTTCTGGTTACTGTTAAAGTAATTCAGTTTTGCCTGAATACATACATATTCTTCCGGCAGCTCCTGAAATGCCAGATACGCCTTTTTCAGCTGATCTGGTTCCGGTCTGTCCTCTGCATCATAAATGACCACATACTCACCTTTCGCGTGGATCAGACCATAATTACATGCTTTCGGTTTTGTCTGGGGGTTAGAGGACGGCACTACAATAGAGCTATAGCAGCTCGGCAGATCCATGGTTCTTACCAGTTCTATTGTTTCCCGATCGTCCTCCTCTAACAGGATTCTGACATCAAGCTTATATTGTGGATAATCTAATTGTTCTATATTATGAATCAGCTGCTTTAGAACCTCTGTCTCTTTATATACCGGAATTAATAGTGTATAAACCGGCAACTTGGATTCATCGATTTCTGCAAGACGCTTTGCACTGTACTTGATCTGAGTATTTTTTCTCTCCCCTTTTAATACGATCCACAGCTTTAAAATCGTCATAATCGCATACAGTACCTGAAAGAAAATATTGATTGAAAACAGTGTGACTCTCCAATTCAAAATCAACCCAGATACAAGCACTGCGCCGATTACAATCATGACTCCCAGCTGCTTTGATGTGAATGTGACAATTGCCGAATTATCCGGTTGAGAATCATAAAGATCAAATATACTTTGATGCTTTTGCTTTCTTCTGTATATCACATCCCAGTATTGATTCATTTCACCTTGGGTTGCCAGTACCTGCTCCGTTTTCTTTCCCAGAAATTCTTCGATTTCTCTGACTCCATCTTCAGGTAATTGAGCGGCTACAGCTACTACACAGACACTGCCCCTTTTATTAATCACTACAGCATTATATTTTGTCGCAAGCGCAAAGGGTAGTCTTTCTGTAACACCAAATCCGTTTTCTTCTCCTGTACGACCCATTTCAGACTGATTTGCCAGTTCACGATAGAGCTCTTCCTCTGTAATATAGCCCATGAACAGCAGGATCTCACCAAGCTTTCCGCCGCTTCGTTGCTGCATTTCAACTGCCGCATCCAGCTGTTCCTCACTGATAATTTCCTTTTGGACAAGCGTCTCGCCCAGCTTGCTGCGCTCTTTTTTTCGCTTATCCATGATTTTTTTGAGCTTTACTTCACTTACATATCCAAATGCAACACAGATATCTCCGATACGGCCCCCGTTACGCTTCTGATAATCCAGTGCCTGTGCCAGCTGTCTCTCCGTGATATACCTCTCCTGCAGCAAAAGCTCCCCTATTTTTGTGCTCTTGCTTTCAAATATAAAATCAGATAACTCTTTGTCCGTCAGATATCTTTCCGCAACTAAAATATCACCCAATTTACCGCCCTGCTGCTTCTGACGATCAATTGCGTATTCTAATTGTTTCCTGCTGATATGACCGGATCTGACCAGTCTTTCACCTAACATATCTGCTCTTTGCATCTTCTCTGACTCTTTTTCTTCTTTAATCTATTACCCTATATAGTCTAAAGCCTTCAAACTCCTCTTCCAGCTCACACCAATCTGCTCCGGTACTATATAGATCCGGATAGGCCAGATTAACGGCATCCAGATTGCCGACTCCGCTTGTATCCGGAACCAGAATATAATTAATTCCCTGTCCGACAGGATCAGCAACGCAGTCATAGAAATTCAGACTGCTGCTCACTACAAGCTGATCTACGTTCTCTACATTTAAAATGACACCATTTGTTAAAAAAGCATCCATCAATACCTTTTCATCTGACAGATTTTCGTTGATATAATCTGACATTTTATAGACTTCATTAGAGATCGTAATATTCAGCTCTTCCTTTGCCAATTCCTCATCCTGTAATGCATAGGCGCAAAGTCCTCCCGATATCAGCAAAGCAATTACAATCGCTGTCTTATCCGCCTTTAGAAACTTCTTTTTAGATTCTGATAAGATATATGGGATAAATGATATACTGACAGGCAGCGTATAGGAAAAGAACCTCAGCCAGCCAAACGAGCTTCCGCTTGTCAGCATCCAGAAATGAAATACCATAAGAATGATATTTAATATAAAGATTATAATAAAATCCGTCGTAGCAATTTGTTTACGGAAAACATAAATCAATACAATCAATAAAAACAATGGAATAAATGGAATCAGCCTCTCGATCTCATAGAACAGGATATCCCACTGTGATCCAAAATCCCGTGTGAAAATGCTCTGTGATACATTAGAATAAGCTGAATTAAGAAAATAAAGAGGATTTCCGTTAATCACCCAGTTAAAGAGAATCCACAGAAAAACACCGTAAACCATAGGGGTATACAACAGCACCATTGTCCCCTCTACGTAAAAGTAACGCTCCCGAAAAGAATCATTCAGCCAGTAAATACGCTCTTTCCGGTTAAACAGGATATGTATTATCACACATAATCCGACCGCTGCCGCAAAAGGAATTGCTTCATATCTGGTGAAGAATAGAAAAACAAGTGCAAATGCAATCTTGACCAGATGTTTACTCTTACCCATTTTCATCCACAAGGATAAATTACAGACAATATAAATTACAAGAGTAAAAAAAATGGATTCGCTCATACCATTGCAGCCGTAGAAAAAAATAAACGGATTAAATGCATAAAGCAAAGTGACCGTTATGGCATATTTCTTACCAATATTTAATCTCTCAAATGTATCCAGAAGCATACCGGAAGCTAATGCCGCAAAGATCGCCGTTACAATAACCGCACAAATTCCACTGGATGCAAATGGTCTCCAGATCTTAGCCAGTGCGACAAAAGGAAGCTGGAGAGTACTTGGAAGCGGATTCCAGACAAGTCCTACCGAGGCATATCTGGACGGTTTTACAAAAATAACATAAAAGGCATTGGCAGTACGACTGAATGCATCATTCAATATCCTGCCCTGAAAATAGCATACATAAAACCCGTATGCTATTTCAGTAACAAACAAAACTACTGCTATAATAAGTTTGTATCGATGCTTATTCCATTCCTTCATCAGGATTTCTCCATTATCATCCGAATGCTGAATTAATTCGCCCGATGTAAAAGTTCGTGTTCCTTCCCGCAGATAATCTCCTCATAAACCTGTGACAGTACAGGATTATCATCCGTAAACCGGATCTGAGACTGCTTGTCTACACGATAGATTCCCTCTGTACGTCCGGCACGGGTACGCGGCCCCATCGGAAGTGGCTGCCCTCCTCCAAGAATACATCCTCGACGACATGCCATAACTTCTACAAAGTCATAGTATACTTCCCCTGCTTTGATCCTGTCAAGCAGTCTGCCTGCATTCGCAAGACCATGGATCACGGCAATCTTAACCTCTCTGTCGCCCAGCATAACCGTTGCTTCTTTGAAATTCTCTGTTCCTCTGATACCACTGTACTGAATCTCAGACAATGCACTATGTACATGTTTCTCAGATAAATGACGCAGCACTGCTTCTGTGACACCACCGGTCACACCGAAGATAGCCGCTCCGCCGGAAGCCATGCCAAACGGCATATCCGGTGCCTCTCCATCAAGCTCCTCGAATTTAATACCAACCTGACGAATCATACGAATCATCTCAACCGTCGTCAGAACAATGTCTGTATCCTGCACACCATTTGTATGATTATCCGGTCTGAGGATTTCTGCCTTCTTGGCTGTACAGGGCATAATAGACACAACATAGGTCGTCTTATCCTCTTCCTGATCCTTGGCCTTAAAGTATTCCTTCACAACAGCAGAGAACATGCCCTGTGGTGAACGGCAGGAGGAAACATTCTCCTTAAATTCCGGATGTTTTGTCTCACAATATTTGACCCATGCCGGACAGCAGGAAGTAAAGAGTGGAAGCTTCTCATTCTTCTCGAGTCTCTCTGCAAGTTCCTTGGACTCCTCCATGACAGTTAAATCTGCTCCGAAGTTCGTATCGTAAACTGCATCAAATCCCATCACACGAAGTGCTGATACCAGCTTGCCCATGCTGTTCTCACCCTTTGGCAGACCAAAGCGGTCTCCGACTGCCACACGTACCGCAGGCGCAATCTGGGCTACTACACGCACCTTCGGATCAGCAATGGCATCCCATACCTCTGTTACATTCGTTCTGATGGAAATTGCTGCTGTAGGACACACCGATCGGCACTGTCCACATCCGACACAATCCGTCTCAGCAAGGGTTTTTCCAAATGCAGGTGTAACTTCCATCTTAGACCCACGAAATGCAAAATCCAGTGCACCTACACCCTGAATCTCAGAACAGGTTCGTACACAGTCACCGCATAAAATACATTTATTCGGATCTCTGACGATACTGGGAGAGCTCATATCCAGCGGTTTTTCTTTTCTGTTATTTAAAAATCTGACTGCATGGACTCCGACACGATAGGCCAGACTCTGCAGATCACACATGCCGTTCTTCGTACAGACTGTACAGTCACGGCAATGTGTAGACAACAGCAGTTCTATAATCAGCTTACGATACTGCTGTATCTTTTTTGTATTGGTCTGAATGACCATACCGGGTCTTGGCTGCTCAGAACAGGAAGCAAAAATGCGGCCCTTGTCATCCTCTACCACACACATGCGGCATGCACCGTAAATGGAAAGCTCTGAATGATAACAGAACGTCGGCAGGTCAATTCCTGCCTTGCGGATGACTGATAATATATTTTTTTCTCCCTCAATAGGTACCGTTAAGGAATCTATTGTCATATAATCCATGGTATTTTCCTCCAAATCCTAAGAAGCTGATATTGCCTGAAACGGACAAGAACCTTCACATGCCCCGCACTTGATACATTTCGCCGTATCAATGTGGAACGGGCTCTTGATCTCTCCGCTGATGGCACCAACCGGACAGTTCCTTGCACACTTGGAACAGCCCTTACACTTCTCGGGATCGATTTGATAAGTACGTAATGCCTGACATGTTCCTGTCCTGCATTTCTTCTGCAGCACATGCTCCTCATACTCATCTCTGAATAGTCTGAGTGTTGACAGTACAGGAAGTGCTGCACTCTTGCCGAGACCACACAGTGCTGTATCCGTTATGGCTTCTCCAAGCTCCTTAAGAATATCCAGCTGCTCCATAGTGCCTCTTCCAGCCACAATATCCTCCAGAATCTCCAGCATACGCTTCGTGCCTTCACGACATGGTACACATTTACCACAGCTTTCATTCTGGGTGAAATTCATAAAGAATCTGGCTACTTCAACCATACAGGTATCCTCATCCATAATGACAAGACCGCCTGAGCCGATCATAGCCCCCATTTTCTTCAGGGAATCAAAATCAAGCGGCAGGTCAAGATGGGTCTCCATCAGACATCCGCCTGACGGACCTCCGATCTGAACAGCCTTGAATTTCTTTCCGTTCTTGATTCCGCCGCCGATATCATAGACGATTTCCTGCAGCATTGTTCCCATAGGAACCTCTATTAATCCTGTATTGTTAATGCTTCCGGTCACAGCAAAGGCCTTGGTTCCCGGACTCTTCTCTGTTCCAATCGTATGATACCATGCAGCACCCTTCGTAATAATCATCGGTACATTGGCATACGTTTCTACGTTATTTAATACAGTCGGTTTACCGAACAAGCCCTGCTCTACTGTACGCGGCGGCTTGGTTCTCGGCATACCGCGCTCTCCCTCAATGGATGCGGTAAGTGCACTGCCTTCACCACACACAAAGGCACCTGCGCCCCGGTTAATATGTAATGAAAAGCTGTAATCCGAACCCATAATGTGCTCACCCAGAAGTCCTGCTTCCTCAGCCTGAGCAATTGCAAGCTTCAGACGGCTGATCGCAAGCGGATATTCCGCACGCACGTATATATAACCTTCCTGTGCTCCTACAGCGTATCCGGCAATAATCATACCTTCGATCATCTTATGCGGATCGCCTTCCATGACACTTCTATCCATGAAAGCACCCGGATCTCCTTCATCACCGTTGCAGACCACGTAGCGGGTCTTCTCCGCCTGTCTGGCAACCTGTTTCCACTTATAGCCTGTCTGAAATCCTCCGCCGCCTCTGCCGCGCAGATTGGACTCCAGAATCTCATTGACTACATCTTCAGGCGTCATCTCAAATAACGCTTTCTTTAAAGCCTGATATCCTCCAAAGGCAATAGATTCGTCAATATGCTCTGCATCAATATGTCCGCAGTTTTTCAACACCAGACGGGTTTGTTTTGCATAGAAAGGAATGTCCTCCTGTGCCTGATACTTCACTCCGTTCGATTCATACAGAAGACGCTCTATCGGTTCTCCCTTCAGAATCGTCTTTTCGTAGATTTCTTCACAGTCCTCTTCCTTGACTTTGATATAGAGGATATTATATGGCTCAATCCGAACCAGAGGCCCCATCTCACAAAAACCATGGCACCCGCTCTTTTTGATTCCGACCTGCTTATGATCCTCCGGTCTGTGGGCAATCTCAGCTCCGAATTCTACATTGACTCCGGCATCATTTCTCGTTAAATCGCAGAGTCTCTCATAAATAGCAGCGGATCCTCCTGCCAGACAGCCTGTTCCGGCACAGATCAGAATCCTCACATCATCACTCTTAATCCTGGATAGTGTTTTCTCTCTTGCCTGATCCAGTGCTTCACTTGATTGTATTCTCATGCATCCTCACCTCTCAGTTTCTCTAAAAGTTCGGAAACCTTATCCGGTGTCATTGAGGGATGTACTTTATCATTCACCGTCAATACCGGTGCAAGACCACATGCACCCAGGCAGGAAACCGTTTCGACCGTAAACTGCATATCATCTGTTGTATGCTGATTGGCTGATAATCCCAATTCCTGATACAATCGCTCCAAAAGAGGTAAAGATTTTCTCACATGGCAGGCCGTTCCGTCACACACCTTAATGATATACTTTCCCTTCTTCTCAAAAGAAAAATTTTCATAAAAGGTCGCAACACTATACGCCTTTGCCTCAGTAATATTTAACTTCTTCGCGACATAGATCAGAAGCTCCGGCGGCAGGTATCTGTACTCATTTTGTATGTCCTGCATGATCGGAATGAGATACCGGGCCTCTGTCCCATGGCTCTGTATGATTTCGTCAGTTTTATCATAGTATGATTGTTCAAGCATACCGGTTCCTCCTGTGTACTGCATACTTCTAAATTCTTTATTTCTGATCCTGATTCTGCTCTGATGCAGGTTTTTCCTGCGTGATCTTCGTTAACAGCATCACAATCAGCATCACGAGAATGATGACTACAAAAATGCCAAGCATGCCCTTCCACATCATGTTCAGAGCGATCATTACGTTTGTCATATTTACCATCTTAATCTCCTTCTATAAGTAGTTAGATACAAGGCTCATTAATAAGCCGCCGGCTACAACCGATGCAATCTGTCCGGATACATTGGCTCCTGCTGCATGCATGATCAGAATGTTGGTCGGATCCTCTTTCAGTGCCATCTTCTGTACCACACGGGATGACATCGGGAAGGCTGAAATGCCTGCCGCACCGATCATAGGATTGATCTTTTCTTTTCTGAACAGATTGATGAACTTCGCAAATAAAACACCACCGATCGTATCAAAGACAAATGCCAGAAGTCCGATACCCATAATCATAATTGTATTGATATTCACAAATGCTTCAGCACGCATACTGAAAGCGATTGTAATACCTAATAACAGCGTAATCAGATTTGCCAGCTGATTCTGTGCTGAATCTGAAAGTGATGCCAGAACTCCACACTCTCTAATCAGATTGCCGAACATCAAAAATCCTACCAGTGCCACTGATGTCGGTGCTACAAGACCTGCCACAAATGTAACTGCAATCGGGAAGATAATCCTGGTTGCCTTGGATACATTCTTCGGATTGTATGGCATCTTGATCTGACGTTCCTTTTTCGTCGTTACAAGCTTGATTGCAAACGGCTGAATAATCGGAACAAGTGCCATGTAGGAATACGCCGCCACAGCAATGGCTCCCACATAATTAGATTTCAACATCTGCGAAACCAGAATAGAGGTTGGTCCGTCTGCCGCTCCGATGATACCGATAGAGGCGGCATCCTTTAGGTCAAAGCCTACCAGCGTTGCGAATACAACTGCTGCAAAAATACCGAACTGAGCTGCCGCTCCAAATAAAAACATGATTGGCTGTGAAAGAAGCGGTCCAAAATCAATCATCGCTCCGATTCCAATGAAAAGCAGAATCGGTAATGCCTCTGATGCCTCTATTCCAATCTCGAATAACCACTGTATAATACCGTTTGTCTCGCCGATTCCGGTCAGTGTCTGATTGATGACACCGGTATTTGGCAGGTTCACAAGTATTGCGCCAAATCCCATCGGTAACAATAAAGATGGCTCATACTCTTTCTTCACGGCAAGATAGATCAAAATAATACCTACCGCATACATCACCAACTGCTGCCACGTAATTGCCAGCACATTTGTCAACAAAAAATCCATTCTTTTCCTCCTCCTTATTTAACCCATCATTGATCCTTTTATGAAATGGCATCTAGAATTTGCCGCCTCCGCCGCCGTGTGATCTGCCGCTGCTGCTTCTGTGTACACTGCTTCCGCCACCACTGCTGCCACCACTGCTGCTTTCGGTTTGTATTTTAACCGAAGATGTATGTGATCTCAGGAACAGGTCTTCTTTTCTGCGAAGTGTAATATGTTCCTGATCCAAATAGTCATTTGCAAGAGTCGGCTGCACTGCTGTACGGCACTTTCTGATCATGATAATAATGATAATCACCGCCAGAACCAGTCCCAGCATCAGTCCCATCGGAAGAGATGTCAAGGCAGCAGCAAATGGATTTCTATCTTCTATAATATATCCCGATCCATCATCCGTCTCCAGATAGTATTCCACATCACTGAGCCATGCCAAAAATCCATTTCCATAATCCCCATCAGACAGATATGTCTGAACTGTAGACTTCATATCCTCAATTTCACTGTCTGAAAACAACAAAATTGCCTGTCCGCATGTAGACATCCAGTACTCACGGATATCCATATTAACGGTCAAAATGATGCCATCATGTTCATCGCCCATTCCGAAACCGTTGTAATCGTAATAATCATCAGCATAATCCATGGCACTCTTGCCTTCACTGTCATTTGTTGTCACAACAACAACATCACAGCTATATGTATTTCTGATATAATCAATTTTCTCGTTGATCTGTGTAATTTCTTCATCACTGAGAAGTCCTGCACCATCATCTACACGTTCTTCATATGCAAGCGCCGGTACTGTCATCATGATTGTGATCAGAACCATTAAAATGACCGCTGTTATTCTCTTTTTCATCATCACATACCTCCTAACAAAAACTTAAGTGCGTTTACAAGATATATGACAAATGCCGTACCGCCCATGATTCCAAAGAATGTGGCAACGGTTCGGGGTACGGAAATCGGAAGATTGCCTACCATTTTTCCCGTTTGTCCATTCATAGCGAACATGTAATCCTTGTCCTTATACTTGCTTGCCAGCATCCATACCGGGAGTAATATGTAATGTGTCTTACCGTAATTCAGATTCGTAACATTCTGTGCGACGCTGACGGAAGAATAGCCGCTGACAGTATCCTGCATCACTCTGACTGCAGAGTTTCTCATTCTGGAATCAACACGAGGCTTGACATCCTCTGCGCTCTGGTCGTATTTTTCTGCCAGATAGCCGGATAAATACGCCGTTGAAAAGGGAGCAATCTCCTGATAGTGAAACGGTTCAATCGCACTCATCAGATTATCGTCCATCTTCGTAGATCCATCAGCCGGTACCTGATTAAAATTCATGGTTCCGGCACGTTTGACCGAATAGTAATCCGTCTTTGTATATTGATAATCACCTTGTCTCCATGTTTTCACCTTTGTTGCGTGGAAGGATATATCTGCATCTGCCTCACAGTCATACATCCAAAACGGAACATAAACACCTGTAATTTCATTGATTTTATTCTCTGAGGTAAAATCCTTTGGAAGCAGCCATTTTCCCTTACAGAACTGCTTGAAAGATTCCTTTGCCTGCTTTTTATCCATTTTGAATGGAATGACAGATTCCGGTCTGAAAGCACCTTCAAACTGTTTGGAAAAGATTGCTGTATTTCCGCAATAAGGGCAAAACGAGGCTGATGTCGTATCATCTGCAATAATTTCTCCGCCGCACTGCTCACAGGAATAGACCTTCATCCCCTGCAGCTCTTCTTCTCTCCATTCGTTTTCCTTTGCATCATATTCACCGCCGGTGACAGTCCCCTCTCCCTTAGCCTCCTGTCCCTTCAGATCATCCAGCATGAAGCTGCTGCCGCAGAACTCACAGTCCCACTTCTGGCTGTTACTACTGAATTTCAGTGGTGCATCACAATTCGGGCACTGATAATTCACTACATCCATAGTTCATTTTCTCCCTTTCCTACTCATTTGTATTCCCAAAATAACAAAAAAGACTATCTTAAATATAGTAGCATTTCTGCCATAAACATTCAATGACTTTCCAAAAGATTAACACGATAAAAACAAAGAACCAGACAGCCCTATCACGTTAATAAGACATACCGGTTCTTGTTTACTCATCTGTATCTATATTCTGATTTAATCTTCTATATAGAAGATTCCTACTGCATCCGGACCGCTGTATGTGCCGACTACCGG
Source organism: bacterium (assembly GCA_030539165.1). Lineage (GTDB taxonomy): Bacteria > Bacillota > Clostridia > Lachnospirales > Lachnospiraceae > JAAYYM01. The sequence continues at coordinate 26,357 of JAUNSO010000022.1, forward strand.
TCCCATGCATACATTATCCTCAATTCCTGTGATGCCCTGCTCCTCAAGCAGTTTCCACAATTCCTCTCCCTTGTCTGGAGCATTCGCATGTCCTACCAGTAGCGGAAGATCCTTTTTATTTGGCAGCTCGGCAATTTTTTTGGACATCCACTTTACCGAAGATTTCTTTCCTTTTGCTTTATCTACCACCTCGATTTTTCCCTCAATCAAGGAAACAATCGGATGCAGTCCCAGCGCACTGCCTACAAATGCAACGGTTGGTGATATCCTGCCGCCTTTTTTAACATAATCAAGAGTCTCCAGTGCAACAAACAGATGCAGCTTTGGTATGTATGACTGAATAGCCTCTGTAATCTCAGCTGCTGTAGCTCCCCGATCTCTCATCTGACCTGCAATGATGACAAGCAGTCCCAAGGCACTGCAGACATTGCGTGAATCAATCACAGTAATCTGATCTGTATCCAGATTATCCTTTGCAATGGATGCTGACTGACAGGTTCCGCTCAGTTCACTGGAAAGATGGATACTGATAATCTCATCTCCGCGATCAAGCAGTTCCTTGTATTTCTCTTCAAATTCAAAGGGATTGACCTGTGCAGTAGACGGAAGATTCTTCTCGGCAACAAGTCTCTGATAATACTCCTCATTTGTAATGTCGATTCCGCTTTTGTATACATCTTCTCCAAAACGAACGGTTAACGGCATCACGATCAGGTTGAGTTTTTTCGCCTTCTCCTGTGAAATATCACTGGAGCTGTCTGTGATAATCTGTATCATAATGATGACCTCTCTTACTGTATTCTGTGTCCAGTTTACAGAGAAACGGTCGTTTTGTCAACCCTATAATGTAGTTTTTGTTACTATGTTATTATATCCTGATAACCTTAGCAGTTCGTTAACAATGACTGCAGTTCATCCCATTCGGACATTAAATCTAATAGCATTTCTTCCCGCTCATCAATGTCGTTCTGGATCTCCTGCAGACGTATATAATTGCTGACCAGTTCCGGATTTTGAAGCTCATCCTTCAGCTGCTGTAATTCAGTCTCGCATTCCTCCAGCTGTTCTTCTTTTCTTTTGATCTTACGCTCCAGTTTTGACTGTTCTTTTCCCGGATTGTAATATTTACTGTTCTCATCCGTCGCGTCTTCCTGCGTCTCTGTCTTACCGGAGGGCATTCCGGCATTGCTCTTTTTCTCTATCTTAGCGTATTGATTTTGATTGGATGCCTCAGTGTTCCCTGCAGCCTTCTCTGTCTCCTCTATGTATTGTTCATAGCCGAACGGATACAGCCTGTACTCTCCGAGTGTTTCTCCCTGCATATCCTTGTTCTTATCCATTACAAGCAGAATATCCGATACCTGCTTGATAAAATAGCGGTCATGGGAGACGAAAATAACTGTCCCCGGAAAGTCCTTCAGCATAGATTCCAACGTCTCTTTTCCCACAATATCCATATGATTTGTCGGCTCATCCAGAATCAGAAAATTCGGTCTCCTCTTGAAAATCTTGGCCAGTGCAAGGCGTACCCGTTCTCCACCTGACAGCATGCTGACCTTCTTAAATACATCATCGCCGCTAAACAGAAAAGCACCGAGACAATTTCTGACCTCTGTCTGTACCAGATTCGGAAACTCATCCCAGAATTCATCCAGAACTGTCTTCTCACTGGAGTACTGCGCCATCTGCTGGTCAAAATAGCCTACCTCTACACGGTCTCCATAATGACAAGAGCCTGACAGCGGCTCAATCATGCCAACCAATGTCTTGAGCAGTGTAGACTTACCGATTCCGTTGCCGCCGATGATACCAAGCTTCTGTCCTCTCTTCAGGTCAAGTGATACTCTGGCAAGAGGCTTGTCATAACCAATCAGCAGGTCGGTTACAAGCAGCACATCCCTGCCTGTCTCCTTTCCCGGTTCAAAGCTCGCATGAAATGTCTTATTATCATAACGGTCAGGTGCCTCTATAATTTCCATATGCTCAATCTGTTTGAGTTTGGAGCGTGTCATGGCAACCTTCGTCGGCTTATTTTTAAATTTCTCAACGATTGCTTCCAGTCGGGCAATTTCCTTCTGCTGGGCGATATGATCCTTCATCTGCTTATCATAATTCTGACGCTTCTGCATCATGAAAGCAGAATAGTTACCCACATATCGTTTCACCTTCTGATGTTCAATCTCATATACGACATCTACAACCTTATCTAGAAACATACGGTCATGAGATACGATGACAACAGCGCGATTATAGTTCTGCAAATATTTCTCCAGCCACTCTATCGTAGAAATATCCAAATGGTTCGTCGGCTCATCTAACAGCAGAATATCCGGTTTGCTGAGCAGCAGCTTGATAAATGCCAGCTTCGTTCTCTGTCCTCCCGAGAATTCGCTTAGCTTCTTCTCTTTATCTGACAGGTCAAACTGAAAGCTGCGAAGCATTGTATCATACTCTTTTTCATAGTAATAACCGCCAAGGTCCTTGAATTTCTCTTCGAGTGCAGTATATTCCGCAACCTTTTTCTCCGTTGCATCTGCTTCCATTTCTTCTACCAGCTCGGCAAGTCTCTTCTTCATATTTAGAATCGGTGCAAAGACCTTCCGAATCTCCGCATCGAGTGTCAGATTCTCATCCTCGAAGGTCAGCTGCTTCAAATAACCGATTGTAGGATTGCCTGCATGTGAGATTGTCATATCCTCATCTGAATCTCTTTTTGACAGATCCACCTCACCCGAAATCAGCTTGAGCAGTGTTGTCTTGCCACTGCCGTTTCTGCCGACCACGGCAATCTTCTCTGTATTTCTGATTTCAAAATTTACATTTTCTAAAATGGTCTCAGCCGCAAAGCGTACTGCTCCATTACATATCTGATATAACATTTCTACTTCCCTTCTCTATCTATAATCCCGAACTGCATAGGTCGGATATTCCTGATCAAATTCAAATCCAAGACGTTCAGCAATTCTCTTCGACTGCAGGTTCGCAGCATCCCAACAGGGCAGAAGATTTCTGTCCAGACATTCCAGAATCAGTCTGGCGGCAGCTGCTAATGCCACTCCCTTTCTGCGATGCTCTTCCTTTGTAACCAGTTCGATTTCGATACCGTCCGTGAATATGGAATAAGAAGACGCTCCTCCCACAGGCTCATCCCCATATAGCACCATAAATCCAAGGCCTCTTTTCAGATAATCCTCACAGTCTCTAAACTGCGAGCAAAAATCTCTGGAATACCTTTCGCTGACTGCCTTATCATAGAGTTCTTCATCAATCTGACGAATCGTGTACCCTTCCGGCAGACGTGATATGTATTCACGCAGCTTCTCCGGCTCAAAATGTACCGAATGCTTCTTCATGGCGTATCGTGTCAGTCTTGTGGAATTACCCGGATATACCTGTTCCATTACCTTCGCCCACGCCTCATTCTGTGGCACCATCAACGCACATTCCGACTGATAGTCTTCCGGAATGTTTCTTACAAGCTCCTTAGCTCCTGCTGACTGTTCATCCCCTGCAAAATAACTGAAATCTCCCAGCCAGATCTCAGCCGCAGTCGGATTTTCTATATCATCCACCCAGGCACGTCCCATATGACCCTGCATACATGACCACAAAAGAGATTCCTGCCAGCCTGCATATATGGATTCAATTTTATACATTTCTTCTTTTTTCAGTTCCTGCATCTATCTCAGTCTCCTTTAGTCATCCCGCATATACAAGGGCTGGCTGCGCTCTTAGTAGTATAGCAAAAAAGAGTCCATTTATCAAATATCCATAATCTGATATTGACATTCAAAATTGACAGTGTTAGAATGACAAAAATAAAACTTGGAGGAAAGCAATGAGAGAATTCTTATTTTCAGCAGCATACTTTTTCTTTTACTTTTTCGGCTTTAGCTTTAGCGGCTTTAACGAAAAGGTGATTTGTGCTGTGGAAAATAGAGCATCCGTATAGGAATGAAATAATCATTGTTTATAGGAGCCTCGCAGTGTAGATCACTGCGGGGCCTTTTTTATATCATTATGAAATCGATATGAAAACCCCGCAGACAGTCAAAAGGAGGAGACACAAATGATCATTGTACTAAAACAGGGAATTGATGAAGGACAGAAAACACATTTGAAGGAATGGATTGAAGATCAGGGAATCAGCGTCCATGAATCCGAAGGAGAATACTGTTCTGTCTTTGGATTAATCGGAGATACCGGCAAGATGGATATGGAGCTGATTGAAAGTCTGGACATTGTAGAGTCCGTCAAGAGAGTCAGCGATCCGTTCAAAAGTGCCAACCGGAAGTTCCACCCGGAGGATACCATCATTCAGGTTGGAGATTTACTGCTTGGAAAGGGGCATTTTCAAATCATCGCAGGTCCCTGCTCTGTAGAATCCCACGAACAGATCTGTGAAGTCGCTGAAGCAGTCAAGGCAGCCGGTGCTACCATTTTAAGAGGTGGAGCCTACAAGCCCAGAACCTCTCCCTATGACTTTCAGGGACTGCGTTCGGAAGGACTTGACCTTCTGCTTGGTGCCAAAAAAGAAACAGGCATGCCGATCATTACTGAAATCATGAACATTAACCACCTTCCAAAGTTCGAACATGTAGACATCATCCAAGTCGGTGCCCGCAATATGCAGAATCACGAGATGCTGAAGGAGTTAGGCAAGATACGAAAGCCCATTTTATTAAAACGGGGACTTGCCAACACGCTAAAAGAACTTCTGATGAGTGCGGAATACATCATGGCAGGAGGTAATGAACAGGTCATTCTCTGTGAACGCGGTATCAGAACCTTTGAAACCTACACCAGAAATACGCTCGACCTTTCCGCAGTTCCTGCACTCAGAGAACTGACACATCTGCCCATTGTCGTTGACCCGAGTCACGCAACCGGAATCGCCAGAATGGTTGAACCAATGGCTCTTGCCGCTGTAGCCGCAGGGGCTGACGGACTGATGATTGAAGTACATAATAACCCGGCAAAGGCTTTGTGTGACGGTGCCCAGTCACTGACCCCGGCACAGTTTGCAGAGGTAGCAAAAAAAGTTCGTCGGGTACAGGAAGCCATTGCATACTAACAAAAACAATATAAATTAAAAAATCAGGAGGAAATAACTATGGATATCAAAGATATGAGAGAAGAAATCAGTAAGATTGATAATGAATTAATTCATCTGGTCAGCGACAGAATCAAAAGGTGTGGTGAACTGGCTGAATATAAGCAGCAGAACAAAATGCCTCTGTATGATAACAGCTATATGCAGGAAAAACTGAAGGACATTATGGAAAACACGGATGAATCCATGCGTTCCTATGTATATATGATGTATTCTTTTCTGTTCGATATCAGTCGTTCCTATGAAGAAGGACTGATGCATCCGTCTACGGCTCTGATGGATAAAATCACGAAAGCAATTGAGGATACAGATAAGGTATTCCCGCCATACGGTGTTGTTGCATGTCAGGGCGTTGAAGGAGCATTCTCTCAGCATGCCTGCGAGAAGATTTTTGAAATTCCCAATATTATGTACTTCAACAATTTTGAAGGTGTATTCTCAGCCATTGATAAAGGACTGTGTAAATACGGCGTACTTCCTGTGGAAAATAGTACCGCAGGTTCTGTCAACGCCATCTATGATCTGATGATGAAATACCATTTCTGCATCGTCCGCAGTATCCGTCTGAAGGTCAACCATAGCCTGCTTGTAAAGCCGGGAACAAAATTAGAGGATATCCGGGAAATCTATACACATGAACAGGCCATTGGACAATGTTCTGATTATCTGAAGGAATTAAAAAATGTAAAGGTAACTGCCTGTGAGAACACAGCTGCGGCTGCTAAGCTAGTTGCCGAATCAGGACGAACTGATATTGCTGCCATCGCTTCTCACGACTGTGCTGCCCTGTATGGTCTGCAGTCCATCGGTGAATCCATCCAGAATACTGACAATAACTACACACGCTTCATCTGCATTACAAAAAAGCTTGAAATCTATGCCGGCGCAGACAGAACCTCTATCATGATGACCATCGGACACAAGCCTGGCTCCCTGTATAAGGTATTGTCCCGGTTCTATGCCCTCGGTATCAATCTGGTCAAGCTGGAGAGCCGCCCTCTTCCTGACAGAGATTTTGAATTCATGTTCTATTTCGATCTGGAAACCTCGGTCTATTCACCAAGATTTACACAACTGATCTGTGAACTGGATGAAATGAGTGAACAGTTCAGCTACCTCGGAAGTTACCTGGAAATCATATAGATTCATCTCTGTCTAAATAACAAATACCTTCAGTATCCAACTATGGTCTGAAGGTATTTCTTATTTTATGTGATTAAAAACTTCTGATCTCGTCATCTGTACCATCATCGGATTTGTCAATGGACTGGATCGTCACATCATATCCATACTGATCATTCACCTGGATATGTACTTTATCACCGACCTTGTGCTTCATTAATGCTTTTCCCATCGGCGATTCTACACTGATCAGATTCTTCAAAGAGTTCTGCCGCATTGTCGTTACGATCCGGAACTTCTCTGTTGTCTGATCCTCTTCAAATAAGACTTCTACCGTATTATTCATCCCCACTTCGTCTGCCCGGGATTCTTCCTCTACGATGATTGCCGTTTTAATCATTCTCTCCAGAAATCTGATCCTGCTTTCATTCTGATTTTTCTCTTTCTTGGCAGCATGATACTCAAAATTCTCGCTCAGATCACCCTGTGCTCTTGCAACCTTAACATGCTCCAGCAATTCATGACGGACGACCACCTTTCTGTGTTCAATTTCTTCCTCCATTTTCTGAATGTCACTGCGAGTCAGCTTATCATACATGTCGATACCCTCCTTTTTTATCACTGTGATAGATTCAGTATACCATTTAAAAAATATAAGTCCAGTACACATAAAAGCCCTGCAGTCTGTTATCACTGCAGGGCTCTATGACTTGATAAATCCTTTGTTCCTAATTAGTAGTTGATTCCTGTAATACCAAGTGTGTTGTCTTCACCATAACCAAAGATGATGTCAGGCTTCTCGCCGCCTAAGATGTATCCTGCTCCGGTTGCTTCAAGTGCGCTTAAGTCTGCTGCATCAACAGATGCTACTAATTCATCTGTAAAAAGTGCATCTGCACCGATTGCTACAAAGTCTTCCTTAGATGCAACTTCCATACCATCACCGATTGCTACATAAGTAGGATAAGTAACAAGCTCTGAAAGTGCTTCGATATCCTTTGCGTCAACTGCTGCTACAATCTTGGTAGCAAACTCATTGACTTCTGCTGCAACTGCTGCATCATCTGTTGCTACTTCTTCTGTAGCTACTGTCTCATCTGCAGGTGCTGCTTCTTCTGCTACAGGTGCCTCATCTGCTGCAGGTGTTTCCTCAACAACTGCCTCGTCTGCTGCAGGTGCTGCTTCCTCTGTCTTACTTCCGCATGCAGTTAAACCAATCATGGCTACTGCAAGTACTGCTGCTAATAATGTCTTTTTCATAATGTACTGCCTCCTCTTTTTCTTAAATCGTTTCAATTTCTTTACAAATCGAATCATATCATGTCTTGCATAACAGTTCATTATTTAAAATATACAAAAAAAATAAATGAAAAGTAACTATTTTCATCCTTTATCCTATTATTTTTTTCAAATAATAATAGAAATCTCAGATTTGCACATAATATCTATAAAATCGAAAATGTAAATTGTATGTGTGATTTTATTGCTGATCAGTAATTAGGAATTGACAAAAATATCAACGTCTGCTAACATAGTATTGAAAACTACGTGATGTATTATTCCTAACTTTTACATGAAATGAGGTAATGAGTATGAAAAAAGAACTGCTGTCTAAAATTATACGTATACTAACAGTTCCTCCCATATTGGCATTGTTGGTATTTACTTATTTGTTCATCTTTGTTCCCGGTATTTTTATGCATGTATCGGACTATATCATGGCGGTATCATTTATCAGCATCTTTCCGTCTCTGGCATATGTACTGCAGATACCGTTAAAAAAATGGTTTCCCGGACGTGATGGTCAGCGCACTCTTGCCATGATTTTATCTGTTGCCGGATATATATGCGGACTTGCTACAAGTTTGATCTTGCAGCAGTCTCCGCACTTAATTTTTATCTATCTGACCTATTTTCTTTGTGGCCTCACAATATTGATCAGCAGTAAAGTATTTCATTTCAAGCTGAGTGGTCATGCTGTCGGCACTGCAGGTCCGGTAGCGATCCTGATCATGTTCCGTCAGTGGATCTTCCTGATCGGCATTCCTATCCTGATCTGTGTTTTTCTATCAAGCTATAAACTAAAGCGTCATACGATTGCTCAGATCATCTCCGGATTCATACTGCCGTTTCTGATTGGATTTTCACTTTCTCCGGCATTCCTATAATATTAATTACTGTTCGTTTACCTGTACTTCTTCTACTGCCTGAGCTGCTTCCTGCTCAGGTTTTTTTCCGATTGTCTTGATCTGTTCATAGCATTTCTGAACAAAGTAGCCAAGTACATAAAGAATACTTAAGAACTTGATCAGACCTCCTACAAACGGAACTGCAAGAGCAAGCGTTAACACTGCTGAACCAATTATTGAAGACAGCCATATGTTCATCTTCGGTAAAACAATTCTTCCTGCTGAGGCTCCTGCAAACGGAACTGCAAAAATTGTTGCAATTGCCACTAACAACGCAAGCAATCCTGCAAGCGGCAATCCGATAAATGTAATGCAGAGAATAATCAGCGCTACCGGGATGGCACACAGTGTTACCAGACCTGTGATCGGCATCGCTACCGGCTTCTTCAGAAGCATCTTACCTGAACCGTCGACTGCACCCGGAATCACCAGACAGAAGAACAGTGCCACAACGATCATAGCCGGAACCCAGTATACTCTGTTGAAAATCTTATGAAGGAATCTGGCACCTGCAGAGACTGCTTCTACTGCATCCTCATCAGGTACATTCGGACTGTCATGATACTCATACTCACCAATCTGTGCTGCATCCGGAACAGTTGACTCATCCGCTGCTGAAACAGTTAATTTACCGGTAACAACTGCATTGGAACCAATTGTGACTTCATTGGCATCAATGGTTGCATCACCATTTACAACACCATTTAAGATTACAGAATTACCTGCAATATTTAATGACTCGCATTCACCGCTGAAGCTGATTTCATTTCCTGCAGCATAAATACTCTTTGCTTTTGTATTTCCGCTGATATTCAGGATATTACCTGCTACTGTCATGTTATGTGCAACATCTACATTCTGCAGGTTCAGACTATAGGAAGCTGTTCGTAAGCTTCCTTTGATATCTGCATTGTTCACTGTAAGTGTATATCCTGCAGCAAGCAGATCGTTATCAATCTTAGAATCGTTCAGACTCATCTCATTGCCAAACCAATACAAATCCTCGCCAAAATTCTCACTCACTACGGATTTCTCACAAACAATTGCATTGCCTGCTGAATCCTTCACATCTAAAACATCTGTCTCCACATCTGCTGTTGTTGCAGCATATGCACTAACACTTCCTGCAAGCAGCGCAATCATCATGACTGCTAATAATAAGATGCTTTTCTTTCTCATTTTCTTCATCTTTCTCTCCCTTTCATAAATACAAAACTGTTCAATAGATTATTGTTCTATCCTTTATTTGCTCAAATCATACACTTTCCGACACAGATTTTCAATGCATTTGCCGCTGTTCGTGACATTTGTCACCGCATTTCATTACATTTTATATGGTTTTCCAAGACCTGTTCCATAAGGTGCATTGCTAAGTGCCCCTGCAATTTGCATGGCAATCTGCAATGCAATTTTGGAGACATTCTCATTCTTCAGATATGCTCTGTCCTCAAGTGTATCCTCTCCGTCCCGCATTTTTGCTGCAATTGCATTCAGTCTGGAGAAGTATCTCATAAGCTCACGAAAATCTGTCGTCCGATCAAGTACACTGCTGCCGTATGCCTGCTGCTCCAGATCACAGGTACTGATCACCTGCATGGATAATTTCAGTTCTCCATAGATATCCGATGCCTCCATCAGGACATCCGGACGTTTCTCAAGAGATGACAGAAAGTATGCTTTGGCTCCTGCGATGTCCTTACGCTTGAAATAAGCTGCAAGCTGATGCTTCATTTCAATTGTTTCTTTTTTCTCGCCCAGCATACCCACTTTACATTCATAGAAGCTCAGCTTTCTCTGCGTGATCCACACCAACAGCAGGATCTCTGATATAAACCCGAATACTCTCTTGTGGTAATCATCATAGGAATCGATATCGATTCTCTTCTGTACTTCAAAAAAAATATCAAACAGCCATGCTGCATATTCATCAAACAACTGCTTAGAAGTCACCATGATATTTCCAAACAATGTTTTATTAGAATGTACAATCCTTTCATAAACATTGTAGTAATCCGGATACTTCTCCCTGATCACATTTCCCGTCTCGATCAGATCCTTGATATGGTGATTGGCTGCATAACCATCATAATATGCACAATTCAGGCGCAGTACCTTCGTCGTGATAATATCATAGCGCTGCAGCAGTGTCTCATATTCCTTCTCAGTCAATATCACATCCTGATCATCGACCAGATAACGTCTGTAGTGACATACCCCGACAGCTCCGTCTGTTTTAAAGTTCTTCCAGATCCAGTAGACTCCTGTCAGTTCCCCATAATAGCAATTCATCGCTGATATCTGGTCTCCGGTATCATCGCCCGCATACCCAAGATCCTTTGCTTTTGCTCTGCCGACATGCAGCGGTACATAGATACCGTCCTTGGGTTCATCAAACTTCTTATGAGTCATAGTAAAAACAGTAACTGACATATGCGTCACCTCATATTGAAAACACGCCTCATCTGATTGACAAGTATCCTCTATCAGATCGCTTTCACATTCATCAAAACACGGTATAATGCCGCTGCTGCTAAAAGGAGCAGTGCTGTAGCAACTGCCGCAGCCAAAACAGCAAAGCCGATAAAGCCAAGCAGTAATACGACAACTCCCAATACTCCCCCCAGAATCAGCCCACTAAAGACACTGATCGTAGAGGCTCCGCCTTGCTTAATGACCACCATTTCATTTTCCCATTCATAGTTAGGCAGCTTTACATTCAGAAACATACCCCATACCGCTGTAAACAGTTTAAATGACACCGGCGTCGCGATAAACCATACCGCTGTAATAAAGTCCGCTGGTTTAATGGCTATTAATAATAAAACACCGCAAATGAATGCTGTAGATACACCAATCAGCAAATCAAATATAATCTTACTCTTCAAAATGATCTTAGGTTCAAGAGGCAGTGACTTGACAATCCACAGATTTTTACCCTCCAGTGACAATGATGCGGCAGAGGTGCATGTCATTCCAAGCAGTGCTGAAGCAAAGAATGGAATCGCACATAGAATACCGGTCGTAAACCCACTAAAGCCTTCTGCTGCAAATGTCCTGATGACTTCCTCCGGTCCCTTGATTACACAAAATACAGCAAATATAATTGCCATCGCCGAACCAACTGTACAGTTTACAATATACCCCGGTGAAGACAGAAATCTGCCAATTTCCTTTTTAACAAGTGCCATCAACGGAGAAGATGTTTTTAATTCCTGCATTTTATATTGTGCCTTTGCCTGACGTGCCTTCAGTCTGGAGTTTATCTGATTGAATCCAATAGAAACAACAGTCACGAAAATCAAATACCAGACAACGGAAATCAGAATCAGCAGCAGCACCGGCAGGACACTGTGCTCCGACAGACTGTTCTGAAATAAACGAACCGGCGGATAAAGACGATTCATCTTATCAGTCAGCATAGAGCTGATGATCTTGATATTCATATAGAACTCTGCGTCACTTTCCTGTGAACTGTTGAGCCGGATATTAAACAGCATGATTGCAAATATCATAATAAAGGAAAGGATCACCGAAATCAGATTTTTATGTTTCACCCTCGATGTAATAGCAGCGATCACTGCTCCCAGCACAGTCGCAATCGTCATGGGAATCAATGGCGCCACCGGTATGGCAAGAACCCAGATTAGAATATCGACTGCATGTACAGGAGTCCACAGACTATAGGCGACCGCCATCGGTATCAGAATTCCCATTGTCAGGAGTTCATTGCTAACATACATATAGAGAAACTTGCTGGTAATCACCACTTTATTACTGACTGGCAGGCTCATCAGCATATCATAATCCTTAAATCCAAAAAGTACAGCAACTGATTTAAGCATGGTAAATAATAAAATCATAATGCAGCTAACAGCAAAAGACATCGCCGGAACCACACTCGACATACCTAAAAAGCCCAGTCCATATCCAATGCCATAGCTGTATCCGATCACCATCAGAGATAAGAATAGATAAGCGATCAGTCTGGCAATATATCTGCCGTGTTTTTTCTTGTCCTTTTCATGAACTACCATATTCAGTCCAAAGCTGGTCATAAGCTGAGCCCTGACCAATGTCCACAGACCCTTTCCAGGTCTGGACTTTACAGAACCGGCACTACTCATTCTCGACCACCTCCATGAAGACCTCTTCCAGAGACTGGTTCTTGATCACTGTCTCCATCTCTCCGGATTCTACCAGCTTTCCTTCATTGATGATGGCTATTTTATTACATAATTTTTCTGCTACCTCTAGTACATGTGTGGAAAAGAAAATAGCACAACCCTCTGCACACATCTCGTGCATGATGTTTTTCAGATCCAGAGTGGCCTTAGGATCCAGACCCACGAATGGCTCATCTAAGAGGAGTACCTTGGGTTTATGGATCAGAGCTGAAATAATCGCAAGCTTCTGTTTCATACCATGTGAATAAGAAGAAATCAGATCTCCAAAGGAAGAGGTCATCCCAAACAGATCTCCGTACCTCTTGATCCGTTCCTCCCGCTTATCTTTCGGAACGCTGAAAATATCACCAATAAAATTCAGATACTGGATACCTGTCAGATGTTCATACAGATCCGGATTATCCGGTATATATGCCATGATCTGTTTGCATGCAATCGGGTCCGCCTTGATGGAATGACCATCTATCATAATCGCACCTTCTTCAAAGTCCAGCACGCCTGCAATCGATTTGATCGTTGTAGACTTTCCGGCTCCGTTATGTCCTATGAATCCATAGATATCTCCGGCCTCTATCGTCAGTGTCAAATCATCCACTGCACGTTTCCCGTTTCCATATTGTTTTGAAAAATTTTTGATTTCTATCATCTGTTCTCCCTCCGAACATTTTTTTAATTAATTTGTAATTATATAAAGCATGCTGTATTATTGTAATAATACAGCATGCTTATGTCAACTGACATCTGTCACATTTGTTTCCGTACAATCTTATATTCGTCATTAAACTGATAATATGGGCACTGATAAAACGAACTGGTCAGAAATCTGCCCATCTCATCCTCATCCATATCTACCTCGCATACATACTCCTCAAATTCTTCATCATAGATATAGTTATTACAGCTGTCGCAGCTTGTGTTCATTTCCTTCTCCTCCTTTTGCTGACTCTTGATCGCCTGAAAACAAATGCGGAACAGGTTGCCCCGCTCCGCCCTTTTGATTTCTTAGTATTGCTTTTTTTGTTTTTTAACCGGCTCGCTAGTCAGATCTACACCCAGTCTCTTAAATGTCTTGATATCTACCTCAGACAGCATAACGGAGGTGTGTACCTGACATCCGCGCAGCTTCGGCAGCTGCTCCAGCGCTGTCTTTGCCTTTTGGTCTGTCAGACCGGACATACTCAGTGCCACCAATACTTCATCTGTGTGCAGACGTGGGTTCTTTCCACCCAGATACTTTACTTTCAGTTCCTGTATCGGTTCTATGGCTGATGCAGGTATCAGATGAGTATCATGCTCGACATTGCCCAGATATTTTAATGCATTCAATAATAATGCCGCAGAAGCTCCCAGCAGATCCGTTGTCTTGGATGTAATGATATGACCATCCTGCAGCTCGATTGCAGCTGTAGGAACACCCAGCTTTGCTGCTCGTTCCTTCGCCGCAACAGTCACCCTGCGGTCATCTGTCGTGATCTTTGCCTGATTCATCAAAAGCTCGATCTTGTAAATCTCGTTTTCATCGGCATCCTCATTTGCCAGCTTCTCCAAAGTCGCATAATAACGTCTGATGATTTCCATCTTGGATGCCTGACAGCATGCCTCATCATCAATGATACAGTTGCCTGCCATGTTGACACCCATGTCAGTTGGCGATTTATAAGGATTCTCTCCATAGATGCCATCAAAGATTGCATTCAGTACGGGGAAAATCTCAATATCTCTATTGTAATTAACCGTTGTCTCACCATATGCCTCTAGGTGGAACGGGTCAATCATATTCACGTCATTCAGGTCAGCAGTAGCTGCTTCATATGCCAGATTAATCGGATGCTTAAGCGGGATGTTCCAGATTGGGAAGGTCTCGTATTTTGCATATCCTGCCTTGATTCCACGCTTGTTATCATGATACAGCTGTGACAGACAGGTCGCCATCTTGCCGCTGCCAGGTCCAGGAGCCGTCACAACCACAAGTGGTCTGGTCGTCTCTATATATTCATTCTTACCATATCCATCATCACTGACGATCAGAGGAATATTCGAAGGATATCCTTCAATTGCATAATGCAGGTATACCTTCTTCTTCATTTTCTTTAACTTCTTCTTAAACTGGTCCGCAGCTGCCTGTCCTGCATAGTGTGTAATGACTACACTGCTGACATACAGGCCACGCTCAGTAAATTCATCCATCAGACGAAGCACATCTACATCATAGGTAATCCCCAGATCACCTCGCACTTTATTCTTTTCGATATCGGTCGCACTGATTACAATAACGATTTCTGCATCATCCGCCAGCTGCAGCAACATCTTCATCTTGGAATCCGGCTGAAAACCCGGCAGCACACGTGATGCGTGATAATCATCGAACAGCTTGCCTCCAAACTCCAAATACAGCTTGTCTCCAAACTTGCTGATTCGCTCCTTGATATGCTCAGACTGCATCTTTACATATTTCTCGTTATCAAAACCCAATTTCATTGTGCATTCCCCTCCGATGTATCGTTTCAATATCATAAAAACTCTTCTTTGATTTTAACATATATATTTTAAATGTTCCATGGTTTATTTGTCGATT
>JAUNSO010000081.1 GCA_030539165.1 bacterium
GGGATTAAATCTCTTATGAGGGGGGAGATAGTGAGTGCTTATCAACTATCCAAATACATCATAACCAAGAATTGTGTACAATCTGTGTTTAATTTCTAAAAAAATTTTAATCAATTTCTTAAGAAAGCCTGTCTATTTCATGAAGTAAATAATGCTGGATATTGAGCTGCACATTCTCTCTGCCCATATAGACATTCAGAGTCGGATAATAGGCAACCGATACGGATTTGCGGTCACTTTTATCAAGCTCCTGCATAAACAGACTGCCATCTCCGAACCAGATTCCATCTGCCTTGACCCCGGCACTGTTTTCAAGTGACAGCTTTACAACATTTTGATTTTTCCCGACGATACGTGCCGACAGCACCCTTACATCTTTTTCTGCAAACAATGGTCTCGGATTGCCTGTCCCATACGGTTCCAGAATCTCCAGTTCTCTGATCAGCTCCTTTGAAGCATAGGTAATCGGCATGGGAATATCTATCTGTACCCTTTCCTGCATATCCTCTTCTGTCAGCGTCGTTTCCTCATTCAGGCGTCTTCGGAAATCCCCGATGGATTCTTCCTTCATGGACAGTCCGGCTGCCATCTTATGCCCGCCGTATTTCGTAAATAGATCTTTACACTTTGACATTTCTTCATACATATGATAGGACTCTATCGAACGCCCGGAGCCCTTCACTCCATCTGCTGCACCAGTCAGTATAAAAGCCGGTCTGTAATAGCGTTCTTTGATGCGTCCTGCAATAATGCCGGCCAGACTCTCATGACAGTCTGGCAGATAGATCACCAGCACCTTATCTGTCTGCACCATCTCCTCTGCCTGATGGATTGCCTCCGTCTGGTATCGTTTGGTCAGCTCCTTGCGGCTCTCATTCAGATCCGTCAGTTCATTGGCAATCTGTACCGCCTCTGCCTGATCCTTTGTTGTGAACAACGATAAAGCACGTTCTGCGGTATCCAGACGACCGGTAGCATTGATGCATGGTCCCAGCACAAAACCGATATGAAACGGTGACAGTTTGTCCCTGTCTGTCTGGGTGGCATTGATCAGAGCCCGCAGCCCGATGTTCTGCGTTGTTTTAATTCGCTCCATCCCATACTTCACGATGATCCTGTTCTCATCCAGCAGCTCCATCACATCTCCGACGGTTGCAAACGCAGCAAATTCCAGCAGTCCATCTGATACATCAGCAGAAGGCTCCTGTACCTCATATAATGCCTCAATGAGTTTATAGGCAACCACAGCTCCGCATATCCCCGCATATGGATAGGAACAGTCTTCCTGATGCGGATCCACCACTGCATCCGCCGGAGGTAATTGATAGACCTTATCTCCTGTCTCTGTCAGTTCATAGGGAACCTCATGATGATCTGTCACTACCGTCTCCATGCCAAGTGACCTTGCCAGCTCCATTTCATGAAAGGCGGCGATTCCATTATCACAGGTCACGATCAGCTGTACGCCGTCCTGATGTGCCCGTTCTATGATAGACTCATTGATTCCGTATCCATCCTTCATACGATCCGGCAGCTTCACGTCCACATCAGCTCCGCACTTTAGCAGGCCCGTCAGCAGGATATAAGAAGCACAGATACCATCAATATCATAATCCCCGACAATCCTGATCTTCTTTCCTGCAGCAATGGCATCCATAATGATGCTGACTGCCCGATCCATGTCCTTCATAGCGTGCGGACTATGCAGATCAGACAAAGTCCCGTTCAGAAACAGATTGATCTCCTCTGCTGTGGTCAGATCACGGTTGCGCAGTATTCTGGCTGCGACAGGCGATATATGAAATTGTTCAGCGATTGCATCAAAATCTGCTCTTTTGGTAGTAACAAACCACTTTGCCATTTGATCTCCTATGATATGAAACAGACTCAGGAAAGTATGCCTCTCCTGAGTCTGTCATGAAAACTGTAATCAATTATGCTTTCTTTACGATCTTTGTCTTCAGCATATACCAGATTGCACCTGCCAGACATACTGATGAATATGCACCACATAAAATACCTACCATCAGTGGCAGTGCAAACTCTTTAATTGATGTCACACCCAGGATATACAGTACAACAACCATGATTAATGTAGTCAGGGATGTAAAGATACTTCTGGTCAATGTCTGATTGATGCTCTTATTAACAACATCCTCAAGACTGTCTTTATTCTTCATCTCTCTCAGGCTCTCACGTACTCTGTCAAAGATAACAATCGTTGCATTGATGGAATATCCGACGATTGTCAGCATACATGCAATAAATGTACTTCCGACAGATACCCGTGCAATCGCGTAAAAGGCAAGTACAACAAGCACATCATGGCATAGTGCCAATACTGAGCTTGCGCCGAATCTCAGATCCTTGAACCGGAACCAGATATACAGCAGCATGCAGATCGTTGCTATCAGGACTGCTATAATTGCACTTCTCTTCATCTCTGTGCTGACGGTAGAACTGATTGTCTCTGCTGTAATCTTGCTCTCATCGACACCAAACTGTTCTGTCATGACCTGATTGAACTGTTCACGCTCATCGACGGATAACGTTCTGGTCTTAAAGATAACCTCATTTTTACCGGCAACCTTCTGGGTCTGCACATTTGCATCTCCGGTAATCGCTTCTATCTTCGGAACCACATCTGCATCAAGTTGCTCTATGGTCATATCTTCATTAAATGTTACATTTGTCGAAGTACCACCCAGGAACTCCAGACTATAATTCAAAGAGCCCTTTCCGTTTGCCTTATTGACTCCCATTGCTACAAAACCGCCGACAATCACAACCAGTGAAATCGCAATGAAGATAAATCTCTTGGAAAGGAAATTGATCTGTTTCTTTTCCTTTGCTTTGCCATAGAACTTCTCATCCTTTAGGCCAATCGCATAAAAAGCATTCAGGATCAGCTTTGTGATAAATACTGCTGTGATCATGGATAAAATGATACCAAGCGCCAGTGTCTGCGCAAAGCCCTTGATTGCACCTGTGCCCATGATACCTAGTACCAGTGCTGCAATCAGAGTCGTTACATTACCATCTATAATTGCTGACAGTGCTTTTTGGAAACCGATCTTGATTGCAGAGCTGACAGTCTTGCCTTCCGCAATTTCTTCTCTGATTCTGGCAAATATAATTACATTTGCATCCACAGCCATACCAACGGAGAGGATAATACCTGCAACACCCGGAAGTGTCAGGGTAATGTCAAAGAAGTTCAGACATACCATCATAAATACAATGTACAGACACAATGCAATCGAAGAAGCAAGTCCGGGAATAAAGTAAACAGCAATCATAAATAGGATAACAATTGCAAAACCAATGATGCCTGCCTTGATGCTTGTCTGAATTGCTTCAGAGCCAAGCTGCGCGCCTACTACATTGGAACGTAACTCACTCAGAGTCAGCTTCAGTCCACCGATACGGATCGTAGAAGCCAGATCCTCTGCTTCCTGATAACCGCCTATATTGGTAATGTAGGCCTGTCCGCCTGTGATTGCTTCATTAACGGTCGGTGCACTGTAGATGGCACCATCATATACGATAAAGATCACCTCATGTGTGATTGCTGCAATCGTCGTTGCATCTGCAAATTTCTTGGAACCCTCATCTGTCAGGGTCAGTTCTACGACATATTCCGTATTACCCATGTCATTGGAAGATCCCTTCGCCTGTGCTGCCTTGACATCTGTTCCCATCAGTACAACAGATCCTTCAGCATCCAGCTCTTCTATGCTCTTAGCCAGTACATAGCCTGCTGTTCCGTCTGCATTCATGCCGATTGTGTAGTTCGGCTCACCCTCCGGATTATTCTGACTGACAAAATACAAAGAGCCCGGCTTTCCCAGATCCGCAAGGATTGCGTTGGCATCTGATACACCCGGTATCTCTATATTGATTCTATCACTGCCCTCCTGATATACCTGAGCCTCTGTGCTGTAATTCTCCACACGCTTTTGCAGCTTGTATATGGTATCACTCATATCCTCTGAAGACGGGTCATCCCCCTCTACCTGATATGTGATGCTGACGCCTCCCGCCAGATCCAGACCAAGCTTGATGCCCTCTGCCGCTCCGGTCTTTTCACTTCCAACACCAAATACAACCATAAAGCCCAGCCCGGCTATCAATAGAATGGCTGCTATGAGTACTATGATTCCATTACTCTTTTTCATTTTTAATCTTCCGTCCTTTTCTTTCTGTGATCAGCAATAACCCTGCCTGTGTCACTGCCCTTGCCAAAATTCATGCAAATCATAGTATATCACAAGTCATTGCCAAATTAAAGAGTTTTTTCATGCAAGCATTCCCCCGAAAGTTCCGCCGCAGACACACATGATCATTGTGGTAATGACATTGCCTGCGCCATCCCCCAATGTGCGGTTGATTGCTAACGTCACCAGCAGCAGAATGGCAAAATAAAGAAATCCGGCAGCAAGTCCCCACAGAAATTTTCTGTTTTGCATCTTTTTTCCGATATAGAGACCGCCAAGAAATGTTGCCAATACATAAGAAACCAATACCCCGATCGTCACAACCTCTTCACTCAGCTGCAATTTGAACAATAAAAAAGCCAGTATCAAAAGCAAAACCCCTGTAATGAAATACATCAAAAAGAGGGCTTTGCTGATCCAGGCTGCCTTGCTGTTTGTTTTCCATATTCGTTCCATCATTCCACCCCTTCCATATATGTAACTATATTCAGGGGACAGCATGATTATTCTTCCTGATTCATGCAGCAGGGCTTTATCCATTCAAAGCTGTACTGCGGCTGTTGTGACATACAAAATAAATTACCTGATACTCATTTCCGATCTGCTGTAATACTGAAAGCATTTCCTTCAGCCTGTTTTCATCCAGACTGGCAAATGGATCATCTAATACGATAAACGGCTTCTCTCCGGCAAACAGTACATCAATCAGTGCAAGTCTGGTACAGATACCGATCATATCCTTATAGCCCTCGCTGTAAAAGTCCAGATCTCTTTTGGAACCGGCGGCATCCACTTTGACCTTGAAATGGATATCCATGCTTGCAGCTCCCGTGAGGGGTGTGCAGAGCTTCTGAATATACTGATCAAAGCTGTTGCAAAGATCTCCGAAATAATGTGTTGACAGACTCTCCTTGGCTTTTTGCAGATACTTTGCCGTATCCTCCAGTACCTCACAGCGTTCCCGCTTCTGTTCCAGTTCTGTCTTGATCCTGTCGCGCTCGCTTTCTAACTCCACACGTTCATCGAGTGCCCTGTTCATCTGCTCTGTGCGCTTTTCCAGTTCACTGATTTCTCTTTGGGCAGCTTCTATCTGATGACCGGTTTGGCTTTCCTGATTCTGCAGTTCCTGCAAAGACTCATGTATACTTCCTGCGGCGTTGCTTCCGGTATCATTTTGCGTCTGTATATGATTTTGTTCTTCAAACAAACGGACAGATTCGCAAATTCTGGCATAGTCCTCATCTGCACTTTGCAAGGCCTGTTTTCTGCTTTTTAATTCATTGATGCATTCACGTACCTCCGAAGATTTCATATCTGTAAAATAGAACCTCATCATGCCTTCGATTTCAGCCTCATGAGCTGCCTTGGTCTGCTTCATCCGTTCTATATTTTCTTGAATCATACTGCATTTTTCTGATATCTCATGTGATTTTCTTTCGATCTGGTTTCTGACAGCTGCCGAGCGTCTGAGCATAACAAAAAACACAGTCAGTGCCACTGCCCCTGCCGCCGCTGCTGTGGCGCCAATGATCAAGGACATAAACCGAAAGTAGCACAGAATGGCTACTGTAAAAAACACCAGTGAGACAATCCCCATGATATATCCGATCTGTTTGGAATGATCAGTCCGTGTGTCTGTCTCCTCCTGATATGCCTCCTGATAAAAATCACATTTTTCTGTTTCTGCTTGAATCCTTGTATTCAATTCATTCAGGGAATCATGCGCTTCCGCCTTTGCACGAAGCTCCTCCTCCGTGGGCTCATGGCCCTTGAAGAAATCCCTGAGTGCCTGCCTCGAAGTCTCTATCCTTCTCTTGTCTGCACATAGCTGTTCATAATGCTCCATTTTTGCTTTTTGTGCTTCATAGCTGCTTGCTGTAACCACTCTCCGTTTGATATCCGTCAGTCTGTCATTCAGCAGATTCAGTTCCTCCTTCTGACTCTTCAGACGGATCTCCCATACCGGCAGCGCATCTTCTATCCCTGCCGACTTCTCCAGTTCACGCTCAATGCCGGAAAGCTGTGTCTCCAATATGCCGAGGCTTCCTCTGTTCCCGGTCTTCTTATATACCTTGACTGCATTTTCAAGAATCGAAAGTGCATCCTCATAATGATTGATATCATTTCCGTCATCCAGCAAATGCGACAGCTTGGCATTGATGCTGTCATTGGCTGTGATATTCAGTCCAAGCTGCGGAATATATGCGCTTCTCTCATACCCCTCCATATTGATACCGAACAGCTCTTCACCAATGGCTGATGTATAATCATGACTTTCCAGTCCTGTATGCAGATTATATAAGACAAATGTATCATCCTTATCCTTCTCGCCAAAAAATCTCTCGATCCGGTAGGAGGTTCCATCATGTTCAAAGGTCAGACTGCCCCCATAGGCGCCTCCCTGCCACGGCATGTACTTCTTTCGTTCATTCTCCAGTACGGAACGCTTGGTTGTAGATGCCAGTCCATAGAACATGGCTTTCAAAAATGCTGCAAACGTAGTTTTACCCCAGCCGTTCTCATGATGTATCACATTCACACCCTGCTGAAACGTATGATCATAATGACTTAGTTTTCCGAAATTCTCTATGTGACATGTTATCAGTCTCATCTGTTATATCCTTTCTGCCAGCTGTATCCTGTGGCATGACAGACTAATCAATTTCTTCTCCTGACAGAGCCCTGATTCCGTTCAGAATGATCTGCGTCTTTCGCTCCTGCGGCAGTTTTTCTGATAATACCATCCGGATAAACTCTCCCTTTAGAGAAACATCATTTTGATAATCTTCTATATGAATATCCAGCTTCGTCTGGTCGTAGATCTTTAAAAAGAAATAATCCCCGGCAAAACGACTCAGCAGATAGTCCACATCCTTCGGCGTATCTACCTCTACGCTTCCCTGCAGCAGCACCTTGACCAGATTTTCTTTCCCGATTTTGGACAACTGCTCTGCCACCACTGCTTCGATCTCTCCTGCAGTCTGCAGTCCTGACAGATCTACCGGTACTTCAAAAAGTGTCCTTCTGGCAAACGGAATGAATTGTGATTCTATCCTGCCATCCTTCACATCCAGCAGGACAAATCCCTTTTCCCCGCATTCGTCAAAGCCTCTGCCCTCCAGACAGCCACTGTAGCAGCAGATACCTCGTTTATCCAGTGGCTCTGCCTTATAGCTGTGCAGATGCCCCAATGCCAGGTAATCAATGCTTTTATCTCTCAATTCACGCAGATTGATGATCTCTGCCTGATCCTTACCGTGATAATGAGCTTCCTGACCATGCATCATCACTATATTCACCCTATCAGGATCAAGAACCAGCGTATTGCATACTCTCAGGTGATTATCCGCACTCAGCTCTACTCCGCTGATCGTAATCGCCTCCCCGGAATATGTATAAGACTTCCACTCCTCATCGAACAGATACAGGTTGTCCGGCAGCCCCTCCTGTTCTGCAGTAAGCCATGTCTGATCATGATTGCCCCGGATATAATAGAAATCTATCTGCGGATGTCCTGTCATCAATTCCATCACAACATTGCGCGTCCTGACCGCTACACGCCCCGTATCAAATAAATCTCCCGCGATCATAACTGCCTTTACATCATGAGTCGCGGCATATTCAACCAGATCACAAAATGTCAGCAGCAGTTCATTCTTTCTGAGCTTTGCCTGTTCTTTTGTCAGATTTGCTTCCATTCTGGAATCCAGATGGATGTCAGCACAGTGTATCAGTTTCATCTGCTCGTCTCCTGTTATCAAACTGTTCTCCAGGCAACCGCCTGTTTGAAACAGTCCCATCA
>JAUNSO010000023.1:0-2422 GCA_030539165.1 bacterium
GCAAATGCCTGTGCATCACACCCCTGTGAAACCTTGACCTGCAGGTCAGCAAGTTCCAATCCGACGACAGACATCATAGCATCTGTATGTGCTGAAAAATTTAATAACAGAATAAATGCGACACCGATTGTAAAGGAACCGATTGCTACAATCAATGCATACACCACATTGCTCTTCAGCTGTACGACCAGATTCTTAACCGCAATATGCAGATTCAGCGGAAGCTTCCCTTTCTGCAGCGGAAAGAAAGCACGATACCCCTTTTTACCGCCGTTTCTCTGGTTTAGAGCAATGACCGGAGTCAGCCTGCGCATCCTTCTGACAGCAATCAGACTGATCAGTCCAATCAAGCCCAATACAATCAGAAATGCTCCCAGATCTCCCAACGGATGTGCAAAGTTTCTCCACTCGAAGCCACACAGTCCTGTTAAGTAAGGTGCCATAAATAAATTGCTTAAATAAGAGCAGGCGATTCCCAACACTCCGCCGGCACAGCCAAGAAGCAGATATTCATACAGATACGATCTCATGATCTGTCTCAGTGTATATCCCATTGCCTGCAAGGTACCGATTGCCGCCATGGTTTTATTAATTTCCTCCCGAATAAAATTCATGATGATAAAGAGGACTACTATACAGATTAAAACTGAAACTGCAAATATAATCGCCACTCCGATTAGCAGATTTAAAACCGTCCTGACCTGCAGGTCTTCATAGCAAAGTGCATTTTGCAGCAGATTCTGCTGATCTGACGCATAGGTTGTATCTCTTAAGAATGCAACCTTCAGGTTCTCAGAATGCTGTAGCACCTCTGTCTCATTTCCTGCAAAACGGGCAGCTAACATATATGCCTTGCCTGCCTCCTGTGACAGTCTTTGATAGCTTTCATCCGGTACATAGTATTTATAGAATCCGGAATTGATATTGCAATAGGTGGTTGTCTCGAAATACCCTGCCACAATAAAAGAATATGTAGTTCCGCGATAGGTCAGCTCATATGGCTGGCCAAGCAGTACATGCTCACTCTCCAGCTGAACCGGAACATAAATTGCCTGCGTCCTGTCAACAGAGGAATCCTCCTTAATCAGGTGAAAGGGAGCAAGACTTCTGTCCGTATCTTTGTTATAAAAAAATGCCCCCAGCTCCAGTTCATTGCAGTTATTGGTCGTCGTGGGCATGATAACTGCTTCTTCTTTTTCAAACTCTGTCACGCCCTCTGCGCCCTTGATGAAATCTTCATATTCGGTTTTATAAGTCTTCGTCGTGCAGGGTGCTATAAAATGTACCTCATGTAATTCCTCTGTTTTCTCGAAGAAAATCTGCTGTGCCCGACTATTGACACTCAGACTCAGATCCATAAAAAGTACCGCTAATAATATGAACAGAGTGAGCACGATACAGGATTCCCTTTTCTTCTTGATTGAAAATAAAGCCAGTCGTAAAGATAACATGCCTACCACCCCATTTCACCTAAGAACTGTTTCAATTTCTGTGTCCTGTGTTCACGATCTTCAGAAGTGTAATTACCAAGCTCCAAATCTCCCTGAATGCTGCCGTCCTTCAGATAGATGATTCTGCTGCCGCGCAGTGCCGTCTTGATGTCATGTGTGACCATCAGAATGCTTTGCCCTTCTCTATGCAGTCTCGTAAATTCATCCAGTACCTTCGTGCTGGCAAGAGAATTCAAGGCTCCTGTCGGTTCATCTGCAAAGAGCAGCTTCGGCTGATTGATAATAGCACGTACAATGGCCACTCTCTGCTGCTCTCCGCCTGACAGCTGGTTCGGGAATTTCTGAAAATCCGCTTCACTCAGTCCAACCTGTGTCAGCAGTCTGACTGCGGTCTCATGTGCCTGACTGCGGTCACGTTCAGTCAATAAAGCACTGGTTAATACATTATCCATTGTGTTCATGGTATCCAGAAGGTGAATGGACTGAAAGATGAAGCCACAGTACTTCCTGCGTAAGAGCGCCAGTTGATCGTTGTTCAGTCCATTCAGGGCTGTATCATACAGGGAGAGACTCCCCATCGTAGGTGTATCCATACCTGATAACGTGTAAAGTAATGTGGATTTACCGGAGCCCGAGCTTCCCATGATGACTGTAAAGTCTGATTCATAGACCTTCAAATCCAGATTTTTCAGTACATGCTGGGTGATGTCACCCGTCTGAAAGGACTTACATAATTTATCCGCTTCCAATATGACTTTCTTCATAATTCATTCTCTCCTACTTTAACTTAATGATGTTTGTTGTAAATATCTGCTCTAAACACAAAATAAGAGCGTTCGGAATTTCTCCTGACGCTCTTATCATAACAAACGGACTATGAAAATGCTTTAACGAATCACTACCAATTTCTTACCAAATTCTTAACTATGTCATCTGCGCATCCGAATCAGATATTCCGGAGTTCCCGGCTC
>JAUNSO010000023.1:2522-40740 GCA_030539165.1 bacterium
AACAAGCAGCAGGAAGGTTGTAAAAGTAAACGGCAGTGCCAGCTTGTTCCATGCATAAACTAACGTTACTCCACCCATCAGCAGCTGTCCGAGTCCCTTCACATCAAATACCTCTGATATATAATAGAAGAAAATATTAATCGGTCGGAAACAATACTTGATAAAATCTCCCTCATATACCGCATAGCGCAGACTCCAGTTATTATCAAAGAGACACTGCATCGGTGTCAACGCAATCAGCGAAAAACCATATAAGAATAACATCTCATGATAATTCCAGCCGTTGATTGTGTGAAAGTTTAAAAACATGATATAAAATGCAACAAATCCTGATATATTGGTCAAAATCATACCCAGTGTAGATATGATAAAGTCCGCACGATAACTCATTTTACTTTTAAAATCCTGTGCAATAATCTTTAAATAAATGGATGCATAGAACTTTAATCCTCTTCTTTTTGCCTTCATCACTCTAGCCCCCATTCACCGTAATATGGCGTATCGATACCTTGAAAAACAGCTTGCTGACCAGTCCCATGACCACAGCCCACAGAATCTGCTGGGCAATGAGGATAAGTCTCTCGCTCATCGGCAGATCATTATGAATCAGCAGCGTTAGCGGTGTATTGTAGATTGCCTGAAAAGGCAGCATATACATCACACGCTGTGCGGCTTCTGGAAAGAAAGCAAGTGGAATCGTGGCTCCGGATAACAGCATGACTACAACTTCCTTCATAATGTTAATCCCCCAGACCGACTCTGTATAAAAGCATATCGTTCCAACGATAAAGTTAATCTGATAATTAATGATCGTTCCAAATATGACTGCAGCTGCAAAAAACAACAAATTCCAGGATAATGCAAAGCCTCCGTGTGTCACAAAATAGACGATAATCAATGTCGGAAGCAGTGTCAGGCAGAAATTAACCACTGTATTTCCGGAAAAATAGAAGAACATATACCGGTCATACGGCATCGGCTTCAGTATATCCAGTACAATTTTACCGGTCTGTACACTTCTTCCCATCCACCATGTTACAAACATCTCCATGGCAGAAAAAAGTGCTGATGCAAGTACCAGATAAATCATCGTATCGTAAAAGGACATTCCGTTTACAATCTCAGTTGGTGAAGATGCATAAATTGCCTTCCACAGAAAATAGATAATGACCAGATAGATTAAGTTTCCGAAGAAAAGTACAAAGGGTCCTACACGAAACTGCAGTCCTTCCATGATCCCGATTCTGGTCAGTGCCAGATAACGCTTTAAGGTCTTTCCCATGGTCACATCTTCCCTTCATATATTTTCTTGATAACACTTTCTGTAGAAATTTCCTGAAGCTGTACATCATAAATCTTCCGCTGCTCCTGAATATGGTTCATAACCTTCATCAGAGGAATTTCATCCTCATTTAAGAGTACATCAATCCAGTCCTCATCTACAGAAACTGCAATGGAGGATGCATCCGGATATTTTGCGGCAAGATCTTTTGTAATCTCAGCTGCCTGTGCATCCAGATACTCCTTCGTCAGCATGGAGGCATCCTTGGTAAAACGCAGCTTCATCGTACGGTATGCACCGAAGAAGCTTCTCAGATTCTCGATACTGTTATCGTACAGCATCGTTCCTTTATCAATGATAACAATACGTCTGCAGAGCGCATCCACGTCTCCCATATCATGGGTCGTCAGGATGACTGTCGTATTTTTCTCCTGATTCAGTGCTTTAATCAGATCTCTGATCTTGCTCTTCATGGATACATCCAGTCCGATGGTCGGCTCATCCAGATAGACAACCGGCGGATTATGTAAGAATGCTGCCAGAATATCACTGAGCGTTCTCTGTCCGAGTGACATCTGACGAACAGGCTTCGAATATAACCCTTTAATATCCACAATGGATTCATAAAATGCAAGTATATCTTCATATTCCTTCTGTGGAATCTGATAAATATCGCGTAACAGCTTGAAGGATTCAATTAATGGCAGAGACCACCATAACTGAGAACGCTGTCCGAATACGACACCGATTTTCTCGGAATTCTCTCTTCTGCTCTTATAGGGAACCAGTCCGTTGACCCTGATTTCACCTGACGTCGGAACAAGTACGCCTGACATCATTTTAATCGTGGTACTCTTGCCTGCTCCATTGGGTCCGAGATATCCGATAATCTCTCCCTGATCAATGCTCATGGAAATATGATTGACTGCATTGACAATTTTGTAATCTCTTGAGAACAGATTTTGAATGCTTCCCTTAATCCCCTCTCTGCTCTTTAATACCTTAAATTCCTTTGATACGTCGTTGAGTGTAATAACCGGCTCCATAGTATGCCCTCCTCAAATTCTTTTGCATCTGCTAAATAATATTTCTAGAGTGTAATGTTTTTTCATATAAATGTCAATGTTAATTCTTGCTCAAAATTGTCAGCAGACAGATATACAATATTAAAAAATAGCCCCGGTAAAAGGGCTATTCCAACAATAATTCCTGACTACGGATCATATAGCGTATTGTATCAAACAAATGAGGTTTCAGCTTCTCGATTGGGACAGGTTCATTATATTACATTCTCTCCGGTGCTGAAAATCCTAATAAATCTATGGATGTTTCCAGTACGTTCTTTGTCAGTTCTAATACTGCGATCCAGCTTGCCTGCTGCTTCTCATTTTCTTCTGTCAGGATCTTGGTCTCATGATAGAACCGGTTAAACGCATTTGCCAGCTCGTAAATAAATGCGCAGATCTTATGTGGTGCAAGTTCTTCATAGGCACTTTCAACCACTGCATTAAACTGCGCGATGGAAAGTAACAGTGCTTTTTCACATTCACTTGCCGGAGCTGCGATTGCCGGAGTCATCGTATGCTTCTGCTCATTATATTTATTCAAAATCGACTTAATACGCACGATTGTATACAGAATATACGGACCTGTATTTCCTTCAAAAGAGGTAAATTTATCAATATCAAAAACATAATCCTTTGTTGCCTGATTGGAAAGGTCGCCATACTTGACTGCTGCTAACGCTACGATCTTCGCTGTGGCGCGTGCTTCTTTCTCTTCTACCTCATGATTGTCTGTTATCTTGTGATACATCTCTTCATCGATGTCTGCCAGCAGATTCTCCAGACGCATCACTCCACCCTCACGGGTCTTAAACGGCTTGCCATCCTTGCCGTTCATCGTACCAAATCCGATGAAATTCAGATCTACATCCTCACCGATGATGCCAACCTTCTTGGCACAACGGAATACCTGTACAAAATGCAGATCCTGTCGCTTATCAACTACATAAACGATCATGTTCGGGTCAAAATCCTTCCTGCGCTCTACCAATGTTGCCAGATCTGTAGTGGTATAAAGAGAAGCCCCGTCTGATTTCAAGATCATACACGGCGGTATCTCTTTGGTATCTGTCTCTTTCTTGACATCAATGACGAGTGCACCCTCACTTTCATGCGCATAGCCCTCATCCTTCAGACGTTTGACCATATCCGGGATATATTTCTGTACATCAGACTCACCCTTCCAGAGGTCAAATTCCACATTCAGATTGGCATAGTTCTTTTTCAGATCTGCCTTGGATACCTTCATGATATGGTTCCAAAGAGCCATATAGCCACGATGACCTCTTTGCAGAAGGAATGTAGCATTCATAGCTTCTTCTTTATATTCCTCGTCCTCCTTGGACTTTGCACTGGCTGTCGGATAGATCTCTTCCAGCTCTGATATGGTAAACGGTGCTTCCTCCGGGTATTCCCCTGTAAAAGAATCATCAAAATACGGAAGCCCCGGCTGACGTTTTTTTAATTCCGTTATGATCAGTCCCATTTGCAGACCCCAGTCACCCAGATGGATATCACCAACTACGTTATGTCCCATATAACGGCAGATCCGTTTTACGCTTTCACCGATAATCGCAGAGCGTAAATGCCCTACATGCAGCGGCTTGGCTACATTCGGTCCTCCGAAATCGACCATGATCGAAAGCGGAGTCTTTGTCCGGTCGAGTCCATATCGCTCATCGGTCGCCATTGACTGCAGATATTCTGCCAGATAATCTGCTGACAGCTTTAGATTTAAAAAGCCCGGATTGACCGCGCTGACCTCTGCAAATACTTTGTTTCCGTCAAGTGCTTTGGCTACATCATTTGCGATCATGATCGGTGCTTTCTTATATTCCTTTACAGCACTCATCGCTCCGTTACACTGGAATTCACACAAATCAGGACGGTTTGAAATCGTCACTCTGCCGTACTTTTCATCATAACCGGCCTGCTTGAATGCTGCCTCCAGTTCTGCTGATAACAAATCCAATAATTTCTTCATTTCTCTATCTCCGTTTCCCATAAAACCTGTATTCTAACAGTATAATAGAAAGCCGTTTCTTTTTCAACTCCCCAATTCAGGAGAAATGTATCAGAACGATCAAATTTCTCTCGCACTTCGGCCGAAGATATTGTAATATAGATGTATACATTTTATAGAAAAGAGGCTGTGATATGCAATATAGAGAATTACAAAATCAAGATAACCTATCCCTGCTGGGCTTCGGCTGTATGCGATTTCCCAGAAAGGGCACCGGATTTGATATGAACGAAGTAGAACGTGAAATCATGTATGCAATTGAACACGGCGTTACGTACTTTGACACTGCCTACATATACCCCGGAAGTGAAGAAGCTCTTGGTACGGTACTGGCTAAGAACCACTGCCGTGATCAAGTTACGATTGCCTCCAAGCTCCCTCATTATATGATCAAGACATTGGACGATGCAAAGCGCATCTTTGAAGAAGAGTGCAAACGTCTGCAGACTGATCATATTGATTACTATCTTATGCATATGCTGACTGATGTCAAGACATGGAACAGATTAAAGTCTATAGGACTTGCCGAATGGCTGGAGGATATGAGAAAAGAAGGCCGTATCGGCCGTATCGGGTTCTCCTATCACGGAAGCACTGCTGAGTTTCTGGATCTGCTGAATGCATATGACTGGGAATTCTGCCAGATCCAGTACAACTATCTGGATGAGAATTCACAGGCAGGACGCAAGGGTCTAGTTGCAGCTGCAGAAAAAGGACTTCCTGTGATCATCATGGAACCACTGCGCGGTGGCAAGCTTGTCAATCATCTGCCCGCAAAGGCGCTCGAAGCATTTCGCCATGCCTCAGCCAAGCGCTCTCCTGCCGACTGGGCACTCCGCTGGCTATGGGATCAGCCGGAGGTATCCGTCGTTCTGTCCGGTATGAATTCTATGGATATGGTACAGGAAAATATCCGCATTGCCTCAGAAGTACAGCCTGATGCATTGACCGATCAAGAAAAGAAGCTCTATGAGACTGTCAAGGCAGCCATCAGCGAAAAAACCAAAGTGCCGTGTACCGGCTGCGCTTACTGTATGCCATGTCCTAAGGGCGTGGACATCCCTGGTTCTTTCCAGTGCTATAATATGTCCTATGCTGAGAACTGGATAGATGGGGTCAGAGAGTATATCATGTGTACCGTCATGAGAGGGGAGTCCAGAATGGCATCTCAGTGCATAGAATGTGGAAAATGTGAACAGCACTGTCCGCAGCATATTGAAGTCCGCCAAGAATTAAAGCAGGTACAGAAGCGTTTTGACAAAAACCTGATCTTCAGGGCCACTGCAGCTTTTATGAGGAAAAGATATCAGTAATCATCCATGATATAGGTAGAGGCGGGGTCTTTCGACCACCGCCTCGTTTTTAACTGTCTTAATTGATTCTGTCGTTCTTTATGCACAGGATTCCTTTTTCTGACCCTCAGCTTCTGTCTCCAGAAATTCTTCTGCCAGAGAAATATCCCCGATATACTGCACGCTTCCGACCATGCTCACTGTATGGTCTTCGTTGATTTTAATGTCAAGTACACCACCGGGCATATGAACTGATATCGTTTCATCGGTCAGACCCATTTTATAGGCAGCTGCAGCCGCGGCACAGGCACTCGTACCGGATGCCAGTGTATACCCTGCACCTCTTTCATAGATCTCAATCTCAATATTGTTCCGGTCAATGACATGACACAACTGTGTATTGATTCTCTGTGGAAAGTTTGGGCTATGTTCCACATAAGGGCCGATTTCCATGGCATCCTCTTTTGTCACCTTTTCCATCATAATGACACAGTGAGGATTTCCCACAGATACACATGTTGTATTGTATAGTCTGTCATGAAATACCATGGATTCATTTATGATTTCACGATTGTCTCCGGTCACAGGTATTTTCCCCGAAGCAAATGAAACCTTACCCATATTGACTCTGATCTCTGTTCCGCGCATGTTCAGGTATTCGATCTCCACCATGCCTCCAAGTGTCGAGAGTTCTACGGGACTTTTCTTTACATAGCCCTGATCCAACAGATATTTTCCAAATATCCTGACACCGTTGCCTGATTTCTCAGCCTCGGATCCGTCAGGATTGTAGATTTTGACACAGATTGTGCTGCCCTTCATGATTGGACCATATAAGATCCCGTCTGATCCGGCGCCAAAATTTCTGTCACAAATCATCCGGATTGCGTTTTCATTCAGTTCCATATCGTTTTTATTGGGATCCAGTACAAGATAATCATTTCCCAGTCCCTGATATTTACTCATTGTAATATTCATAGAAATACCCTCCTGTTATCAGATACAATCCTCATCATTCTTATTTGCTGCATTCATATTTGTTTTATCTATAAACAGAGTATACCCTACACATTTCGCATTTAATATAACATTTTATGCTTGAAATATTGCAAAATGTGCTGTACACTCTTGATACAGATACATCATGCTGCAAAAACCATAGTAAAGGAACAGACTTATGCAAAAATCAGGTTATCTATATCAGAATTTCAGATTGTTTCATATCCGGGATAAAAAAGAGAAAACGTTTGATTTTCATTATCATGAATTTAATAAGATCATTATCTTTCTCTCCGGCAATGTCAAATATATCATTGAAGGCAAGACCTATTACCTGAAGCCATGGGATATCCTGCTTGTTGATCATCATGCCATTCATAAACCTGTGATCGATCCTTCTGTTTACTATGAACGCATTGTGATCTGGGTAGATGAAGATTATATGCGGCAGGCATCTCAGATGTCCGGAGCTGATGGAGAAATCGATGAGGAACACGCCGGTTCTGATGGCAAGACGACTGACTTGACTGCCTGTTTTAAAAAAGCAAGTGAGAGAAGCTTCAATCTGGTTCGTCTGAATCCGGTTCTGATGGAACGGATCAGAGCCGCTGTCGGAAATCTGGAGCTCGCACTGGAGCCCTCACAGGATCAGGAGTTTGGAATCGGACTGCTGCGTAATGCTCTCTTTATGGAGTTCATGGTTTATATCAACCAGATTTACCTTGGAAAGCAGTATGAAAAGGATCACACAGCGCTGAAATATGATAAAAGAACAGAGGAAATACTGAAATATATCAATACACATCTGGCAGAGAATCTTTCTGTCGATCTGCTGGCAGAACAGTTTTATCTGAGCCGCTATCACCTGATGCATAAGTTCAAGGAGGAAACAGGCTATACGGTACATAACTATATCCTGCAGAAACGGCTGCTGATGGCAAAAGACTATATCGCACAGGGAATGCCCGTAACAAAAGCCGCCCTTGCGAGCGGCTTTGCAGATTATTCTACTTATCACAGAGCGGTGAAGAAAAATCAGAGTAACATTCAGGATGACGTTGGCTGACAGCCACAGTATATCTGGCGGTACAGATGATATTTCTTAGACAGTTCTATTGACTGCTTGTATCCTTCTTTTTTCTTAAAATCTGAGGGCAGATGAGGGATACCATTTTCAGCTCCTACACGTTCTCCGATTTCATTGAGCTTTGTAGCATTTTTATGAGGGCTGATGGAAAGCGTTGTTGCAAAGTAATCATAGCCGTTTTCCTTCGCCAGTCTGGCCGTCTCTCTCAATCGCAGTTCATAGCATCGGAAGCAACGTGCCCCGCCCTCCGGCTCCTGTTCCAGTCCTCGTGCCATCTTATGAAATACTGCAGGTTCATAATGTCCTTCTATGAATTGTACCTCTGCATATGCCTCCTGTAAAAGCCTTTTCTGCTCTGACAGACGCTTTTGATATTCCTCCTCAGGCATGATATTCGGATTATAATAAAAAACCGTAATGTCAAAATACTGTTTCAGGTATGCAAGAACATAGCTGCTGCATGGTGCGCAGCAGCTATGTAATAACAGTTTCTTTTTCTGATTCTCTGACTGCAGACCGGCAATCAGCTGTTCCAGTTCCTTTTGATAATTTCTGTCCATAATCTCCTCACTAACAGTTATAGGTCTCTTCAAACTGAGTAATCGGCATAGGCTTTGCGTACAGATAGCCCTGCGCGATGTGACAGCCGATTTCCTTGAGCATCTCTGCTTGTTCCTTCGTCTCAACGCCCTCGCAGACCACCTTGACACCCAGTCCCTCTGCCATCTCTACGATCTTCAGAAGTATCCATCTGCTGGCCTTGGAGGTAGCGGTTTCATCAAGGAATCCACGATCGATTTTCAACACATCAAACGGAATATCCTTCAGCAGATTCAACGATGAAAATCCAGAACCGAAATCATCAATTGACAACATGACATTGATATCCTTCAGCTTGCTCATCACACTGACCATATGCTCACGTTCCAGGAAGAACACGGTCTCTGTCAGCTCCAGTTCCACATAGTCCTTTGGTATCTCATACTTTAACAGGATATCCTGAACCATACGCACATATGCCTTATTATGCAGCAGATATCTGGACTGGTTGATTGACACCGGATATACCGGCTTTCCTTCATCTAAAAGCCTTCTGACATATTTGCAAATTGATTCTAGCATATAGAAGTCCAGCTTCTCTACAAATCCGTTCTTTTCAAAAATCGGAATAAAATCGTTCGGGTAGATCATACTGCCATCCGGCTTGATCCAGCGTACCAGTGCTTCTGCACCTGCAATCTTATCCTCTACCATATCCCATTTCGGCTGCAGATAAGGTACAAACTCCCCATTCTCCAGTGCTTCCTCCATCTGGGATTCGATATATTCTCGTCTGCGTGTTTCCTCTATCAATGAGTCCTCATAGTATGCAAACAGCTTCTTAGATTCTCCTGTAATTGACTTTCTGGCGAGATCAGCCTTATCAATCATGCTTGGTATCTGCTCAGTATAGTCTGTTACCACATAAAAGCCACTCTTGATTCTGATCGGATAGTTCACTGCAATCGTATTGGCATACCGGTTTACCCGTTCCTCCACAAATTCCTTGCGCGCTTTATCCCGTCCGTCATCAATGGCCAAACATACAAACTTATCTGCACTGATTCTGGCAAAGGTTTCATTGTAGCTAAAGCTTTCATTTGCCGCCTTGACCAATGCTGCCAAAATCGCATCCGCCTTCTCGTGGCCATAGCCCTCATTCATATACCGGAAGTTCACAATATCAAAACAGATGACTGCATATGGCAGATCTCTGTTGTCATCCAGAAGCTCTCTTGCCTTCATCTCAAAGTAATGCATGTTTTTGGCGCCCGTCAGAGTATCACAATACGCCAATTCCTCCATTCGGGTCTGATCCTTACTGATATGCTTCCACACAACAGCGACCAGAGTCAGCATGATCAGGATCACAGAGATACACGTCAGGATTGCCCGTATGGCAATCGGACGCACCATGACATCAATTGTTGAATCATACAGACAGCAGGAATAGTTCCAGTTTTCCGTACCCTCGATTGGGTAACTGGACAGATAGATATTAGCCATTTTCAGTGGAAGTGTTACCTGAATCGGATCTCTGTTTTCCTGTGTGATTCTGCCCTCATTCAGCATTTCCTCCATCTGTTCCGGGTTTTTGGCCTGTTCCAGCAAATAGCTGTAAACATTATTGGCACTGCCTCCGCCTGCATTCTCTGTCGCCGACAGAATTGTCCCATCATTTGCTGTCAGATAGGAGATTGCACTGTCATCCAGATAGCCCAGCGTTACATGATCCAGAATAGAGGCCGTAGAATCCACACCCACAAAATATCCCTTAAATAATCCGCCTGCAATCACCGGTGCTATCGCCATAAAGCTCAGTTCGTCACCATTTGAACTGTTATTATCCAGATAAACGCCGCCATCCAGACTCTCATCCACCATCTCTGTATATTCTTCTATAGCGACCTGTGTCAGACTCCCATCCGGATGATAGACCGTTCCAATGGAATTGATAAAATAAACATCCTGAAACCGTCCCTGACGCTCACACTCTGCCAGCATATCACAAATTACAGTATGAGACAGACCGCCCTTATGAGCCATCTCAATTGCCTCTGCCGTTACGATTTCAATATTCTTTTCAAACATTTTACTAAGAACCTGACTGGCCATCTGTGTCTGTACATTGATTTTGTCCAGTATTGCTTCACGATAGCTGCGAGTCAGGCTGGTGACATGTACTGTACAGATTACAATGCATATAGCCACCAGACCGGTGATGATACCATATAATTTTACGATATCCGCATCAATTTTTTTCTTCATTTGTAACCCCGCCTGTGTTTTCAGATTTCGTCAGCGAAAATATCTTACGCCTGATTCAAAGATCTGCATATCCTGATTGCCGTAGATATTAACAGCAACCGCTTCGCCCCGACGCTCTGAGTGTCCCATCTTTCCAAAGCATCGTCCATCCGGGCTTGTGATACCCTCTATTGCCTGATAAGAACCGTTGATATTCCATTCCTCATCCATGGAAGCGGTTCCGTTTAAATCTACATACTGTGTCGCAATCTGTCCGTTAGCAGACAGCTTCTGCAGCCATTCGTCATCTGCTACAAAACGTCCCTCACCATGTGAAGCCGGAATGCAGTAAACGCCTCCTGTTTCAGCCCCCTGCAGCCAGGGAGACAGATTGGATACTACCTTGGTATAGACCATTTTTGATATATGTCTGTTGATCGTGTTATACGTCAATGTCGGTGACTGTGCGTTCTGTCCGGTGATCTTTCCATCCGGCAAAAGTCCCAGTTTGATCAGTGCCTGGAAGCCATTGCAAATACCCAGTGCCAGTCCGTCTCTGTTCTGCAGCAGATCATTGACTGCTTCCTTTAGTCTGGCATTGCGGAATGCTGTTGCAAAAAACTTGGCTGAGCCATCCGGTTCGTCACCTGCCGAGAAACCGCCCGGGAACATAATGATCTGGGCATTGCGGATTGCCTTGTCAAAGGCCTCTACCGAGTCCCTGATATCCTGAGGATTTCTGTTGGTAAATACCTTGATAACCACATCCGCGCCGGCTCTTTTGAACGCTGCCTCACTGTCATACTCACAGTTCGTACCTGGAAAGACCGGAATGAATACCGTTGGTTTTGCAGTTTTGTGTCTGCATACATAAACCTGTTCCTGCGGAATCTGATACAGCTTTGTTTCGACTGCATCTGTTCCCTTATAGGCTTTGGTCGGGAAGACCTTCTCCAGTTTGGACTTCCATGCTCCCAAAGCTTCCTCGACACTCAGACTTTCATTTCCGTAAGTAAACATCGCCGTATCATTCACTTCACCGATCACAGTATACGGAAGCTTAATCTCTGCGAGCTTATCCTTCGGGACAGTTGCAATGATATTACCGTTTTCTCTGCCAAACAGCTCCTGTGCAGAAAGCTCGGTATTGATGGAAACGCCCATTTTATTACCAAATGCCATCTTGCTGACAGCCGGTATCACACCTTTGCCATCCGGCGCATATGCTGAAACGATCGTATGTGAATGGATCAGCTTTGTAATTTCACTGTACAGCTCTATGACACGTTCATAAACCGGTATGTCATATGCATCCTTCTCAATCGTAAACTTGATAATCTGATTTCCCGCCTGCTTGAACTCCGGGGTGATCAGATCCTGATGCTTTGCCACATCCACTGCGAAGGATACGAGTGTGGGAGGCACATCTATCTGCTCAAAGGTACCTGACATCGAGTCCTTGCCTCCGATAGATGCCAGTCCAAATCCCATCTGTGCATCATATGCACCCAGCAGTGCTGCAAATGGCTGACTCCAGCGCTTCGGATCCTCACTCATGCGACGGAAGTATTCCTGGAATGTAAATCTGATCTTTTTCAAATCTCCGCCTGCTGCTACGATCTTTGCAACAGATTCCAGTACTGCATAAATGGCTCCGTGGTACGGACTCCATGAGGATAGCTCAGGATCAAATCCATAACTCATCATCGTAACCGTATCTGTCCTGCCCTCACGCACCGGCAGCTTTGCAATCATGGTCTGTGTCTCCGTCAGCTGATATTTACCACCATAAGGCATCAGTACCGAACCTGAGCCAATAGAGCCGTCAAACATTTCCACAAGTCCCTTTTGTGAGCAGACGTTCAGATCCTTTAATGTGTTCAGCCATTGTTCCTTGATGGATGTCGTTTTAGAAGAATTGTCCGTAGTAAAATAAGTATTCCCCTGCTGCGGCATCTCTACCTCAACCGCCGTCTCCTGATGCGCTCCGTTTGTATCCAGGAATGCGCGTGACAGATTGACAATTTCCTTGCCTCTCCATGACATGACGAGCCTTGGCTCCTTTGTCACCACTGCTACACTGACTGCCTCCAGATTCTCCTCTGCAGCATACTGTAAAAATGTATCTACATCCTTTGGATCAATGACGACCGCCATTCTCTCTTGGGATTCTGATATTGCAAGCTCTGTTCCGTCAAGTCCCGCATACTTCTTCGGAACCTGATCCATATCGATTCGCAGTCCATCTGCCAGCTCGCCAATGGCTACTGATACACCACCTGCGCCAAAGTCATTACACTTCTTGATCAGTCTGCTGACCTCTTCACGTCTGAAGAGTCTCTGGATCTTACGCTCCGTCGGTGCATTTCCCTTCTGCACCTCAGCACCGCAGGTCTCTATAGATGCGGTCGTATGCACCTTGGAGGAGCCTGTTGCTCCACCGCAGCCGTCACGTCCGGTTCTGCCGCCCAACAGGATAATGATATCCCCGGGATCAGAATTCTCACGGATGACATTGCATCTGGGTGCTGCACCCATGACTGCACCGATTTCCATTCTCTTCGCTACATAGTTTGGATGATAGATTTCTTTCACATAGCCTGTTGCCAGACCGATCTGATTGCCATAAGAGGAATATCCGCTTGCCGCACCACGTACCAGCTTCTTCTGTGACAGCTTGCCCCGCAGGGTCTCACTGACTGCGACTGTCGGATCTGCTGCTCCGGTAATACGCATTGCCTGGTATACATAGGCGCGTCCCGAAAGAGGATCTCTGATAGCCCCGCCCAGACATGTCGCTGCCCCTCCGAACGGTTCGATCTCTGTGGGATGGTTGTGTGTTTCATTCTTAAAGCTGACCAGCCATTCCTCTGTTCTGATATCATCCTTGGCGTACTCGATTTCTACCGGAACAACGATGGAGCAGGCATTGATTTCATCTGATTCTTCGAGATCCTGCAGTTTGCCGTCTCTCTTGAGCTTACGCATAGCCATCAGTGCCAGATCCATCAGACATACAAATTTATCGCTTCTGCCTGCAAATACTTCCTCTCTTGCTGCCAGATACTGATCATATGTCTTCTGCATCGGAGTTTTGTAATATCCATCATCAAAGATGACATTTTTTAGTTCCGTTGAAAATGTAGTATGACGGCAGTGATCCGACCAATAGGTATCCAGTACCCTGATCTCGGTCATCGTAGGATCTCTGTGTTCTTCCCCGGCATAATACTTTTGTATATGCTGAAAATCCTTGAAGGTCATGGCAAGTCCCAGAGATGCATACAGCTCCTGCAGCTTGTCCTCTGCCATACTTGAAAATCCGTTAAAGATGATTACGTCAGCCGGTTCCTCAAAGATCGTCTGCAGTGTATCCGGTTTCTGCAGATCTGTCTCACGTGAATCCACCGGATTGATACAGTAATTCTTGATCTTCTCGAATTCTTCATCTGTAATCTGACCTTCCAGACAGTACGTCACTGCTGTTTTGATCGTCGGATCCTCGTCTTCCTTCAGGAACTTGACACATTGTACTGCTGAGTCCGCTCTCTGATCAAACTGCCCCGGCAGGAACTCCACGGAAAAGGCACGTGCATCCGGTGCCATGGAAAACATCTCTTCATATAAAATATCT
Organism: bacterium; assembly: GCA_030539165.1. Lineage (GTDB taxonomy): Bacteria > Bacillota > Clostridia > Lachnospirales > Lachnospiraceae > JAAYYM01. The sequence continues at coordinate 16,691 of JAUNSO010000023.1, forward strand.
ACCGGTGGTTCAGAGAACACACAGGTACATGCCTGCTGATAGGTCTCCTCACTCAGATTCTCGATATCATACCGTATCAGTTCCCTGACCAGTCTGATTCCCTGTATATTCAGATAGCTCCTGATTTCTTCACACAGTTCCTTGGACTTGACTGCAAACGGCTCCTTTTTTTCTACATAGATGCGCTTAACCATTTTATCTCTCCCTCATGTTTTATTCTTCTTCGGCAATCAGTCCCTGCATCATATACAGAATCTGCTGATCCACCGTTTTTTCCGATACTCCGATTGTCCTGCTGGCAACCTTGAGTCCTTCCATGACAAACATCATATTCTTTGCCGCTGCAATGGAATCCTCACAATACAATTCGCCGGTTGATACACCCGCATCGATCATTTCGGACAGCAGCTTAACACCCATTTCAAACTGTCTGCGTGCCATATTTTCTTTCTTTGGAAACTTCGTCTCAAAGAAAAACTCATATGTCGCAATTGTCAGATTATCCTGAGCATGCAGGATTTCCTTTTTCTGTTCCTTAAAAAACAGTGCCAGAATATCTGCCACTGTCATTTCCTTTTCCAGCGTCTGCTCCAGAGCATCGTCCGTATCCTCCTGCTCCTTTTGCAGCACTGCTATAAAGAGTTCAGCCGTACTGTTAAAATAGAGATACAAGCCGCCTCGGCTGATTTCACATGCCTCTACAATGTCCTTCATGGTGACATTTTTATATCCCTTTTCCATGAAGACCTTTCTTGCAGTTTCCAGAATATATGCTTTCTTCTGATCTGATTTCTCTCCCATACGCGCCTCGCTTTTTAAGGATATATATTATGCACAGATTGCTTCGTGACTGCGTCACTCACGCATCCTTGGCATAATACATTATAATGACAGTACTGTCATTCTGTCAATCAAATCCGTTGCTTTTCGAGTATTTTCGGCACTTTTCATATGAAATCTATGGCTTCCTGTACAGATTTCACACCGACCAGTTTCATACCCTTGATCTTCTTGAGTGCTGGCAGGGAACTCTCCGGCACGATACATGTCGTAAAGCCCAGCTTCTGTGCTTCCTGTACGCGAATCTCTGCCATACTGACAGCACGTACCTCTCCGCTCAAGCCTATCTCTCCGAATGCCGTCAGCTTCTCATCGATTGCCCTGTTCTTAAAGCTGGATACGATGGCAAGTGCAATCCCCAGATCAATTGCCGGCTCTGACAGCCTCATGCCTCCTGCAATATTGACATAGGCATCACTGTCCGACATATGGAGTCCCACACGTTTTTCCAGCACTGCCATCAGCAGATTGACACGGTTAAAATCTGTCCCTGTCGCCTGTCTTCTCGGAATCCCAAAGTTTGTGCGGCATACTAACGCCTGTATTTCCACCAGAATCGGTCTCGTCCCTTCAATGGAACAGGTCACGACAGATCCGGACGCATCCTGAGGACGACCGTTCAGCATAAACTCTGAAGGATTTGCCACCTCCACAAGTCCTGTCTCCCGCATCTCAAATACTCCGATCTCATTTGTAGAACCAAACCTGTTTTTCACACCACGGAGAATCCGATAGGCAGCATGCCTGTCACCCTCAAAGTAGAGCACCGTATCTACCATATGCTCCAGCACACGTGGTCCTGCCACCGTGCCTTCCTTTGTCACATGGCCCACGATAAATACAGACACACCCAGTCCCTTAGCCAGCTGCAGCAGCAGATTGGTGGATTCCCGTACCTGTGATACAGATCCCGGAGCTGAACCGATATCCTCACTGTACATCGTCTGTATGGAATCTATAACCACTGATTCGGGTTTTGTCCGTCTGATCACATCCTCGATGACCTCCAGATTTGTCTCACATAACAGCAGCAGAGACTCCGTAAATTCACCGATGCGAAGAGCCCTGAGTTTAATCTGCTTCAATGACTCTTCACCTGATATGTACAGAACTTTTCGATGATCATCTGATAAATGCTTGCATACCTGCAGCAGCAATGTGGATTTTCCAATCCCGGGGTCTCCTCCAACTAAAACAAGGGAGCCCGGTACGATACCGCCTCCCAATACTCTGTCTAATTCGCCTATATGTGTCAAAACTCTTTCATCCTCTTTTAAGGTGATTGAAGAAAGAACAGCCGGCTCCTGCCGGCTGGACACAGCACTCTTTACAGCCCCCGCTCCTGAGGGCTTCTTTACCGTTTCTTCTACAAAGGTGTTCCATGCCTTACAGGCCGGACACTGACCCATCCATTTGGATGACTCATAGCCACACTCTCCGCAGAAGAATACCGTAGCTGTTTTTCCCTTTGCCATGAGCATGACTGCTCCTTTTTGATTATTTTGCCTGAACCTTGATCTCTACCTCACCTGCTCCGGCCAGCTCAGCACTGATATTCAGCTTACCGCCCAGATTGGTCTTCATGGTTCCTACACTGCTGCCTGCTACGAACACTTCATACTCCGCATCCTCAGCAAGACCGATTGTAATCTGCGCATCCTCTGTACCTTCTACTAAAAAGGCAACTCCGTCTGCGGTCGTTTTAAAGTTATTAACGCTTGTTCCCGGAACTGATTCATAGACGAACATCCCGTCACGTTCCAGTTTGGTCATGGCTGCGGATGTCTTAACCTTGTACAGATTGCCGCCAAATTCGTAATCTTCCTTTTTTGCCTTTTCTGCAAGCTCATGATTGCCAAAACTAATGGTACCATTCTTCTCTGTACGAATTAATTCCTGTACTACTGACATTTCTTTTGTCCTCCTATTGACAAGCTTTTGTGGTTTTGGATAGTTACATCATACATCATTGATTTGTTTCTGACAATGGTTCAGATGACTTATTTTATTGAAAATCTGACCTCATTTTTCACCATGGATACGATCACAGTATCGCCCTGTTTCACTCTGTGATTCAGAACCTCTTCTGCCAGTTTATCCTCCAGCATATTCTGAATGGCACGCTTCAGCGGCCGGGCTCCGTACTTCTTATCGGCTCCCTTTTCGACGATATGATCCTTGACTGCATCTCTGACCGTCAGATGTATGTTCATCTGATCCTCTGCTCTCTTACTGAGATCCTTGATCAGCAGTGTGACGATCTGTTTCATATTCTCTTTATTCAATGCATGGAACACGATAATCTCATCAATACGGTTAATAAACTCTGGTTTAAAGATTCGCTTGACTTCCTCCATAACACCGGACTTCATCTTGTCATAGTCCTGCTTTTCATCTTCTTTTGCAGAGAATCCCAGTCTTTTCGGATCTACGATCCTCTGGGCTCCGGCATTGGAGGTCATGATAATCACGCAGTTTTTGAAGCTCACCTTGCGTCCGGTAGAATCCGTAATGTGTCCGTCATCCAATACCTGCAGCAGTACATTGAACACATCCGGATGAGCCTTCTCAATCTCATCAAAGAGTACAACTGAGTAGGGATTGCGGCGTATCTTCTCTGACAGCTGTCCGCCTTCATCAAATCCGACATATCCCGGAGGGGAACCAATCAGCTTGGATACTGTGTGTTTTTCCATATATTCTGACATATCGACACGGATCATGGCATTTTCGCTGCCAAACAACACCTCTGTCAGTGCCTTGGAGAGCTCTGTTTTGCCGACACCGGTAGGACCCAGGAATAAGAAGGAGCCAATCGGACGGTTCGGAGATTTCAAGCCGACGCGGCTGCGTTTGATTGCCTTGGCAACTGCTGTAACGGCTTCATCCTGCCCGATCACACGCTTTTGCAGTTCACTCTCCATACGAATCAGTTTCTTGCCCTCTGCCTCTACCAGCTTCTTGACCGGGATCTTGGTCCACTCTGATACAATATCCGCGATCTCATTTTCATCTACCTGTGGACGGTTTTCATATAAGCTCTTTTCATACCTGGCCGCTTTTTTATCATAGGAAGCCTTCAGCTTCTCCTGCTGACGGCCGAGTATCCCTGCCTCTGTGTAGTTCCCTTCCTTCAGCAGTGCAACCTTTTGATCTTCCATCCGTCTGAGTTCTGCTGCCGTCTTTTCCAGTGCCGCCGGTCTCCCCAGCTTGCCCAGTCTGACCTTTGCAGATGCTTCATCGATCAGATCAATCGCCTTGTCAGGCAGCTTTCTGTCATTGATATAGCGTTCGGACATATTCACAGCCGCTTCAATGGCGGCATCTGTAATCGTCACACCGTGGTGTTCCTCATATTTACCTTTGATTCCCTGCAGGATTTCTATCGCTACCGGAATGGCCGGTTCCTCTACATTGATTGGCTGGAATCTGCGTTCCAGTGCAGCATCCTTTTCAATATGCTTGCGATATTCATCATAGGTCGTTGCCCCGATCAGCTGTATCTCACCTCTGGCCAGAGACGGCTTCAGGATATTGGATGCATCAATCGCACCCTCAGCACCCCCTGCACCAATGATCGTATGCAGTTCATCCACAAAGAGCAGAATATCTCCCGCCGTGATAATTTCCTTGATCACGCGTTTGATTCTCTCCTCGAACTCACCGCGGTATTTGCTGCCTGCGATCATGCCGGACAGATCCAGCGTGAGAACTCTCTTATCCTTCACTGTGCCAGGCACATCACCCTCTACGATACGCATAGCCAGCCCTTCTACGATTGCTGTCTTGCCGACTCCCGGATCACCAATCAGACATGGGTTATTCTTTGTGCGTCTGCTGAGTGTCTGTATAATACGTGTAATCTCTGTCTGTCTTCCGATCACAGGATCGAGTTTTCCCTCTGCTGCCAGCGCAGTCAGGTCTCTGCTGTACTGATCCAGAGTCTGGGTGGGACTCTTTGTTTTCTTTTTTCCGTTCTTCAGTCCCTGTATTTCTTCTGCATATCTGGCCGGATCCTCTCCTATGGACATCAGAATCTCTGCGTACATCTTCTGTTGATTGACTCCTACGGTCGTTAACAGTCTGGATGCCACACTGACAGGATCCTTGATAATGGCTAACAACAGATGCTCTGTCCCGATCCCGTTTGATTTCAGTCTGACAGCCTCCTGTCTGCTGCCCTCCAGTATATCCTGTGCGCGCGGAGTAAAGCCGTCACGCTCTGCTACTGCAACTGCCTGATCCGGTGCGATCAACTGCTCGATCAGCTCGATCAGCTGATCTTCTTCTACACCGTTTGCAAGTAAGACCTTGGAAGCTACTCCTGTTCCCTCACGAATCAATCCGAGCAGGATGTGCTCTGATCCAACATAACCGTGTTTTAATTCTCTGGATATTTTATAGGCAAGCTCCAGTGCCTGCTGAGCCTTTTCCGTATACTGCATTGGCATGTGTTATGCCCTCCTTAATAATAAATCATTCTGTTCATTCTTATGAATAAGTATCGTAAATCTCATCGATCAGATCATGAATCTCTTCTCTTGAGATATTTTTCAGACACCCCTTTGCCAGTACAATCGTCAGATCCCGTTTCATCTCTTCGATTGCCTTGAGTTTATCAATATCAATCGCAATCATGGCTCCGTGCCGTCTGTCTACCTTCACGATGCCCTCCTGTCGGAGTACAGTGTAGGCTTTATTGACAGTATGCATATTGATACCGATGTCATCTGCTAGCTGACGGACAGAGGGCAGCATATCACCCTCCTGAATCTGTGAAGTAGCCACGCCCAGAATAATCTGATTCCTGAGCTGCATATAGATCGCCTCATCACTGTTAAAATCAATCTGTACCTCTATTATCATATGATCCACCTTCTTTGAACTGTATCATTGATGCATTTGTATCTTTTGTTATATACATACTAGCACAACCAACTTTATTTGTCGAGCCTAAAAAGACTTCATTTATCTCAATACGGCAGGCAGGCCCGTACTTTCCATATAAGAAGAAAGGCTCATGCAGATCAGGACTCTGTCGATGTCATGTTCCTTGATATATTGATTCAGACTTTGCTTATAATAACGCGGATCGATCAGATGCAGCTCGGAAAAATCAGCAGTCAGAAACGGGGCCATACTGTCCATATAGGAGTCCCGAACGATGAGCAGCTTCTCCTGACCTGCTTCCGGGTTTTGGATCACCACTATAGGCTGATTTCCACCAAGAAAAACAGTATACTGGTTTTTCTCCTGCAGATGCTCCTCTGCATATAGTCTGCCCTCTTTGTACTTTGAGCCATCAAATACCGTAACGCCGATATTGCCCTCCGGCACATAGGCATGTATCTCATCCGGACGGATCCATGGCAATGGTACATCCGAGTACAGAGTTCCTTTAAAGTTCCCTGACAAGAGTCTGTCTGGGTACTCCGTAACTGCCGATGCCGGACAACCTATCGCCTCTGCATATGCAGAATAGGCATAATATGCTCCAAGGCTGGTCCAGTGATGATCTGTGTGATAAAAAATATACTCTTCATCGTGTGCAGCCAGAGTATCATACAGATCGATGCAGTTTACATAACATTCTTCCTGCTGTTTCTGTAAAGCTTCTGTACCCTGCCTGACTGTCTGGTATACATCCTGTATCATGGCTTTCTGATCCACATGTGGTGCAGCTGACGGCAGCTTTGCAGACCAGATATCAACCGCACCCGGAATCAGAGCAAAGTCAACCGGCACTTCTGCAGCATCAGCATATTGTATCAGTGCGGCGTTATTTTTATCCAGACGTTCTCTGTTGACTGAAAGCTTCCTGAGCAGTGTATCATCTTCGGCATAGTACACATCTCCAAATTCTCTGACTCCAAGTGCATATGTCTTGATTTTTGACAGTCTTACAAAATAATCCCGCATTGCAAAGTGGTCATTCAGCCAGACCTCAAACTTCTCCTCGAAGCTGCCATCCGCTATACTACTAAAGGAAATCGCCGGCAGCTCTGCCAGATAACGATTCTCCATCTCAGAAAATGTTCGTTTCGGCATCAGCAGGCCAATCAGGCTCATCCCAAAAATCCATATGATCAATATTCCTATTATGATCTTCTTTTGCATCGCATTCCCTTCTCGACTGATTTTCCTGACTCTCACTCAAAATCTGAAATATAAAAACGGATTATAAGTCGAATCTACGATTACCGCCGTAGATAAGATCAGTCCAAGCAGCAGTACCACCGGTGTCAGTACCCTCTGCACCTTCATGGACAATTTTCTGTAAAGCTCTGTCACAACAGGCACAGAAGCAATACACAGAATCAGCAAAATCAATGCATAGGAGATCAGATAGTATACATCCTGCGTCTGTATCAATCCGTTTTCCCCAAAACCAAACATTCTGCTGATCATCGTCATACACATCCCCAATGAATCGCAGGCAAATATCGCCCACCCGGTCACGACAATGACCAGTGTATAGATATGTCTCAGAATCCGCGGCCACCTGTCCATCCTCTTCAGCAGCCACAGCTTTTCAATCATCAGTAAAACGGCATAATACAGACCCCACAGCAAAAAGTTCCATGCTGCACCATGCCAGATACCTGTCACCGCCCATACAATCAGCAGATTCAGGATATTGCGCCATTTGCCTTTCCGGTTACCGCCAAGCGGAATATAGAGATATTCCTTGAACCATGTTGACAGAGAGATATGCCATCTTCTCCAAAAATCCGTGATAGAATCGGCGATATAGGGATAGTTAAAATTCCTCATAAATTCAAAGCCAAACATCCTGCCCAGCCCCACTGCCATATCTGAGTACCCCGAAAAGTCAAAATAAATCTGAAAACTAAATGCAAGTGCAGCCATCCATGCACCTGTCACTGACAGGTTCTCAACTCCTGCTGCTTTATAAGTATCCCACAGCACCCCGATACTATTGGCCAGCAATACCTTTTTTGCCAGTCCGATGACAAAGATTGTCACACCATCTGCGAATCTGTCTACTGTATGCTCACGTTCACTCAGCTGTCGGTCTACGTCCTTGTATTTGACGATCGGTCCGGCAATCAGCTGTGGAAACATCGTCACATAAGTTCCAAACTTGATATAATTTTTCTGTGCATGTGAATCTCCACGATAGACATCAATCACATAAGACATCTTCTGAAAGGTATAAAAAGAAATGCCGATCGGCATGACCAGTCCAAGCGGATGCAGTCCGGAAAGTCCCGGAATCTGTCGGAGATTTTCAATCACAAAATCCAGATATTTGAATAAAAAGAGGGTTCCGATATTGATCACAATCGAAGTCGCAAGCCATACCCTTGCACGCTTCATGCAGACAGCATCTTCCGGATGAGCATGATTGATCTCGATCAACCGCCCGAACAGATAATCCAGTACAATCATCAGAACCATCAGGAATACATAAACAGGCTCTCCCCACCCATAAAAGAACAGACTGAACACAAACAAAATTACATTGCGCCATTTAAGCGGTGCAATGTAATAAACGAACAGCACAATTGGTAAATATACAAATAAAAATAAAGTACTCGAAAATACCATAATCTATATCTCTGACCCCTTCCGGTTCATAACAGACCAGACTGTAGGATGGCCATTCGGCCGGTATAATGACGTCAGACATTATACCATAATTCATGACACATTTCCACCGTGAAATGGACAGTCGCTTGTTCCTTGCTTTACTGTCGTTTCTTGACTATAATAGAACAGGCGGCAGAAACAGGAGGTGGAACATGATGTACCAGAGTTCAGAATACTTTTTATCCACAGGAGAATTCGCGAAGCTATGCAATACGACGAGAGATACACTGCGTCATTATCATGAGATCGGGCTTCTGATCCCTCAGAAAAATGAAGAAAACGGATATTATTTTTACAGCCTTGCACAGGTGACCTCCTACTATTTTATCAGTCTCTTTCGTCAGCTGGATACGCCCTTGTCTAATATCAAAGAATGTTTGGTCAGTTCTGACGAAGATGCCTATTATAATTTCTGCAGAGATCAGCTGAACAGTCTGGTCAAAATGCGCTCCGAGATCAACCGCAAAATTGTTTCACTCAGTAATGCAACAATGCTGATGCGCCATATGAGACACGCCGAAGGAAATACTCCTCATGTATTCTCCTTCCATGAAAAAACAACCTACTATATCACTCCGATTCATTCCTCTCATTCTGCACATGCGGCAGATATCGCAGATGATATCAGGCGGCATATAGAGACCTGTTCCAAACGGCCGGAGATCTATCCATTTCCTATCTCTGCTACGATTGACCGCGAGGATTTCTTTCAAGGCATCTACCAATACAAACAGCTTTGCAGCAGTACCTCAGCCAAGCCAAACGGTACTGACATCCTGCAGATGCCGACCACCCGGGTAGTTGGCTGCTCCTGTAAGGACAGTAATACTGACATCAGAGAGATCTACCGCCGGCTGCAGCATTATATTGAAGAGCAAAAAATAACGGTCATCTCTGACCTGTTTTCCATGAATCTGTTCAATTTCATGGATACACAGGCCGAGCACCGTTACTTAAAATACTTATTCTTCTGTATCGAGGATTAAGAAAAGTGCTGCTGTCTCTGGAGGATATACTCTGCCAGCAGATCTGCTGTCAGTTTCTCTCCCAGCTTGCTGCTGTTGACAGCAATGTCATAATTTCTGGAATCTCCCCATTTTCCCTTACAGTAATAATTATGATAATGCTTTCTCTTACTGTCCTGTCTGTTGATAAAGCTTTCTGCCTCTTCTCTGGTGAGATGATAAAGTCTGACCACCCGATCTATCTTGCTTTCCCAATCGCCAAGTACAAATATAGATACCAGAGCAGGCTGATTTTTCAGAATCGTCTCTGCACATCGTCCTACCACAACGAAGGATTCACCTTTTTCAGCCCTTTTCTTGATAAATTCAAACTGCATATTTGCAAGATTCTCCTCCATGGATTGCGAATATCCGTAAAGTGACCTTGTCAGAAACTTATTGCGCGGCTTCTCATCATACCGTTCAAGCTCCTTGCCATCTATCTGCTTTTCCTGAGCGATATCCTGCAGCAGGCTTTTATCATACAGTTTGATGGAAAAATGCTCTGCCAGCATTTCCGCTATTTCATGTCCGCCGCTTCCAAATTCCCGTCCGATCGAAATAATCAATTGTTTCTCCAATGTTCTTCCCCCTTTGGATTAAAGATATCTTAAGAAAATAAATATCATAGTGATCAAAATGACCATAATAGTTGCCGGTGCCATAACCCTGCAGTATCTGCCCCAGCCAATCGGATAGCCTTCCTTTGCCGCCACTGCCGTACCAATGACATTCGCGGATGCTCCGATCGGTGTTGCACTGCCGCCGATATCAGTTCCCATGGAAAGTGTCCATGCGAGAACGGACAAATCAATCCCCTGCGTCACAGCGAGGCTCTTGATAACCGGAATCATCGTAGCCGCAAAAGGAATGTTATCGATAAAGGCACTGGCTATTGCAGATCCCCAGATAATAATGGCTATCATCAGTTTAACATTTCCACCACTGATCTGACCAATGAAATTTGCAATCACCTCTAAAGTTCCTGTCTGCTCCAGTCCGCCGACCACCACAAACAGTCCGATGAAAAATAACAATGTCTTATAATCAAGGCGTTTTAACAGACTCCATGCATCACTCCAGGCTGTCAGAAGTGTCACAAGTGCAATGAAAAGACCTATGTATGCAACTGTCAGACCCGTCTGGGCATGTGTTACCAGCATGACTACTGCACATAAGAAGATCACACAGCTGATGATGAATTTCTTTTTGTCCCTGATGGCTTCCTTCGGTTCTGGAAATGCCGATGTATCAATTCCCACAGCCCCTGCGCTCAATTCTTTTCTGTATACAAGATAGAAATATAAAATAGATAAGATCAGCGACACACCTGCCATCATTCCTGTATTCGTAATAAAGTCTGCAAACGAATATCCCAGTGATGTACCTATGATAATATTCGGCGGATCTCCGCACATCGTCGCCGATCCACCCAGATTCGCACAGAAAATCTCAGACAATATCATCGGTACCGGATTGAATTTCAATAGCTGTGCCAGCTCCACAGTCACTGCTGCCAAAAATAAAATGACAGTAATACTGTCGATAAACATAGACAATATACCTGACATGATCATAAATGTAATAAAGATGGAAATCGTCTTATAGTGAACAAGCTTTGCAATCCGCATACACAGCCACCGGAAAAAGCCGGCACGTTCCATTCCTTCCACCATGACCATCATCCCTGCTATGAAGATAATGGTTGCCCAGTTAATGCCGGAGGAATTCTCCGAAGCCTCTCCACTCACATACCAGAAGCCGGTGGTAAATATTTCTTTCAGATTCAATGTGTTCACAATTGCACTCATACTGCGCATTCCGATGCCAAATACCAGCACCAGAGTCAACAGACCGCATAATAAAGTGACGATATGTCTCTCCAGTTTCTCCGTAATGATTAGCAGAAACATTGCGAGAAATATAATCACAGCCATGATTTGTGCCATATCTTTTGTCTCCTTTTCTCCGCAAAAATACCACTTCGCCGTGACAGGCAAAATGGTATTTTTGTCGTACCTGAGTTATTATAAGTAGAATGTTTCATACTTTCAAGCAAAATTTTTTCTTTTTTAACATTTTCTTAGCACAATGACTGCTAATCCCGAAAAAGCTTTGTTCTGTCCATCCTCCGAATCTCATCACGACGAATCTTGCCATTGGTCGTCTTTGGCAGACTGTCCACAAATTCAATGACGCGGGGATACTTATAGGGCGCTGCCTCCCTCTTGACAAAGTCCTGAATATCCGTCTTCAGTTGATCTCCTGCTGTATAGCCCTCTGAAAGAACAATGGTTGCCTTGACCAGATACCCTCTTTTCTCTGAGGGCACACCGGTTACGGCACATTCCAGCACAGCCGGATGCATCGACAGGATATTTTCGACCTCGGAGGGTCCGATTCTGTATCCGCTGGACTTGATGACATCATCCTTGCGGCTGACAAACCAGTAATATCCTTCTTCATCCTTATAGGCCAGATCACCCGTATGATAAATACCGTCACGCCATACGTACCGGTACTGCTCCGGATCATCTGCATAGCCTGAAAACAGTCCGACCTGACGGCTGTTGCCTCTTGGCAGCAGGATGATCTCACCCTCCTGATTGGGTCCGACAGGATTATTGTCATCATCCACTATATCCAGATGATAATAGGGTGTCGGTTTTCCCATGGAGCCTACGCGAAGCTTTGCATGTTTCAGATTTGCAAGTGTCAGCGTCGTCTCTGTCTGACCAAAGCCTTCTCTAATCTCCAGACCTGTTGCATCCCGAAATGCACGGAAGGTATCCTCACTCATGGCTTCCCCTGCTGTTGTTACCTGCTGCAGGGAGGACAAATCATATTTAGAAAGCTTCGTGCGCACCAGGTAACGATAGATGGTAGGCGGTGCACAGAAGGAGGTTACTCTGTATTTTTCTATGATATGGAGAATTTCATTGGCATAGAAATGATCATAATCATATGCCATGACCGCACTGCCACACAGCCACTGACCATAGATCTTTCCCCATGCCGCTTTCGCCCATCCGGTATCTGCCAGTGTCAGGTGCAGTCCGCCATCCACGACACACTGCCAGTATTCTGCCGTGATGATATGTCCGAGCGGATATGCATAATCATGCAGTACACCCTTTGGCTCTCCGGTGGTACCTGATGTAAAGTATAAAAGCATCGGGTCATCATTCTGTGTCATCACACGTTCAAATGCTGTGTCTGCTTCCTGCATTTCCCGGTCAAAGTCAATGAAACCATCTCTGCCGCCCTTGACTGTCATACACACTGACAGTTCCGGACATTCTTTGCGTGCTTCCTCTACATATGCCGGTATATTTTCCTCCGGAGTACAGAGAATGATCCTGATGTCTGCCGTCTTCACCCGATAAGCAATATCGCGCTCTGTCAGCATATGGGTCGCCGGGATTGCAACCGCTCCCAGCTTATGCAGTCCAAGAAGTGCATACCAGTACTGATAGTGACGTTTCAGAATCAGCATGACCTTATCACCGTGTCCGATACCAAATTTTCTGAACACATTGGCTGCCTGACTGCTTAAAGTGCTCAGATCCCGAAATGTAAATGTTCTCTCTTCACCATGCTTGTCGCACCATACCAGTGCTGTTCTATCCGGCTCCTCCTTTGCAATCTCATCCACCACATCATATGCAAAGTTAAAATGCTCACCACAGGTGATTTCCAGATCTGCCAGTTCTCCCTGATCATTAAATGTTTCTTTACAAAATTTCTGATATATCACGTTCATCGTTCCTTCCAATTTTTCTGTATTTCTCGTACCGTCTATCCAACAGTTCCTCAGTTGTCAGTTCCTTTAAAGCCGCAAATTTTTCATCAATCTGCTTCTGCAGTGTCCTGTAAAAGCGGTCATTGTCCGTTCCCGCGCGATACTGTCTTGGCTCCTCGATGATCCTCTCGATCACTCCCATGGAAATCAGATCCTCTGCAGTCAGTCTAAGTGCCTCAGCAGCTTCAGCTGCCTTCGCTGTATCCTTCCATAGAATGTTGGCGCAGCTCTCCGGTGAAACCACAGAATAATATGCATTGGACAGCATCCAGACTTCATCTGCCACTGCAAGTGCCAGTGCGCCGCCGCTGCCGCCCTCTCCAATCACGACAGACAGTACCGGTGTCTTCAGCAGCATCATTTCCATCAGATTTTCCGCAATTGCCTGTCCTTCGCCACGCTCCTCCGCACCGATTCCGCAGTATGCACCGGCTGTATCTACAATGCAGAGAATCGGGCGGTGAAACTTTTCAGCAAGCTTCATCTGGCGCAGTGCCTTACGGTAGCCCTCCGGATGGGCTGCTCCGAAGTTGCACTCAATTTTCTCTTTCGTATCATGTCCCTTTTCGATTCCAATCACTGTCACCGGCTGCCTCTGAAGCAGTCCGATTCCCGCGATCACAGCCTTGTCATCGCCAAATCTGCGGTCTCCATGCAGCTCTGTGAAATCACCGATCAGTTTTTGGATATAATCTCCTGCCGTAGGTCTTTCTTTATCGCGTGCAAGCAATACTCTGTCATAATTTGTCATTCACAATTCTCCAATCAGTTCTGTCATTCATTGTTCACCCTATTCTCCGACATGATCCCCTCATTGTTTCTGTATGCCCACATGACTCTTAAATGACTGCTTCGCTATGCAGCCTCAATACTTTGTCAATATAATCCCTCTGCTCCGGCCGCTTCACGATCTCATCCACAAACCCACAGGAAAGCAACGCTTCTGAGCGTTGAAAGCCCTTGGGCAGTTTTTTCTTCAAGGTCTGCTGGATGACACGCGGTCCGGCAAAGCCCACCAGTGCATTTGGCTCTGCAAGGATCAGATCCCCCTCCATGGCAAAACTTGCCTCTACGCCGCCCGTCGTGGGATTGGTCAGCAGTACAATATATAACAGACCTGCATCACTATGCTTCTTCACTGCACCGGATACCTTGGACATCTGGATCAGTGACAGCATTCCTTCCTGCATCCTCGCTCCGCCTGATACTGTCACTCCGATTACCGGGAGCCTGTGATCCCTTGCATATTCAAAGAGCAGTGTGATCTTCTCTCCGACGACTGTTCCCATAGAGCCCATCATAAAATTGGAATCCATGGAAAAGATGCAGCATGGCTTGTTTCCGATCCTGATCCTGCCGCAGAGCACACCCTCTTTTTCTCCGCTCTTTTTCATTGCCTGTTTCAGTTTCTCATCATATTCTGGAAATTCAAGAATATTGGCTGATTCTCTGTCTCCATATAACTCCTCAAAAGAGTCCTCATCAGCTAAGAATAAGATTCGTTTTCTGGCTCCGATATGAAAATAGTAATTGCATAGCGGACACATATAGTAGTTGTCACGCGCCGCCTGCCGGTCAATCATATTCTTGCATGCAGGGCACTCATATTCCGTTAATTTGGATGCATCCTTATCTCCCGGCTTCAAGGTTTCTTTGTTATCCGTGCTGCCGGTACTGCCCTCCAGTACATTATCCGCTGTCTTAAACAACTCTCTTAAATTCATTTAATTTCCCATCCTGTCCTGCTTTCACAAATTCCATCCGCTCAGATACAAGGTTCGTATCCTTGATAAATCCAGTCGAATAGGTACCGTTGATAAAGGATTCCTCCGAAATTGCACGCAGATGAAAATCACTGTTATTCTCCACACCGTATATAATCAGTTCTGAAAGAGCGCTCCTCATCTTACGGATGGCATTCTCTCTGGAGCGTGAGCATACAATCAGCTTGCCCAGCATGGAATCATAGTAAGGTGGTACCACACAGCCCTGATACAGTGCACTGTCAAATCTGATATTCGGCCCACCCGGTTCATGCAGAATCTGTACCTTGCCGCAGCTCGGTGTAAAATCAGCCGCACTGGCCGCGCAGATTCTACATTCGATTGCATGACCCTCCAGCTTCAGATCTGCTTCCTCAAAGCTGATACAGCAGCCTGCTGCTGTCCTGATCTGCCATTTCACAATATCCACTCCACATACCATCTCTGTGACAGAATGCTCCACCTGTAGTCTGGTATTCATCTCCATAAAATAAAACTGATCACCGTCGAGCAGGAACTCAATGGTTCCGACTGATACATACTGTACTGCAGCCGCTGCCTTTCTTGCCGCCTCATACATCTGTTCACGAATTTCCTGTTTCAGATCCGGTGCAGGGCACTCCTCAATCAGCTTCTGATTCTTATACTGGATGGAGCAGTCACGCTCGCCCAGTATGATAATCTTGCCATTCTGATCAGCCAAGAGCTGTACTTCTATGTGCTTGACCCCTGTCAGATATTTTTCCAGATAAAGTGCTCCGTCTCCAAACGCTTCCTTCGCTTCCTCAGATGCGCTTAGATATGCCGGTGCCAGTCCACTCTCCTGTTCTACAATACGGATGCCCTTGCCGCCTCCGCCGGAACGCGCTTTCAGTAGCACAGGATAGCCCAGCTTTGCTGCTGCTTTCTTTGCTTCCTTGCTATCCTTCAGGATGTCACTGCCGGGAATTACCGGAACCTTGGCTTTTTTCATGGTTCGGCGTGCTTCATCCTTGTCCCCCATCTTTCTGAGCACTTCTGATGACGGCCCGATAAAGGCGATTCTGTTCTTCTCACATTCCTCTGCAAAGTCAGCATTCTCTGACAATAGTCCGTATCCCGGATGAATTGCCTCCACACGACATTTTCTGGCCACTGTCAGAATCGCGTTCTGATTCAGATAGCTGTCACTGACCGGTGATCCACCGATGCAGTAGCTCTCATCTGCCATGCTGACATGCAGTGCCTCTGCATCGGCCTCAGAATAAACAGCAACTGTCTTAATGCCCATTTCACGGCATGCACGTATAATCCTGACGGCTACCTCTCCTCTGTTTGCAATTAAAATCTTTGAAAACATTCCTGACACCTCCTGACAACCAATTTGCCCTCTGCTCTGATTTCTTCTCTATTACGATTTATACCGTAATGATTGTGCTCTGATGGTGATGATCCTGCTGCGTTTTTGCTCTGGTGCTGCTTCGTTCTTGTTTTGATGCTGCTTCGTTCTTGCTCTGGAGATTTTACTTAGATTGATTAGCAACCGCAGCGAAGCTGAAATCGCCCTCCATGCAGCGTTTTCCATTCACGGTTGCCAGCCCATGAATGAAGTAAAAGGGCTTCTTCACGCGGGTAATCTCACCGTGAAAGACAACTGTATTTCCCGGTCTGACGCTTTCACGGAATTTTACGTTGTTAATGCCTGTATAGACAAATAATTTATCCTCACCGACATCTTCTTTGAAGAGTACAACCGAAGACTGTGCCATCATCTCACACAGCATCACCCCCGGTACGATCGGGTTGCCGGGAAAGTGTCCCTGCAGAAAGAATTCATCTCCCTTTACTGTATAAGAGCCTGTGAAAGTACCGTCTTCATTTACATCTGCTTCGTCCACAAGCAGCATCGGCTCCCTGTGGGGAAGGATTTTCTTTAATTCGTCACGGTTCATGATAATCCCCTTCCTGTTACATCCATCAGCAATATCAAGTTACTGCACCTCGAATATGGTCTGACCGTACTCCACGATTGCATTCTCTTCAGCGCAAACGGAAACAATAACTCCGTCTCTGCCTGCTGTAATTTCGTTCATCATTTTCATGGCCTCGATGACGCAGAGGACATCACCCTTTTTCACCGCATCGCCTTCTTCTACGAACGGCGGCTCACTCGGAGACGGTGCTCTGTGGAAAATACCGAGTAAAGGTGCCTTGACCTCATCATATTGCTTACCGGCACTGCCGTGAGCGGCTGAGGCTGCAGACCCTGCAGTTGCCATCTCACCCTGATTCCACGCTGTGTCACCTGCTGCTTCCTGTCCGGTCCTGCCTGTTCCGTCTGCATGCTGCATTCCCCATGCTCCCAGATGGTTCATCTGCTGTGAAACAGTCTGTACCGGTTCCTTTTTCAACAGTAAACTGCTGCCCTCTTCCTCAATCTTTAATTCCGTCAGATTCAGCTTCTGAAAAAGTTCTCCGTAAAATGCTGCCTGTTGTTCTGTCATGGCTGTCTCCTACTCTGCTTTCTTGAAAGCAATACATCCGTTGTGTCCGCCAAAGCCTAATGAGGTTGACATAACAAAGTCTATCTCTGCCTGAACTGCTTCGTTCGGTGTATAATTCAGATCACATTCCGGATCCTTTTCCTCGTAATGGATTGTCGGCGGTACGATGCCGTTCTTCATGGCAAGCACAGATGCCATCGCTTCTGCCGCACCGGTTGCTCCTAACATATGTCCGGTCATGGATTTTGTAGAGCTGATATGCAGCTTGTATGCATCCTCACCGAATACCTGCTTAATGGCAGCGGTCTCCATCTTGTCATTCATGGAGGTACCCGTTCCGTGCGCATTGAAGTAAATCTTCTCCGGCGCACATTTCACATTGCTTTCTTCCAGAGCAAGTCTGATGGCTCTGATGGCTCCGAGTCCTTCCGGATGTGGGGCTGTGATATGATAAGCATCTGCTGTATTTCCGTATCCGCAGACTTCCGCATAAATCTTCGCATTTCGTTTCTTTGCATGCTCATATTCCTCTAATACAAGAATAGCTGCACCTTCACCCATGACGAAGCCGCCGCGTCTTGCATCAAACGGAAGTGACGCTGTATCGGGGTCTTCACTTGTGGATAAAGCCTTGCAGTTCGTAAAGCCTGCGATAGAAAGCTCATTTACCGTACTCTCTGTGCCGCCAGCAAGAATGGCATCTGCATAGCCATGCTTGATGGCATGATAGGCTTCACCGATTGTATTGGTTGATGTCGCACATGCTGTGACGACCGGAAGCGTAGGTCCCTGTGCATTCAGTCTGATGGAAACTGCACCGGTCGGCATATTGGAGATCAGCTTCGGAATGAAGAAGGGAGAGACTCTCCCCGGTCCCTTGTTAATCAGATTCCGGTACTCCTCCATAAATGTATTCATACCGCCGATTCCGGAGCCGATGTAAACGCCCAGTCTCGTCGGGTCTGTATTCTCTTCTGTGATACCGCTGTCCTTGTATGCTTCATCCGATGCTGCAACTGCATACTGCATCACAAGATCTGAATGCCTGATCTCGGCAGGAGTTGCATAATATTTCTTTGCGTCGAAATCCTTCACCTCGGCAGCTACCTTCACTGCATAATCTGTTGTATCAAATCTGGTAATCAGACCGACACCGCATACGCCGCTTGTCAGGCTGTTCCAGAATGTCTCTGTATCATTTCCAATCGGGGATATGATTCCCATTCCCGTTACTACTACTCTGTTCATGATTGTTCTCCTCGTTATTATTTACTCAAGTGCCTATCCTAAAATATATCAAGTCTTCCAAAACGCTTATATTGCTTTAAAATTCCTGCTGGTTTGGACAAGTGTTTGGACAAGTAGCTCCCTTTAAACATATCAACTCTTCCAAATCACTCATATTACTTTGAAATTCCTGCTGGTTTGGACAAGGAAGCTTCTCAAAAGCATATTTAATTCCAAATATTTGTGGTTTTACAGAGAAATTGGAATTTCTGTACCTCTCTGAAGTTTTTCTTGTCCAAAATGGGCTATATCATTCCTGATTTCTGTCAAGTTTGGATTGTTGATTGCGTTTGAGCTATGCTGTTGTCCAAAAGCAGCCCATCAGTTGACATAACTTTGATCCCAGTGCAACTTCTCTATATATACATCCCACCATCTGCTTGCTCACTTCATTCTCAACCAGCGCTTCTTCGAAGCGATGCACACGGAATCTTCGATTCCGGCGCTTTTTCTTCACACATACATTCCACCATCTACTTTGATCACCTCTCCGGTGATGTAGGAGGCGGTGTCTGCGGCTAGGAAGCTGACTGCATTTGCGACATCCTCGGGGGTTCCGTAGCGTTTGACGGGAACCTGATTAAGAATTGCTTCTGCTGCCTGTTCTGAGAGGGCTCCGGTCATCTCGGTCTGGATGTAACCCGGGGCAACTGCATTGCAGGTGATTTCCTTGGCTGCATACTCCTTCGCAACGCTTTTCGTCAGACCGATGATGCCTGCCTTGGAAGCTGCGTAATTTGCCTGACCCACATTGCCCATCATTCCGACTACGGAGCTGATATTGATAATCCTGCCGTATCGCTGCTTCACGAATGGACGAATGCATGCCTTAATCATATGGAAGCAGCCCTTCAGATTCACGTCTACTACACTGTCGAAGTCCTCTTCCTTCATCTGTAAGAGCAGCATATCCTTCGTGATTCCTGCATTGTTCACCAGAATGTCAATCCTGCCAAACTGTCCGATGACTCCGCTGACTGCGGTATTGACCTGTTCTGCGTCTGCCACATTGCATACGAAGAAAGCCGCCTTACGGCCAAGTGTCTCGATTTCCTCTACAATGGCTTTTGATGCGTCATTTTCCTTTGTTGCGAATACCGCAACGTCTGCGCCCTCTGCTGCGAGCTTCAGGGCAATTGCCCTGCCGATTCCTCTTGTTCCGCCTGTTACCAAGGCTACTTTTCCGTCAAACATCCTGCTATACCTTTCTTGCAACTTCATTCTGTATCTATCATCTGTCATATCCTTCTTTTCAGAAGCTGTTACTTCACGCCATTCAGTTCCTGAATCACATGCTGCAGACTCTCCATATCTGTTACATTCATGATTTTCACATCTGTCAGTGTCTTTTTCACAAGTCCGCTCAGCGTTGTTCCCGCTCCGACCTCAATGAATGTATCCACTCCGCAGGACTGCATATATCTTAAAGTTTTCTCCCACTTCACACTGTTTGATGCCTGTTTTGCAATCAGACGAAGGATTTCCTGCGCTTCTGCCGGATATGGTGCTGCTGTCGTATTTGAAATCAATGGAACTGACGGCGATTTTACCTGTAATTCCAATAAGTACTTATGCAGAGCCTCTGTTGCATCCTGCATGTAAGGAGTATGAAACGCACCACTCACTGCAAGCGGCATTGCCCTTCCACCTGCTTCCTTCACCTTCTCTGAAAAGTCTGCAATCTGCTCCTTTGCTCCCGCTACAACCGTCTGTCCCGGACAGTTATAATTCACAGGATACACGTCCTCATAGGATTCGCATAAATTCTCAACCTGTTCAGCTGTCAGGCGCAGTACCGCTGCCATAGAGCCCGGATGCCTTGCGGCACACTCTGCCATCTTCTCGCCTCTGACCTTCACAAGTCTGAATGCATCTTCATCCGTCAATACATCTGCATATGCAAGCGCAGCGATTTCTCCAAGAGAAAATCCGGCTGTCATATCTGCATGAATTCCATGTGCATCGAGAACTCTTGCGCATGCAAGATCCATCAGATACAGGCACGGCTGTGTATTCTGTGTCTGGGTCACGGTTTCCTGGTCGGAAGAGAAGCACTGTGCCAATGTATCTGGGCGCAGTCTCTCACCCATATCGAAAACGGCTTTTGCCGCTGCCTCATTTTCATACAGGTCTCTGCCCATACCAACCTTCTGTGCACCCTGGCCTGTCATCAGAAATGCTATTTTACCCATTTGTCTGCTCTCCTTAATATCAGCTCTGCCTCAGCAGTCACATTCTTAATAATCTCCGCACAGGTTCCGCGCTCTGTTACCATACCTGCAATCTGACCGCACATGAAGGAACCCTTCTCTACATTGCCGTCCATTGCTGCCATCCGTAACGACCCGGCTCCCATCTGCTCCAGTTCCTCATTGGTGACTGAGGAATCGTATTCCTTCTGGAAGAACATCTTGGAAAAAGGAGTTTTTAACGAACGTACCGGATGTCCCAGACGTTTCCCGGTTACAAGTGTTTCTATATCCTTCGCTTTTAATACCTTTTCCTTATAATTCTCATGTACCGGACATTCCTCTGCCGTCAGGAAACGTGTACCCATCTGAATGGCACAGGCACCGAGCATCAGTGCAGCCGCCATGCCTCTGCCGTCAGCAATACCGCCTGCTGCCACAACCGGGATCTTCACGGCATCTGCCACCTGTGGCACAAGTGTCATGGTCGTCAGGTCACCAACATGTCCGCCGGACTCTCCGCCCTCTGCGACCACTGCTACGGCGCCCTTTTTTTCTGCCATTCTGGCAAGTGCTACAGACGGCACGACCGGCATCACCTTGATTCCGGCATCAATCATCTGCTGCATATAAGCTGACGGATTGCCTGCTCCTGTCGATACGACTGCCACATGTTCCTCACAGACCACGTCTACGGCTTCTCTCACGAACGGACTCATCAGCATGATGTTGACACCGAAAGGCTTATCTGTCAGTTTCTTTGCTTTTTGGATCTGCTCCCTGATCTGCTCCCCATTTGAGTTCATGGCAGATATCATTCCAAGACCGCCCGCATTAGAGACTGCTGCTGCAAGTGTCGCATCTGCAATCCACGCCATGCCGCCCTGAATGACCGGATACTCGATTCCAAGCACTTCACAAAGTTCACTTTTTATCATGGCTCACTCCTACTTGTTGTTCTCGATGTACTCTGCCAGTGCGTCGATCGTATTGATTTCCTGAGACATCTCGATGCTGCAGCCGAATTCATCTTCCATCTGCATGACAAGCTCAGCAATATCCAGAGAATCGATTCCCATATCTGTAAATGTCACATTTGTAGCAATTGTTGCTGCATCCTTTCCAAGATACTCCGCGATCATTTCTTTCATTCTGTCTTTCATATTCATTACCTCCATTTATAGTTTTTCCCAATTCGTTTTCAATTTAAACCGTGGGGTAACCCCTAAGTCAATTAAAAAATGATTTTTTTTATAATTGAACATAAAAAAGCACCCATCATTTCTGATAGATGCTCCTGTCATTGATTATTTTTCTAAATATTTCTGCAAGTACCCGCGTATTTCTTCCATCTGCCTGATAGTGGCAGGATTTCTGGATTGAAAGTCCATCAGTTTCTCGATGAAACCCTGTTCCTTCATAATCCGGACGCTGACCGGATAGACCAGTTCATAGACAAGGGAGACATGACCAACCACATGATCTGCCGGTGTCTTTTTCAGCGAGCGCAATACCGCATGTTCCTCGTAGAAGCTCTCCATGACTGCAGGCGTAATAGCCGCAGTTTCCAGTTCTTCAGTGGTCACATTATAAACCTCTTCCAGTGGAAATTCTGTGTTGACCCTGATGATGTCAATCTTATCAGCATCCCGCAGGATGTTGCAGAACATCTGCGCCCGCTCGCTTAATCCCTCCGGAATGCGATAGGCACTATGCGCCCGGATAGCAAGCTCCAGAAGTGCATCCTCAGAAGCATCCTCAATATAGTCTCTGATTTTTCCATCTACAAATAAAATATCCGCTCCAAAGTTCGCATGATCGACTGACTCTGAATCCTTGAAAGTTCCATATCTTTTGATCTGTTCGAACCTGCCCACATCATGCAGCAGTCCGAGCAGCCACGCAATATCGATATTTTCCTCTTCAAGCCCGATTCCGATGGCAATCTGTTCGCAAAGCTGATTCACTCTCTTTGTATGCTCGATCTTCAATCTGATCTTTTCATCACTGATGTCATAATGCGATGTGTACTCCTCAAATGCCGCCATCGCCTTTGTTCTGTCAATTCTCATTCTAAAACTTCCTAACCTTACATTCTTTTTTAATGGCATGTTATAATGATTCTTATAGCCTTCTTTATGAAACATCAGATGATACTGCATCTCTTCTATCTGCTTCATAGTCTCCCTGCCGACTGTTTCCTATTATTATATTCTCTCAGTATATGAGATTTCATATAAAAAAACAAGCAAATATCCGAAGGATACTGACAGCGATTTGACTCGTGCAGTATCCCCCGGATTCGTAAGTATGATGTATTATAACCTTTGACAAAACTCTATCTTTTCATGATTTGGACCCATAATCGTAAAGAATTGTATTCCCCGCTCCCAAAAAGGAAGCTGCCGTATCTCCTGATCCAGAATGATGCAGTCCATCTTGCAGATATACGTATAGGCAAGTTTGATATCAACCACATCTATACAAATATGATCAATCGGTCCTGCTTCACGTATGATTCCCCTGTTTTCATACAATTCAACGGTCAGACCATTGAGCTTCAAAAAGGAAACCCTGTCCTTGGTATCCGGCAGCTGGGTTTCATACTGAATACAAAACCCGATTTTCTTATAGAATTCCAAAGACTCTCTATAGCAAGGTGTCGGAATACCGATATGCTGCAAACCGGTAGCGATTTCTCTCATTTCTGGCCTTCCTTAATCATACAGATTCGGAGCAATGTCCGAATCGTCCATATTATCTGCTGTGTACCACTGACATCCTGTATCTACATCCTCTACAGGCTCTCCCTTGGCTGCCTTGACAGCGAGTTCCACTGTCTTACGTCCCATATTCATAGGATCCTGTGTGATCGCTCCTGCAAGCTTTCCACTCTTTACTGCGCTCTTAATCAAAGTACCGGCATCAAAGCCCACACCGATGATTCCATCCGGGCCTACTTTTCCAAGATTCTCATCAGCTGTGATCAAAGCTTCTGCAGAGTGCTGATTAGAGCCATAGATTGCAAGAAAAGCATCATCATTGATCATATTCTGTGCATCTACTAC
>JAUNSO010000024.1:0-31867 GCA_030539165.1 bacterium
GAGCAGCTGATTTGTAATCAGCAGGTTATCGGTTCGAGTCCGATCATCGGCTTAGCACCGATTTTCATAGAAAATCGTGTGCATCGGCTTAGTTGAGATTTTGCAAAGCAAAATCACAACCGAATAAAAATGAAACATTTTTATTCGAATTGCTGAAAGCAATTAAATCTCAGCCAACTTCAGAAAATCAACTTGAAGCTGTTTGAAAAATCATGGATGGGTTCCCGAGTGGCCAAAGGGGGCAGACTGTAAATCTGTTGGCAACGCCTTCGAAGGTTCGAATCCTTCCCCATCCACTTAACAAAATATCATATCGCGGGGTGGAGCAGTCTGGAAGCTCGTCGGGCTCATAACCCGAAGGTCACAGGTTCAAATCCTGTCCCCGCTACTCACAAATGCCCAAATGGATTATGTTTGAGCATTTGCTTTAAAAAGATTTATGGGATATTAGCTCAGTTGGTAGAGCACTTGACTTTTAATCAAGTTGTCCCGGGTTCGAATCCCGGATGTCTCATTATTCGCCCAGATAGCTCAGTTGGTAGAGCAGAGGACTGAAAATCCTCGTGTCACTGGTTCGATTCCGGTTCTGGGCACTATAGGAAGGGACTTCTATTTAAGGTAGAAGTTCCTTTTATTATATGTTATGGTATTGTTGATACAGACTAACCATAGGGAGGTTCGGATGATTAATACAGCAAAAGGAATAGAGAATTGTGGTGGAGAAGAGAATTATAATAATATTATAAAAATATTTTGCAAGGATGGACGCAAGAGATTAGAGAACCTTAAAAAAGGATTTGAAAAGAATGATTTGAGTTTACTATCTATTGAAACGCATTCACTAAAAAGTATTGCTGCTACACTTGGAGCAGACGAATTAGCAGAGTATGCAAGAGAAGTAAATCAAATCTGTAAAAAAGATCAAAAAAGTATTATAGCATCGCAGTGGCAGACAGTGATTCGTATGTATCAGGAAATAATAGAGGAATTTGAGAATAAGATATAGTGTTATGATTGATGTTTTCTAAGAAAACTGATAAAATGTATGTTGGATGAAAGCGTAAAGGAAACAGATTAATGAAATATTTAATTATAGGAGCCGGCCCGGCAGGATTAACTTTTGCAAACAGACTGTTACAAAATGGAGAGAAGGATTTTCTGGTTCTCGAGAAAGAAAGTGAAGCAGGCGGATTATGCAGAAGTGTACAGACTGATGGTAGTCCGTTAGATATAGGCGGAGGTCATTTTCTGGATGTTAAGAAAAGAGATGTATTAGATTTTCTCTTTGAATTTATGCCGGATACAGAGTGGGATACTTACAACAGAGACTCACAGATAGATATTCATCATACAATGATAAACAGTCCGATAGAGGCAAATATATGGCAGCTTGGTATTTCTGATCAGGTAGAGTATCTGAAGGCAATTGCTGTTGCAGGATGCAATCTGGGTGTTGAAATGCCCGATAAGTTTATAGATTGGATATATTGGAAGCTAGGTGCTAAGATTGCCAAGGAATATATGATTCCATATAATCAGAAGATGTTTGGAGAAGATCTGAATGCATTAGGTACTTATTGGCTTGAGAAGCTGCCAAATGTATCTTTTGAGGAAACTCTGACCAGTTGTCTAGAGCGGAAAATGTACGGATCGCAGCCGGCACATGCCAGATTCTATTACCCAAAGAAATATGGATATGGTGAGCTATGGCTTCGTATGGCAAAAACACTTGGTGATAAGATTCAGTATCAAACGAAAATTGAAAAAATCGATTTTGATAGAAAAATCATAAATGATAGTTATCAAGCAGATTATATTATCAATACGGCTCCATGGAAATCATTTGATCAGATTTCGGGACTTTCTGAGGAGCTGCGTCAGTCTATTGATACATTAAAATACAGTTCTGTTGTAATAGAATATCATAATGAGCATATGGATACATCAGCACACTGGATTTATTATCCGGATCCGGAACTGACCTATCACAGAATTCTTGTAAGACACAATTTCTGTCCTGCATCAAATGGTTATTGGACAGAGACCAATTTGACTCGATATCAGAAGAGTGATGCATTTGCTTATATCAATGAGTATGCATATCCGCTGAATACGATTGGAAAACAAGAAACGATGAAGAGATTACTTTCCTTTACGGAGGCAAAGCAGGTCTATGGACTGGGCAGATGGGGTGAATGGCAGCATTATAATTCTGACGTTGTTGTAGAGCGTGCACTTCAGATGGCAGATCGCTTATCAAAATAGCAAACAAAGGGAATGAAGCATTGGTTCCCGAATAGAATGAAGATATAGATGATAGATTAGAAAAGCAGTGACAGAAACAGTTGAGGTAGATAGATGAAGAAAACAATTATAGTAATGCCTGTGGCAAATGAAGAAGCAACCATGGGAGCAGTTCTTGAGGAAGTGATGCAGCTTCCGTATGACAATCTGTATATTTATCCTGTTATAGACAGCTATTCCAAAGACAGAACAGAAGAAATCATTCATGAGATGGAGAAGAAATATAACCGAATTAAAATGATTTTTCATAAAGAGTCCAAAGGCGTGATTACGTGCTATCTGCATGGTTTTAAAATGGCACTTGCAGACGGAGCTGAACAGATCATAGAAATGGATGGCGGCGGCAGTCATTTACCAAAAGAAATTCCGCAGTTTATAGAGAAGCTGGAGGAAGGCTATGACTGTGTATGGGGTTCGCGATTTACAGCAGGAGGGGACATATCCAATCATCCTTTATACAGAAGGATACTCAGCTCTGGCGGAACCACACTTTCTAACCTGGTATTAGGAACAAAGCTTAAGGATATGACAAGTGGATTTGAGGGTTTTCAAAGAAAAGTTCTGGAGAATATGGATCTGGATGCGTTTCTTTCTCTTGGCCATATGTATCAGACAGAGATGCGTTTTTACTGCAGAAATATGAAAACAATTGAAGTTCCGATTCATTATATTGGTTCTCAATCAAGTATAAAGATGAAATCTGTCACAGAAGCTCTGAGGCTTTTGTTTCAACTGAAGAAAAACGAAGAAAACGTAATGCGTAAAAATTCGTAATGACCAACAGGAGAACATGTGATGGATTTAAAAGTAAAAATACAGCAGCAAAATCAAAAATTCCAAAAATACTATTTTTCTGAAATCAATCGATATAGATTGATTACAACTATAGTCTTTATTTGTGTCATTACCCTGCTCGCATGGCAGAGTGATGATGCTTATCATGCGTATATCATGGCAAAGAACCTGGTTCTTGGCAATGGATTCGTCTATAATATCGGAGAAAGAGCATCTGCTACATCCTGCCCATTGTTTACACTGGTCATTGCCTGTGGTTATTTTTTGATTAGAAAGATGTTTCTTGTTTCTCTGCTGATCTGTATTATTTTTTCTACATCTGCATATCACATTCTGATAAAAACATTTTGTAAATCCAAGAAGCAGATTATTCTTTCCTTTGCAACATTGATAGGAAGCTTTTGTTTTATCAGCTATACAACATCCGGATTGGAAAACAGTCTGTTATTTTTCTTAGCAGCATTATTTTTGAAATATTATTTTGAATCGGATATATATACAGCAAAGAAATTGTTTATCCTTGCTCTTTTAATCTCATTGATTGCCATGACAAGAATGGATGCCGTTTTAATGTTTGTGCCAATGATCTTGTATGTATATCTGTTGAAAAGGGACAAGGTTTCTTTTATCAAGGCAGTTGGGCTGGGACTTGCCGGATTGTTTCCCTTTATCGGATGGGAGCTATTCTCTACCTTTTACTATGGATTTCCGGTACCAAATACAGCATTTGTAAAGCTTGGAACACAGATTCCGTTAAAAGAGTATTTATACAGGGGCGTTCAGTATGTGGTCACATCAGGACTGACAGATATTCTGTTACTGGCTGTACCGGCTATGGTAGTCATCATTGTATTATGTATGCGAAAGGCAAAGTACATATATACAGTACTTGGGATGATTTTATATGGAGCGTATCTGATGTATATCGGTGGAGATTTTATGGTTGGACGACATTTTACCGTTATGTTTTTTATGAGCGTCTGCACGTATGTGGTCATCGAAAATCAAGGGTTTGCTTCCTGTAAAAAGCCACAGAGAATATCTGCGGTTTATACAACAATTGTCGGACTAGGACTTGTCTATGCAATGGGAACAGGGGTCATTACTTCTCAGTTTATGTTTGGAAATACGTTTAGTTCGCCGATATCAGATGAAAGAGGTAATTATTTTAAATATACCAGTTTATTTAATAATACACTGTCATATCTGCAGACAGGAGAGCTGTGTATTCGTGACGCGTGGAATGAGGAAGGAATAGATGATCTGAGGGCGCATGAGAATACCGGAGGACTGCTGCGCATGGTACCGGGCATTTCCATTTACTATAATTCAGATCTGTACTTGAATGACCTGTATGCACTTGGTGATCCGTTTTTATCAAAACTGCCCGCAGTCAGAGAGGACAACTGGAGAATTGGACATATGTGGAGAGAGTCACCGGGAGGCTATGGTGAGACTGTTATGTATAATACAAATATGCTGACAGATGAAAATCTGGCAGAATACTATGATATCATCCGGCTAATTACGAGAGGAGATCTGTTTGATCAAGAAAGAATCAAAGCGATTATCAAAATCAATAGCGGTGGCTATGATTATTTGATAGAACAATACAAAGAAACACTGGATGAAAACTGCAAACAGATCAAGGAGGAATAGCGATGGAAAAAAGGATGAAAGTCAGTTCAAGCTTATTATCTGTACTATGTATCTTGCTGGGCATTATATTGGTAGCATTCCCTGATACCACGATGATCACTATCTGCTATATATTTGCAGGATGTCTGCTGTTGGTAGGATTGTACTATGTTGTTGCATATTTCAGAAAAGATCTGATGGAGGCCTATTATCAATATGATCTTGTGATTGGTATGGTCATACTGGTAATCGGAATCTGTATTATCTGGAAGGTAGATGCAGTCATCTCTATGATTCCGATGTTTATGGGAATCGTGGTTTTTGCAAATGGAATAGTGAAGCTGCAGCATTCGATTGATCTGAAAAGAGCGAATTTCAGTGGCTGGGTTTATGTATTAATATTTGCTTTACTATGCATCGCCATCTCTATTGTACTGCTGCTGGAGCCTAAGAGTATGGCAGAGATTTTTACCAGACTGGTTGGTATAGGGTTTGTATTTGGTGGAGTAACAGATCTGATTACGATGTTTTTCTTAACAAAGCAGATTAAAGTATTAAAGAGGGCCAGAGAAGAAGCAGAGGCCATAGATGTGGAAGCAAAAGAAGAGCCGGAAGAAAAAGAAACTGAACAGCAAGAGGGCGAATCACAAGTTGAGAAATAGAAGTCATATGTGGCACAGAAAATCAGTACCGTATCTGGATAAAATGATAGAACACTATGGAAAAGATATACTGGCAGCTCCTCGTTATCAAGAACAGGACTCCTATATCCAGCATGGAAATATTACAGTAAGGCAGCATTGTATGAGTGTTGCCCGGGCAAGTTTGAAAATGGACAGCCTGCTGCATGCTCATTCCGATGAGAAAACACTGATTAGGGGAGCTCTGCTTCATGATTACTTTCTGTATGACTGGCATAAACCGGAACAGAGTCCAAATTGGCATGGCTTCAGACACGCAAGAATCGCACTGCAGAATGCAAGTAAAGACTTTGATCTCAATATGCTGGAGGAAGAGGTTATCAGAAAGCATATGTGGCCATTAAATGCCAGTCTTCCTAAATGCAGAGAAGCCTGGATTGTAAATCTGGCAGATACATACTGCTCTTTACTGGAAACACTGCATATTCATAAAAACAGGCTGTAAACAAGGAAAGCTGATATTATGGGAAAGATTTATTATGTAATCGGAAAGAGTTCCTCCGGCAAGGATACAATTTATAAACAGCTGATACAGCGGACAGATATGGATCTGCATGAGCTGGTTCTTTATACGACGAGACCGATACGTTCCGGAGAGACAGATGGTGTGGAGTACTTTTTTGTCTCAGAAGAGCAATATGAGAAGCTGAAATCAGCCGGCAGTATCATCGAAGAACGCGCATATCAGACCGTATATGGTATATGGCATTACTTTACTGTAGATGACGGTCAGATTGATTTGTTAAAATATAATTATCTGGTAACGGGCACTCTGGAATCATTTTGTTCTACAAGAGAGTATTTTGGAGATAAGGATGTATTGCCGATCTATATTGATCTGGATGACGGAGTCCGGCTGCAGCGTGCTTTGCAGAGAGAGCAACAGCAGCAGGAACCAAAGTATAAGGAAATGTGCCGCCGGTTTATTGCCGATGCGGAGGATTTTTCTGAAGATAAGATACAAAAAGCAAATATCAGTAAAGTATTTTATAATGATGATCTGACACGTTGTATAGAGGAAATAGCAACATATATCAAACAGGCTTGATGTGATCATGGAGGTGTATTCATATGGATATAAAGGTCAATCAGACAACACCGACAACAGCCTCTGCACCTGTCAACGAACAGACACAGCCGACAGATGAGACATTTAAATTTACACTGATCAGTCATATTGAAGAGCAGGAGTTACAGGCACGGCTCAGTATGATGATGGAGGAAATCTCAAAACAGGGAAAAAAGCTATCCAAGAAAATGGATGTACGTGATATGAAGAAGTACAGAAGTCTGGTCAAGGATTTTCTGAACGAGGTCATCAATCGTTCACATGCATTTTCACGAGAGAACTTCCTTGATAGAAAAGGACGACATCGTGTATACGGTATTATTAAGCTGATAGATCAGAATCTGGATGACCTGGCTCAGGAGCTGATGAAAGAGGAAAAGGATCATATTGCCATTCTGGGAAAGATCGGAGAGATCAGGGGACTGTTATTAGATATATTTACGTAAAAAGAATCAAATGATTGAGAAAGGTTACAGAGTATGCCGCATTTTAGCGATATTATAGGACAGGAACAGATTAAGGAGCACTTACAGCGGGCGATACAGATGCATAAGGTATCGCATGCATATATCATCAATGGTGAGAGAGGTTCCGGAAAAGAGTTTATAGCTGGTATCTTTGCTATGACCCTGCAATGTGAAAAGGAAGAAACAGAGCCATGTATGGAATGTCATTCCTGCAAGCAGGCTATGTCAAAAAATCAGCCGGATATCATGTATCTGGTACATGAAAAGCCAAATACCATCAGCGTAGAGGATATCAGAGATCAGATCAATCATGATGTACAGATCAAGCCTTATAGCAGCAGAAGGAAGATTTATATCATTAATGATGCTGAAAAGATGACGCCGCAGGCACAGAATGCACTGCTGAAAACACTGGAGGAACCACCGGAGTATGTGGTGATTTTGCTGCTTACAACAAATGCCTCTTTGCTGCTGCCGACATTAATTTCCCGCAGTATTGTCTTGAATATGAAGCCTGTAGAGGATAAGCTGGTCAGGAAATATCTGATGGAGGATATTAAGATACCGGATTATCAGGCAGATATTTGCGTGGCATTTGCCAGAGGCAATATTGGAAAAGCCAAAAGTCTGGCAGTATCAGAAGATTTTGATAATATCAAAAAAGAAGCAATTACAGTTTTGAAGTATATTCATGATATGGAAATCGGTGATCTGATACAGGCAATCAAAAAGATTGGTGAATATAAGGTAGATATTCAAGACTATCTGGATATTGTCATGATCTGGTACAGGGATGTTCTTCTCTTTAAAGCAACCAACGATGCGAATGATCTGATTTTTAAGGATGAAGTCAAGTATATCAGAGAGCAGGCGAACCAAAGCACATATGAAGGAATAGAAACCATTATCAAAGCGATTGAAAAGACAAAGCTGAGACTGGATGCCAATGTTAATTTTGATCTGGCACTGGAGCTGCTGATGCTTACAATAAAGGAGAATTAGAATGACAAAAGTAATCGGAATCAGATTTAGAACAGCGGGCAAGATTTATTATTTTGATCCAAAGAATTTTGATATTAAAAGGGGAGACCATGTAATCGTAGAAACAGCCAGAGGCATTGAATACGGAACAGTGGTGATGCCGCCAAAGGATGTAGAGAATGACAAGGTGATACAGCCATTAAAGCCTGTTATTCGTATTGCCTCAGAAGCAGATGATGCGACAGAGAAGAAAAACAGAGAAAAGGAAAAGGATGCATTCAAGATCTGTCTGGAAAAAATCCAGAAACATGAACTGGAAATGAAGCTGATTGATGCAGAGTACACATTTGATAATAATAAGGTGCTTTTTTATTTCACAGCGGATGGAAGAATAGATTTCAGAGAACTGGTGAAGGATCTGGCTTCTGTATTTAAAACGAGAATCGAGCTCCGTCAGATAGGAGTTCGTGATGAAACAAAGATACTCGGCGGCATCGGAATCTGTGGAAGACCATTATGCTGTCACACACATCTGGCTGATTTTGTACCGGTATCTATCAAGATGGCAAAGGAACAGAACCTTTCCCTGAATCCGACGAAGATTTCAGGTATCTGCGGCAGACTGATGTGCTGTCTGAAAAATGAAGAGGATACTTATGAGGAATTAAACCGGAAACTGCCTAATATCGGAGACTTTGTAACGACAGATGACGGTCTGAAGGGGCAGGTATCCAGCGTCAATGTGCTGCGTCAGCTGGTCAAGGTACTGGTCGAAGAAAATGATGAGAAAGAAATACATGAGTACAAGGTAGAACAGTTAAAATTCAAGCCGCGTCACAGAAAAGAGAATAAGGTAGCGGATAAAGAACTTGCTGAACTCGAGAAGTTAGAAAAGATCGAGAAAAAGGAAGGAATGTCAAAGCTCGAAGATGTGTAATCTAAAGGATAATGAACGGATAGATGAACTGCACAGAAATGGTTATCAGATCATACAGGATCCCGAGCGGTTCTGTTTTGGGATGGATGCAGTCCTGCTATCTGGTTTTGCAAAGGTAAAGGAAGGAGAGACTGTACTGGATATCGGAACCGGTACAGGTATCATTCCTATATTGCTGCAGGCAAAGACAGAAGGCAGACACTATACCGGTCTGGAGATACAGGAAGCCAGTGCGGATATGGCAAGGAGAAGCGTCGCCATGAACGGACTGGAGGATCAGATAGACATTATAACAGGAGATATCAAGGAGGCAGGGACTATTTTCAGCGCTGCTTCTTTTGATGTTATTACCACAAATCCTCCATATATGATCGGCAATCACGGATTGAAAAGTCAGGATGAACCCAAAGCAATTGCAAGGCATGAGATTTGTTGTACACTCAAGGATGTCGTAAGAGAAGGAAGCCGGCTTTTGAAGCCGGGAGGACGTTTCTATATGGTTCATCGGCCGTTCAGACTGGTAGAGATATTTCATGAACTGACGGAGTATAAGCTGGAACCAAAGAGAATGCAGCTGGTATATCCCTACATAGATCAGGAGCCCAATATGGTATTGATCGAAGCCTGCAGAGGAGGACGATCAAGGATCACTGTGGAGAAACCGCTGATTGTGTATCGTGAAAAAGGGAAGTATACAGACGAAATATATGATATTTATGGATATTAAAGTGTCGGAGGGTATAACATGCAGGGAATGCTATATTTATGTGCAACGCCAATCGGGAATCTGGAGGATATCACAGCACATGTGCTGGATACGCTGCGGGAAGCAGATCTGATCGCTGCGGAGGATACACGCAACAGCATCAAGCTGCTCAACCGGTTCGAAATCAAAACTCCTATGACCAGCTATCATGAATACAATAAATATGATAAAGCAAATGATCTGATCCGGCAGATGGAAGAAGGCAAAAATATAGCATTGATCACAGATGCAGGAACTCCTGCAATATCTGATCCGGGAGAAGTGCTTGTAAAAATGTGCTACGAAGCCGGGATCACGGTTACCTCTCTTCCGGGGGCCTGTGCAAGTATAACAGCACTGACATTATCAGGACTTGGGACAAGACGATTTTGCTTTGAAGGATTTCTGCCAAATGATAAGAAAGAAAAGAGAGAAGTTCTTGCTGAGCTTTCCAGAGAAAGCAGAACTATGATTTTATACGAAGCACCGCATCATCTGCTGAAGACTCTGGCAGAACTGCAGGAAACGCTGGGAGACAGAAAAGTAACTGTTTGCAGGGAACTGACAAAAAAGTATGAAACAATTTATCAGACAACCTTATCAGGTGCCATCATACATTTTACAGAAACAGAGCCAAAAGGTGAGTTTGTACTTGTAATAGAGGGTAAGAGCAGAGATGAGACACATAGAGAACAGATTGCTGCATGGACAAAGCTGTCTATCGAGGAGCATATGCAGTATTATCTGGATCAGGGGATGGAGAAGAAAGAGGCTATGAAGGCAGTAGCCCAGGACAGAGGAATGACGAAACGAGAGATCTATCAACAGCTTATATAAATGAGAAAACCCCGCAAGCAATTATGCGGGGTTCTCTCATCTCATTAACCTGTGCAAAATAGTTTATTTTGCAATCTTCATGCCAGCTGCTTTAGCCAGCGCCTTGATAGATTCTTTGGAAACTTTCTTTCCGTGGAATTCGATCAAGTCCTCTTTACTACCTGTGAAGATATCACAAGGAGCATACTTCTCCAGGATGATTCTTCTGTCCTCTACATAGATATGCAGAGCATCTCTGTCGGTAATATCGAGGTTCTTACGGAGCTCCATCGGTAAAGTGATTCTACCGAGATCATCGAGCTTTCTTACAACACCTGTGTCTGTCATCCGTATTTCCTCCATTTCTATTATAGTACAACCTTATTGTATCAGTTAATAATTGGAAGTTCAATGTAAAAAACTAACAAAATATTAACAAAAATATGGCACTTTTATATAGATATTTTGTTAATATTTTACCATAAAGGTCTTTTTTGGGGAGGAAGGGCATAAAATTACAGGAAAAGATATACGCGAAGTGAAGATATGCTGAATTATATCTGGGGTCTTATGATCATAATAGGAATTGTATTTGGAGCATTTAACGGAACACTGGCAAATATGGCAGATCAAATGCTGGATTCCGGGAAAGAGGCAGTGGCTTTATGTATTACAATGATGGGTATTATGTCTATATGGACAGGACTGATGGAAGTAGCGAAAGAATCAGGAATGATCGAGGGTGCAGCAAAAAAACTGGATCCTTTTATTTGCTTTTTGTTTCCAAAGCTGCCTGAAAGGCATGAAGCAAGGGAACACATTACAACCAACATTATCGCAAATATACTGGGACTTGGCTGGGCAGCGACACCGGCAGGACTGCGCGCCATGAAGAGTCTGGGAGATTTAAATCATAACAGTCATATTGCCAGCAATGAAATGTGCAGCTTTTTAGTATTAAATATATCCTCTTTGCAGCTGATACCGGTTAATATCATTGCGTACAGGAGTCAGTACGGATCAGTAGATCCAACAGCAATTATCATGCCGGCACTGATAGCCACCATTTTTTCAACGGTAGTTGGAGTTATATTTATTAAATGTATGGCGGTGAGAAAATGAAATATATATCATATTGTTCCGCGATTATGATTCCTATGATTGCTTTTTTAATAGTAGGCTATGGTCTGTTAAGAAAAAACTCAATATATGATGATTTTGTCAGAGGGGCAAAGGAGGGAATGAAAACAGTTGTACAGATCATGCCGACCCTGATCGGACTGATGCTGGCTGTTGGAGTCCTGAGTTCATCAGGCTTTCTGACGTGGATTGGTATGGGCATCGGAAAATTTACAGATTACATTCACTTTCCAGCAGAGCTGGTACCGCTATTCTTTATTAAGATGTTTTCCTCATCGGCTGCGACCGGGCTGGTACTGGATATTTACAAGAACTATGGAACGGATTCACAGATTGGATTGATTGCATCACTTATGATGAGCTGCACGGAGACTATATTCTATACAATGTCTGTATACTTTATGACGGCAAAGGTAACAAAGAGCAGATGGACACTGCCGGGAGCACTGATTGCCACACTTTCTGGAGTTGCAGCAAGTGTAGTGCTGGCGAGGATCATGTGAAGATTATCTGTTGGAAGAAGTAGAAAGAAAAATTCAAATGAGTATTGTCTTAATTTCTAAATCAAACTATAATATATTTACAGGTTATTTAGTTTGAATAAAGGAGACGGATGATATGCGTTTGATTACAAGATCTGATTTTGACGGGCTGGCATGTGGAGCACTGCTGCGTGAGGCAGGAATCATAGATAATTGGAAATTTGCACATCCGAAGGATCTGCAGGATGGACTGGTAGAGGTAACGGAAGATGACTGTCTGGCAAATGTACCTTATGTAGAGGGTTGTGGACTGTGGTTTGATCATCACTCCAGCGAGTTCGAGAGAAATCAGCTGGCAGGAAAGTATAAAGGCGAGAGCCGGATCACACCATCCTGTGCACGGATCATTTATGAGTATTATGGCGGAAAAGAAAAATTTCCACAGTTTGATGACATGATGGCAGCAGTGGATAAGGTTGATTCCGGCAATCTGACGATAGATGAAGTACAAAATCCAAAGGGCTGGATACTGATTGGATTTTTGATGGATCCCAGAACAGGACTCGGAAGATGGAGACAGTTCACGATTCCGAACTATCGCCTGATGGAGGAGTTAATAGAAGCATGCAGGACGATGACGACAGAGGAGATATTGAATCTGCCGGATGTAAAGGAAAGAATAGAAGTTTACTTTGAACAGACGGAGAAGTTCAAGGAAATGGTTCAGGCACATACAAAAGTAGAGAAAAAGGTTATCATATCTGATCTTCGTGGAGTTGATCCGATTTATTCCGGAAATCGTTTCATGGTCTACAGTATGTATCCGGAGCAAAATATATCGGCATGGATTGTCAATGGTAAAGGTGGCGAAGGCTGTTCTGTGGCAGTTGGCTACAGCATACTGAACAAAACATCCGATATTGATGTTGGAAAGCTGATGCTGAAATACGGCGGCGGTGGTCATAAAGCAGTCGGAACCTGTCAGTTCCATGAGGATAACATGGATGAAATGGTACCCAAGCTGCTGGAAGAGCTGATCAACGGCTGAGAACATAATGTAAGGTCTGAAGAGAGGACAGTCTGAATCCAGATATCCTCTCTTTTTTCTATGATAGAAAAAGGTGCCGGTCCCACGGATAAGAAGAACTCATGAAAATCCATTTCACAAAAGCTGTCCCCAAGAGCCGCCTCTGCTTTGGTTCGTAAACGATCGACCTCCAGAAAGCCTATGTAATATTTCAGATAATTTGCAGGCTGGTCAACAATCTGCTGATAGAGCTCCGACAGTAAAGACTCATCCAGAAGAAGGCCCGATCGGCTGGCAAACTGTTGTAATCCGTCCGGTGTCAGACCTTCATAATGGATCATGAGATCCAAAAGAGAGCAAAGTCCCAGCTGTAGCAAATGATCCAACTGGAGAACACGAGCCAGATCTTCGTCCAATTCCAGTAAAGTATAGGCGTATTGTTCTGTATAAACGGCCCAGCCCTCACTATATGCCCCAAAGTACAGCAGAGACCGTACCGGAGCCGGCTCAGTACTCAGATAGAATGTATTTTGCAGCATGTGTCCAGGATATCCTTCATGAGCCAGAGTTGTATAGAGGCGGATATCAGAATAAGAAGACACATCATTAATATAGATCGTATTTTCTGACAGAAGATCTATCGGAGGAGTCAGATAAAAGGCAGGACTCAAGAAGGCTTCCATAGCAGTATCCACATACTTTACCTGATAATCCGCGGCTGCAGACGCAAAAGCGCCCTTGGGAATCGGAAAATAAAGCTTTGTTTTATCATATAGGTCAGATAGTATCGCTTCAGGTGTATCTGGTTTGTTTAACTGACCGACAGAAGTCCCGATATTGAGAACAGATGTAGAGAGAGCAGGATTTTTCGTAAGCAAAGAGGATAATTCTGCATAGTCAGATTTCAGTCGTGTCAGAATCATCTGCTTGATATCTTTGGGGGTATAGTCAGTACCGGTGCAGGAGGCAGTCAGATACTCATAGTACGCTGTTCCCTGCTCATGGTAATATAGTCCGTAGGGATTTTTCCCTCTACCCCTTAATGAAACAAGGGTATCTGATAGTTTTTGATAAGAAGGAAAAAAGGATCTTTGTAATACCTGATCATGCAGCAATTGATATTGATTTTTCTCCACAGTGGATAATGAACCAAGACTGTTGATACGATTTTCAAATGAGATCTGCATAAAATGCTGCCCCTGTTGATCACAGACTGCCTGACAGTTTGCCAGAACCTTATCCAGAGAGTTGTCTGACATAAATAAACCGGCATTTGCTTTTTCTGTTTCATATTGTCCCAGATCCTCAAAATAGGAAGGAAGACAGTCAAGCAGCTGCAGGTAATCATCAATATCATCTTGATTGCGAAAGGAGTACTCAGCCAGCAGAACCGGCAGCTCTGTTAATATCCCCTGTGAGGACAGAGGCTCAGGATAGAGAGGGTACTTTGAGGCGTCCTGCTGTTGTTTGAGATAATGCAGCAGAATATCACAGGTCAGCTGATCATCCGGTGAAAGCTCATCGCGGGAGACAGAAGAGAGCACAGAAAGTGCATTTTCGGCCAGTATGCTTTGCTTTTTCATTTCAGTAACGGAATAAGTCCCTAATGTAACCGGAGTATCTTCTAAACCATAAGTCTCCGGGGCGGCCAATGTATAATGCAGGTTAATGGTGTTTTCAGATAAAGCCTGTTCAAAGAGGTACTCAGATACAGAATGCAATGCTGCAAAATCAGATGTTTGATATCGGTAAACCCCAAGACTCACAGTGATCACGAGAAGGAGAACTGATAAAGACAGGATTCTTTTTTTCATAAAAAACCTCTGAACATGTTTATCATTATTTTATGAGAAAACGGGAAATAATATGATTATAAAGGGCTTGACAGCTTTTTTGTAAAATGCTACAGTTACAAAATAGAGAATACAAGTATCTTCTCAGCAAACGGGAAGATTTTTTTATACCCAAAAGGGAAGGGAGAGATGAGATATGAATGGAAATGGTAAGAAATATTACATGACAACAGCGATCACCTATACTTCAGGAAAACCACACATCGGAAACACCTACGAGATCGTACTTGCGGACAGCATTGCGAGATTCAAGCGGCAGCAGGGCTTTGATGTGTTTTTTCAGACAGGAACCGATGAGCATGGACAGAAGGTAGAGCTGAAAGCGGCAGAGAAAGGTGTAACCCCCAAGGAATTTGTAGATGAGGTTGCAGGGATGGTCAAGGAGATCTGGGATCTGATGGATACCTCTTATGACAAATTCATCCGTACAACTGATCCGGATCATGAGAAGCAGATCCAGAAAATCTTTAAGAAGCTGTATGATCAGGGCGATATCTATAAAGGCTCTTATGAAGGAATGTACTGTACTCCGTGCGAATCCTTCTGGACAGAATCACAGTTAGCAGATGGAAAATGCCCGGACTGTGGCAGAGAGGTTCATCCCGCAAAGGAGGAGGCTTACTTCCTGAAGATGACAAAGTATGCAGATCGACTGATCGAGCATATCAATACACATCCGGAATTTATACAGCCGGTATCCAGAAAAAATGAAATGATGAACAATTTCCTGCTTCCGGGACTGCAGGATTTGTGTGTATCCAGGACGTCCTTTAAATGGGGTATCCCCGTAGACTTTGATGACAGACATGTTGTGTATGTATGGTTGGATGCACTTTCAAACTATATCACCGGAATCGGATATGACGCGGATGGTAACTCCACAGAGCAATATAAAACTTTGTGGCCTGCAGATCTGCACCTGATTGGTAAAGACATTGTGCGTTTTCATACGATTTACTGGCCGATTATCCTGATGGCACTCGGAGAGGAGCTGCCGAAGCAGATCTTCGGACATCCATGGCTGTTGCAGGGTGATGGTAAGATGAGTAAATCCAAGGGAAATGTACTCTATGCAGACGAACTGGTTGATCTGTTTGGTGTGGATGCAGTACGTTATTTTGTGTTACATGAGATGCCGTTTGAAAATGATGGAGTGATTTCATGGGATCTGTTAGTAGAGAGAATCAATTCTGATCTGGCAAACACACTTGGAAATCTGGTCAACAGAACAATATCTATGAGTAATAAATATTTTGACGGTATTGTGAAAAGCACAGGGGTATCAGAGCCGGTTGATGAAGAGCTGAAGGAAATTGCAAAGAGTACGAAGGCACGTATGGAAGCCAAAATGGAAGATCTGCGTGTAGCAGATGCTCTGACAGAGCTTTTTGTACTATTTAAGAGATGCAATAAATATATAGACGAGACAGAGCCATGGGTACTTGCCAAGGATGAAGCAAAGAAAGACCGACTGGCTGAGGTTTTGTATAATCTGACAGAAAGTATCTGTATCGGCGCCAATCTGATGATACCATTTATGCCGCAGACAGCACAGAAGATCCTGCTGCAGTTAATGGGAACAGAACGCGACTGGGAACTGTTAGATGAGTACGGTATCTATGAATCAGGATCGAAAGTGACAGATAAACCTGAGATTCTCTTTGCACGTCTGGATATCAAAGAGATACTGGAAAAAGTGGCAGCACTGCATCCTGAACAGCCAGAGGAGGCAGCAGCAGATCAGAAAGAAGAAGCGATAGAAATAGAAGCAAAGCCTGAGATTACGTATGATGATTTTGCAAAGATGCAGTTTCAGGTAGGCGAAATCATTGCCTGCGAGGAAGTACCGAAGTCCAAGAAGCTGCTTTGCTCCAAGGTTAAGATCGGGAATGAAGTAAAACAGATCGTATCCGGAATCAAACAGCATTATAAAGCAGAAGAGATGGTCGGCAAAAAGGTCATGGTTCTGGTGAATCTGAAGCCTGCAACACTGGCAGGTGTATTATCGGAGGGAATGCTGTTGTGTGCAGAGGATGCAGATGGTAATCTGGCATTGCTGACACCGGAACGAAAAATGCCGGCAGGTGCTGAGATCTGTTGATTTTATCCGAATTTGTATCGTCAGGAAAAACGTGGGACTAGGAATCATAACGACAATATGCTATAATCTAGGGTGGTACGGAATCGGTATCACCCTATTTTAGTCGAAGGAAGGTTTCACTATGATAAAAACAGAAGAATTTTATTTTGATTCCAGAGATAATATTCATAAAATACATGCAATGAAATGGCTACCAGAGACAGAAGATTATAGGGCCGTGCTGCAAATTGCACATGGAATGGCAGAGCACATAGAACGATATGATGATTTTGCAAGGTTTATGGCCGAAAAGGGATTTCTTGTTGTGGCAAATGATCATCTGGGCCATGGAAAGTCAACGGCATGTAAAGAAGACTATGGATATTTTGCAGAAAACGATGCCGTGACGGTGGTTGTCCGTGATATTCACCGGCTGAAAAAGATTACACAGGAAGAAAATCCGGGGAAGCCATACTTTATATTAGGACATTCCATGGGATCCTTCATGCTGAGAAACTATCTTTGCAGATATGGAAAGGGAATTGATGGAGCCATTGTTATGGCAACCGGCAGCAAGCCTGCAGGAGTGACAAAGAGCGGGATCATTCTTGCACATCTGATTGCCCTGTTTCGTGGATGGAAATACAGATCTCCTATGATGAACAAAATGGTTGACGGACATAACAATGATGCCATACAGAACCGGCGTACGACATATGACTGGTTGACAAAGGATGAACAAATTGTTAATCAGTATATTGCAGATGAGGAGTGCGGTTTTTTGTTTACGATCAATGGATTAAAAGCGATAGCAGAAGCCATTGACAATTTGAATAAAAAAGACTATCTTGATAAGATGCCTAGAGATTTACCATTGATTTTTCTGTCAGGCGATCAGGATCCGATTGGGCACTGGGGCAAGGATATTCCTTTGATTGTGAAACAATTTGAGGATATGGGCATGCAGAAGATTTCGATGAAGCTGTACCCGGATGACAGACATGAGATATTAAATGAGACTGATCACCAGACAGTTTATGAGGATATCCTCAAATGGCTGGAGGAACAGCTGAATCAAGAGAAGTAGGCGGGTCATTACTTGGGGGGAACAAGTAGCAAATGGATAATAGGAGGCAGTAAAATGAAAAGAGCAATATGTTTATTACTAACAGTAACAATGGTATTTGCGTCAGCGATGACAGTATTTGCAGAAGAAACAGTGAGCGTCAATGCGATCGAACAGTCAAATGCAGCAGTAGATGTAACACCGATCACAGCAACTCAGGGCAAGTCCTATATCGCACTTGGAGCAGATTTATCACAGGATCAGCTGGCAACCGTTCTCGGACTGATGGGTGTATCAGCTGCAGATATCGGAAATTATAATGTAGTCTATACTACAAATGCAGATGAAAAACAGTATCTTGGAAGTTATGTGGATGCAGGTCTGATCGGAACGAAGTCTTTATCCTCTGTATTGGTAAATCCCAGAGAAGAGGGTCATGGAGTCGTTGTGACCACAAAAAACGTGAATTATTGTACAACAGATATGTATCGTAGTGCTTTGTTGACCGCAGGTGTCAAAAATGCAGATATACTGGTCGTAGCACCAACTCCGATTTCCGGAACTGCAGGCTTGATCGGAGCGCTGAAGGCTTACGGAGAAATGTCGGGAACGGCAGTTTCAGAAAAAGCGATTGATACTGCCATGAATGAGCTTGTTGTTACAGGAGAGCTGTCAACAGCAGTCGGCAGCAGTGACGATGCAGAGGAACTGATCACCTATATCAAAGCACAGATAGCTGCAAATGATCTTAACACGAAGGAAGAAATAGAGGCAGTTGTACGTCAGGGAGTGAAAGATCTGAATGCAAACCTGACAGAGGATGAGATACAGCAGATCATTGATCTGATGGTTAAGATCAAGGCTATGGGTATCGATTTTAATGTTCTTGCAGAACAGGCGGATGATATTTATGCAAAGTATGCAGATCAGATTAAAAATGGTACATTTAATATCAGTGATCTGTCAGTAGAGGATCTTGGAATCGGCAAGATGGTATCGAATGCAGTAGGCAATTTCTTTACAAATGTAAAGGAGTCAGTAACGGGATTCTTTAAAAAGATATTCAAATAAGGACTAAGGCAGGAAACAGATATGGACACAACAGGATCCGGAAAGTATTTGATCAGGGAGCTGGAGCGAAGTGAATGGGAAACTGCGATTCAGCTGGCATGGTTCACTTTTCTGAAATTTGAGGCACCTGAATACTCTCAAAAGGGCATCCAGAGCTTTCGGGATTTTATCGAAGATCCAAAGCTGAAAAGAATGTTTATTGATGGAAAATATCCGACCTATGGGGCATTTGACGGAGACAGAATGGTCGGAATGCTCGGGATCCGGAATGGAAATCATATTTCACTGTTGTTTGTAAAG
This sequence comes from bacterium, assembly GCA_030539165.1. Classification (GTDB taxonomy): domain Bacteria; phylum Bacillota; class Clostridia; order Lachnospirales; family Lachnospiraceae; genus JAAYYM01. The sequence continues at coordinate 19,473 of JAUNSO010000024.1, forward strand.
GATGTATATCATAAAAAGGGAATCGGAAGAGAGCTGCTGTTATTTGCATTTCGGCAGGCAAAGGTATTTGGTACAGATGAGTTTACCGTGAATGCTGCTCCCTATGCGACAGAGTTTTATCACAGAATCGGGTTTGAGGATATCAGCCACGAGATAACAGCAGACGGGATTCGGTTCACTCCGATGCAGATATCATTACAGAAGTAATTTACATTTTAGACGAATGGGACTATAATAGTACAAAAGTACCATCGCATTAAGGCGGAGGATACGAGTGGAAATCATCAGCAGTAAAAATATATGCAATTTGCTTTCAAATACTTTGAAGCTAATTGATAAACGTCCGATGGAACATGGCGCCAGAGTTGCATATATTGTATACAAAATGCTGCAGTGCAAGGGCGGCTTTGTAGAATTTGAAATGGCAGATTTTGCGTTTCTTGCAACACTGCATGACATAGGAGCTTATAAAACTGATGATGCTGCAAATATGCTGACTTATGAAACAAAAAGCTTTATGCCGCATTCTATTTATGGATCTCTGTTTATGAGATACCTGTCTCCAATGAAGGATAAAGCAAAAGTATTGCTGTATCATCATGTTGACTATGTGCAGCTGAGGGACATGGACTATGAGTTCCGGAATGTTTCTAATTTTATAGGACTTGCCGAGCGGATTGATTTGTATATGTCGGCAATTGGTAAGAACTTCGATTATCAGCAGTTATATAAATATGAAAATAAAAAATATTCTGCAGAAGCATTTCAGCTGCTGCGTCAGGCGCAGGTCAAATATGATGTATTCACAAAACTGAAAAGTGGTGAGTATCAGCAGGAAATGGAAGAACTATACGGATATCTGATGTTTAGTAATGAAGAGAAGAAGCAGTACATGGAGCTTTTGATGTACACCATCGGATTCCGGAGTGAGTATGCAGTCGTAGATACTGTAACCACGGTATGTATATGCGAAGAGATAGCCAAGATACTGAAGATTTCCGCGGAAGACAGAGCAAAGTTGTATTATGCAACACTATTACATGATGTAGGCATGCTGGCGATACCTTCAAAGATCATAGATGCGCCCAGGACACTGACTCCCGCAGAAGTATCAAAGATGCGGACACATGTCAATATCGCGGAAAGTATACTGAAGCCTTATCTGGATCCGGAGATTCTGGAGATTGCGATTGCGCATCATGAGCGACTCAATGGTACCGGTTACTACAGAGGACTTAAGGAAGAGGGTATGAACATCCTGCAAATGGTTTTGCAGGTGGCTGATACAGTAACAGGAATGACCAACCAGCGCAGCTATCGTGCAGCAAAAAGCAAGGACTTTGTAATCAGTGTACTTGAGGATGAAGCAGAACATGGACGTTTTCATAAGAGTGTCGTCAAGGTTTTCTGCAGGCAGTATGACAGTATTATGGACAGAGTATCAAAGGAAACAGAAAGAATATTGCTGACACATAAGAAGTTGAATGCACAATATAATTTGATTTATGATAATTTCAGTAAAGAATAAAGATTAAATGTATTTTATTTGCAATTTGATAAAAAATGCAATATAATTCACATTAAGAGGTTCTGGACAGAGAGGGTTTAAAATGGGTCGTTTTTTTAGTATGGATAGTCCGGTTATGAATTTTCTTGGACGAGTAGCTGATTTGGTATGGCTGAATATCCTCTATATCATATGCTGCATCCCTGTTTTTACAATAGGAGCAGCGACATCTGCTTTGTATTACGTTACCATGAAGATGGTTGCAGATGAAGAAGGCTATATTACCAAAAGTTTTTTCAAATCGTTTAAGGATAATTTTAAGCAGGCTACGATTATATGGCTGTTCTTGATGTTTGCCGGATTTGTATTCTTTATGGATTTTCGTATTTTAGGCTCCATGGAGGGCACTTTGGGCAAGGTAATCTATGTAATCATATGTGCAGTTGCCATACTGGTCACATTCATGACAACCTATATATTTCCTTTGCTTGCAAAGTTCGAGAATACGATCAAGAACAGTATTAAGAATGCATTTTTAATCAGTATCAGACATTTTCCCTATACAATTTTATTGATTATCGGTTTTATTGCTCCGTTTGTGATTATCTATTTTATTACTGCATTATTGCCGATAATATTCTTAGGTATCTTTTCATTGATTGCCTTTTATTCTTCCTTTATTTACAGAAAAATATTTGCATATTATATACCTCAGGAAGAATCAGAAAATGACAGTGACAGTGACACTCCTTCAAATGTTGATTAGTTTTGTATGGAAGGTAACAGAATGACAAAACAGAAAAAGGATAATTCGAATATTTTACAGTGGATCATACCATCAATCATGCTGGTATTGTTTTTGGTTGTAACTTTATTCAATTATTCTGCAGATATGGAAAAACAGATTCGGGAACGAGTGGACGAAAAACAGGAAGTCCAGACAAAGGAAATGGGCGGTTACTATGAAGAAACAGTAAATGCCATGCTGAGTCTTGCGTCTGTTTCTGCGGCGAATTTCAGTAAAATGGAGGATGTATTTTCTCCGGAAGCCAGGGAACAGCTGAAAACCATTGTCAGAAATACCAGTGTTCAGGATGCAGTGATCATTAAAATGGATGGTTCAGCACAGAATAGTGTAGGACGAGATCCTCAGATCAGCAAAAAGCTGAATATAGAAGAATACTTAGATGGAAAGACACATGTATCGGAGCTGTTTCAGTATACCAATTCACTTCGGTATCAGACGATGGTAACAGCGCCGATTAAAACAGAAAATGAGATGATAGGTATTGTTGCAATCATAGTGCCACTGGATAGTCTTGGAGATATTACTTCAGGAGCCAGTTATTCCGTCAAAAATACATATGGTGTATTTGGGTCAGATGGAGTTCTCATAGAAAGAGCCGGCAATCTGAGAGATTTTATCCATGTAGGAGAAAATGTGCTGTCCGGTCTGGAGAGTACAGAGATAACAGACGGTACCTATAAAAAACTGATACAAAACATTGAATCTAATAAAGGCGGAAAACTGGTATTTAACTATACGAATGAAAAGGCTGAGATAGAGTCATACTATCTGTTTTATGAGCCAATCGGAGATTATGGCTGGTATACGGTTACTTTGATTACCACATCGCAGATCGAAAGAGTTGTCAAGGATGAGCAGAGGATGACAACCAATCTGGTTACCAAGATGTTAGTAGCCATCCTTATTTTCGTTGCGATTCTGGTTGCCATCAATGTGATCACCAGAGCCAAGTATGTGAAGGAAAGCAAGGAACTGCAGGACAAGGCAGAAACAGATCTGCTGACAGATCTGCTGAATAAGATCGCAACAGAGAAAAAGATCAGAGAGTATCTGGAGGGTGAAGGAAAGGATAAGCGTGCGATCATGTTTGTCCTTGATATAGATAACTTTAAGAAGATCAACGATACAATGGGTCATGCTTTTGGTGATGAGGTGTTATCGACGCTTGGACGAAGGATCAAGAGTGAATTTCGAATCAATGATATAGTCGGCAGAACCGGTGGAGATGAGTTTGTCGTATTTCTGAAAGATATGAAGGATGAGGATACGATGAAGAGAGAAGCGGAGCGTGTAGCCACCTTCTTTAAGAATTTCAAGGTCGGAGAGTATGTAAAGTATTCTGCTACTGCCAGTATCGGAGCATCCATCTATCCGACAAATGCCAGAGATTTTGAATCGTTATATAAGGCTGCAGATCAGGCACTGTATAAAGCAAAGAGAAGGGGCAAGAATCAGTTGGCCTTTTATGAAGATGATGATCTGCCGCGTGAAAATGATAACGATCATTTCATTGAGCAAAATGTATAGGAAATGAAAAAAAGTTTGTATAATTGTTGCATGGTCAATAAAACAAAGGTTTGATATACTATTTTCAGGTTAACTGCGGAAGTGTCCGCATATCAATACACAATTTTAGGAGGAATTTAAAATGGCAAGTTTACAGTTAAAGAACATCTATAAAGTATATCCTAATGGATTCGAAGCCGTTAAAGACTTTAATCTGGATATCGAAGATAAGGAGTTCATCATCTTCGTTGGACCTTCAGGATGTGGTAAGTCAACAACACTTCGTATGATCGCAGGTCTGGAAGAGATCTCATCAGGTGAGCTGAAGATCGGTGACAGAGTTGTGAACGATGTAGAGCCTAAGGACAGAGATATCGCAATGGTATTCCAGAACTATGCTTTGTATCCTCATATGTCAGTATATGATAACATGGCTTTCGGTCTGAAGTTAAGAAAAGTACCGAAGGACGAAATCGATAAGATTGTTAAAGAGACAGCTAAGATCCTTGATCTGACACCGCTCCTTGACAGAAAGCCGAAGGCTTTATCAGGTGGACAGAGACAGCGTGTAGCTATGGGACGTGCAATCGTACGTAATCCTAAGGTATTCCTGATGGATGAGCCTTTATCAAACCTGGATGCTAAGCTTCGTGTACAGATGCGTATCGAGATCGCTAAGTTACATGTAAGACTCGGAACCACTATCATCTATGTAACACATGATCAGACAGAGGCTATGACACTGGGTACCAGAATCGTTGTTATGAAGGATGGCGTGATCCAGCAGGTAGATACACCTCAGAACTTATATGACAAGCCACAGAACCTCTTCGTTGCAGGATTCATGGGATCACCTCAGATGAACTTCCTGGATGCAGTTGTTGATATTCAGGGTGACGTTGCTAACCTTAAGGTAGCAGGAAAGTCTATTCCTCTTCCTCCGGCTAAGTCAAAGAAGCTGATCGAAGGCGGATACAACGGAAAGACTGTTACATTTGGTATTCGTCCGGAAGATGTATATGATTCAGAAATGTTTATCGAGACATCACCTCAGAGCGTATTTGAGTCAACGATTAAAGTATACGAGCTGCTCGGTGCAGAGGTTTATCTGTACTTTGATCTGGAAGAGTTCCCGATCACAGCAAGAGTTGATGCACGTACAACAGCAAGACCTGGAGATACATGCAAGTTCGCTCTTGATGTTGAGAAGATTCACGTATTTGACAAAGAGACAGAGCAGACAATTACGAACTAGATCAAATATTAAAATGAATAGAATTGATATGGGAGATGCAACAGCATCTCCCATTTTGTAAAGGAAGTGAAAATCATGATTACAAACCAGATCATACAGACAAGTATTTCTGAGCTATGTGCAATTACAAAAATGGAGTTATGTGTGGCAGATCTGCAGGGCAATCTCGTAGCACAGACATATAGAGAGGGTGTAGTCAGCAGAGAGATCGTGATGAACTTTGCGGCATCTGAGGCAGACAGCCAGGTGATACAGGATCAGCATCTGTTTAAGATCTATGATGATGATTTACCACTCTATATACTTGCTGCAAAGGGCGGAGATGATACGTATATGATCGGAAAGATTGCAGTCAGTCAGCTGCAAAATCTGATCATAGCGTATAAAGAGAAGGTAGATCGAAACAGTTTCTTTCAAAATCTGATCCTGGACAATCTGCTGCTGGTCGATATCTATAATCGTGCCAAAAAGCTGCATATCGTAGCAGAGCAGGCAAGAGCAGTCTTTGTGATAGAAACGAAAACTGAAAAAGATATCAATGCACGTGAGATGGTTTCGGAACTATATTCTACACAAAATGGAGATTATATCACGGCTGTAGATGAACAGCACATCATCCTGATCAAGGCGCTGGAACAGGACGAGTCCTATGAGGAGCTGGACGAGGTGGCTAGGGTTCTTGTCGATATGCTGAACTCTGAAGCAATGACAACAGTTCGCGTAGCTTATGGCACTATCGTACATGAGATCAAGGATATTTCAAAGTCTTATAAAGAAGCCAAAATGGCACTGGATGTCGGAAAGATATTCTATGTAGAAAAGGTGATCATAGCCTATAATACACTTGGTATCGGAAGACTGATTTATCAGCTGCCGGTCAATCTGTGTCAGATATTCATAGATGAGATCTTTGGAGATCATCCACCGGCTGAAATCGATGATGAGATTTTAACGACGGTGAATAAATTCTTTGAGAACAATCTAAATGTATCAGAGACATCCAGACAGCTGTATATTCATAGAAATACACTTGTATATAGAATAGAGAAGCTGCAAAAAAGTACAGGTCTGGATATCAGAGTATTTGATGATGCGCTGACACTCAAGATTGCATTGATGGTAGTCAATTATATGAAATATGTTGATTCGCTGGAATATTAGCATAATGAAAGACATCCCCTAATACACTATAAAAGAATGAAGTGAGGGGGATGTCTTTTTGTCTGAGTTTCAAAGAAATACAGTATATTTATATCTATATGAAAATGGAAGGCCTGTCAGAAGTGTAGGATATCTGAAGAGAACAAAGCGTTCAGAGGATGATAAAATACAGGTGCATATCAATGGGTTCTATACAACGGGAAATGCAGAAGGTGTCATATACATTATAAAAGAGCAGGGGGATCATTATACTGCACATGAAATTGCATCCATTGCAATAAATAACAGTAAAGGGGAAGCTCGTCTGGCTTTGCGTCAGGACACAGGTGAACATATAGGAATCGTGATCGTGATTCAGGATCAGGAGTGTATCGGCTGGTATGATGAGCATACAACCTATACCAGGATCGAGTATCCGGGACAGAGTATGGCAGCTGAGATACCGCCGGAGCCTGTTGTGGAACAGAAAGAGGTCAAGGCACAGGAGGCTGTATCAGCATGGGAACAGCTGAGTAGTGTATTTCCTGTTGTTTATCCGTTTGAGTACGCGGTGGATGCGGAGTATCTGTCTATCACACCCAATGAAATCAGGCAGTTTGATGAAACAGAGCATATACTGATGAACAATAGTTTTCTGCAGCATGCATACTATAATTACAAATATCTGATTCTCGGAAAGAAGCAAAAACGTGAAGACGAGGAAGAAGACATATACTATATTGGAGTCCCTGGAGTTTATCATGAAAGAGAGCTCATGATGGCAAAGATGTTTGGCTTTGAGCAGTTTATGTGTGCAAAAAAAGAACAGCCCGAGACAGGCTGCTTTGGTTACTATATGAAACAGGTAAAAATCAGTCCACACCGCGAAGAGATACATTCCTGATATAAGGAGCCAGTATCTGTGTAAAATGCAGTAATTCCTCCTTGGTGCAGGCATGCAGACTATGATCTGAGACCTGATCTGAGTCTTTGAATGACTGTAGGTAATAGGAGGAGGCACCATTGATCAGTCTGCCGATGTCCAGCATGACAGTATCATCATGATATTCCTTTATGACAGTTGTACGAAACTCATATGGCAGACCACATTGCATGATAAATTGGATGGATTTTTCTATCTGATCCATGTCGATGGTATCCAGTCCTGCCGTCGCAGCATAACCGGCTGGAGATGACTTGATATCCATGGCAATATAATCAAGAAGATGCATATGTATCATATCTTTGATCACGTTAGGGAGATAGCCATTGGTATCCAGCTTGATTAAATAGCCAAGAGACTTTACTTTTTGCATAAAAGGAATCAGGCCCAGAGAAAGGGTGGGTTCGCCGCCCGTAATGCAGATACCATCCAGAATGCCTCTGCGGGATTCCAGAAATAACAGAACTTCCTGTTCAGATATCTGGGGAACAGAAGCAGGGTTGGCAGCAAGCTCCATGTTATGACAGAATGGACAACGAAAATTACATCCTCCGAGAAAAATCGAGGAGGCTACATAACCGGGATAATCTAACAGTGTTGTTTTTTGTAAGCCGCGTATCTGCATAATGTGAACTTCCTTTATATTGTCAGAAAGCAATACTTTGTGATAAACTATCATTTATATCATTCTAACTATTATTATATTCCGACATGAGGAAAAAGACAAGATGACAACAGATGAAAAGTATATGAAAGCTGCGCTGCAGCAGGCAAAAAAAGCGTATCAGATCGGAGAGGTGCCGATTGGCTGTGTGATCGTATATCAGGATCGGATCATAGCAAGAGGCTATAATCGACGCAATACAGATAAAAATACACTGTCACATGCCGAAATGACGGCCATTAACAGAGCAAGTAAAAAAATGGGTGACTGGAGACTGGAAGGATGTACAATGTATGTGACTCTGGAGCCTTGTCAGATGTGTGCCGGAGCAACGGTTCAGTCACGTATGGATAAAGTAGTGATAGGCAGTATGAGTCCCAAAGCAGGCTGTGCCGGATCTGTACTAAATATTCTGCAGATGGAAGCGTTTAATCATCAGGTGGAGATCGTGTCAGGTGTACTGGAAGGGGAATGCAGTAAAATATTGTCCGATTTTTTTGTTGATCTTCGAATCAGAAATAAAGAAGAAAAACAGCTGCAGCAAGAAGAGTCAATACAAGGTTCCTCATATTTGACAAACCTGTGAAAACACAGTATAATAATGTTTCCGTGCAGCCGGGGAATCAGCGGCTCCCTGTACCTACAATCCGCTATAGTAGGGGTGATGTCTTGTCCCGGGTCGTGCTTTGTACAGCAGCCCTTTGTAAGTGACGTTGATATGCGGGTCTTGCGCAACAGAAATCTATGAATCGTGTCAGGTCGGGAACGAAGCAGCACTAAGTGGAATCTTCTGTGTGCCGTGAGGGTGCCTGCATTGAGTTAACTGCAAAGGTAACGTGTATAGAGTGTGATTCAAAACAAGACGCACGGTTTTGAGATAAGTGATACATGAGGTTCGAAGAGATATTCTTCGGACTTTTTATTTTGTAAAAATAGAGGTTGACATTTATTTGCGTATTGTGTATATTAAGTGTATTAAATGTGTTAATACACATATCAGTACAGTTGCAAATGTACTGATAGAAGTTACATAGCATGAAATAAAGGAGGAACACTATGATACGAATTGATTATCAGGATAAAAGACCTATTTATGAACAAGTCATAGAACGCCTGCAGAACCTGATTGTTCGAGGTGTGCTGGAATCGGATACAAAGCTGCCGTCAGTCCGCAATCTGGCAATTGAGCTGTCCATCAATCCCAATACGATCCAGCGCGCCTATACCGAGCTTGAACGAACAGGATTTATCTACACAGTCAAAGGAAAAGGAAATTACGTGGCAGCAGACCGGATCTGGAGAGGAAATGAAAAGACAAATGTTATGAAGGATCTGGAGAAGTCGGTGCAGCAGGTGATTGCTTTGGGAGTATCCGAGGAGGAGACGAAGAAATTCATTGAAGAGACATATAGAAAGGGGAGAGAGGCATGATAGAAGTAAGCGGATTGAGTAAGAATTATGATGATATACAGGCTGTTGATGATATCACGGCAACCATCCAGGAAGGAAGTGTATTCGGTCTGGTGGGAACGAACGGTGCAGGTAAGAGTACATTTTTGCGGATGCTGTGTGGTGTATTGAAGCCGGCAAAGGGACAGATCCTGATTGACGGCGAGGATATCTATGAAAACGAAGAGGCAAAGAAGAAGGTATTCTACATTTCTGATGATCAGTATTATTTTGCAAATGGAACGCCCTATGACATGAAGAGATATTATGAGAAGGTGTATGAGAATTTTGATAATGACGAGTTTTTTGCTCTGATGACAAAGTTTGGTCTGCAGGGAAATCGTAAGATCAACACATTTTCAAAGGGCATGAAGAAACAGCTCGCTGTGATTCTCGGTATATGTGCCAAGACGAAATACTTATTATGTGATGAGACATTTGACGGTCTTGATCCGGTGATGCGTCAGGCAGTGAAAAGCATCTTCATTGCAGAGATGGAAGACAGAGGAATGACACCGATTATTGCCTCACATAATTTAAGAGAGTTAGAGGATATCTGCGATCATGTAGGACTGCTGCATAAGGGTGGTATTCTCTTATCCAAGGATCTGGAGGAGATGAAGCTGTCGCTGCATAAGATTCAGTGTGTCTTTACAGACGAAGAAGGCAGGAAGCAGTTTCTGGAGACGGTTAAGCCGATTAAGACTGAACAGAGAGGCTCTCTTTATACACTGACCATCAGAGGTACAAGAGAAGACCTGGAAAAGGAATTATCATCAGTAGAAACAGTATTTTCAGAAATCATACCATTGTCATTAGAAGAAATATTTATCAGCGAAACGGAGGTGGTCGGCTATGACATCAAGAGCCTTATTCTTTAATCTGATGAGAGAAGATCTGAAAAAGAAGATCTGGATTATCGTTGTAGCAATGATTACATTTATTTTTATCAATCCGGTACACACCCTGATGGAAATAGAGGGAGCATATCAGAATATCTACTTAAAACCGGAAAATATTGCGGAATCCATGGAGTATTATCTGAGTGGAGGATACTTCGGAAATACGACATTACCGGCACTACTAGCCATTGTTCTTGGAATTGCAGGCTTTTCATTTCTCTTTTCCAAGAAGAAGGTTGACCTTTATCACAGCATTCCGGTGAAGAGAGAGAAGCTGTTCTTTTCTTCTTACCTGAATGGAATTCTGATTTACTTAGGTGTATATATCGTTACACAGCTATTAACCATTATGACCTTAGTGATCCAGGGTCTGATGACAGCAGGCGGATGGAAAACAGTCGGACTGACCTTCGTGGGAACGACCATTCATTTCCTGTCCTTCTATCATGTAACCATTATCGCAGTCATGCTGACAGGTAATATGCTTGTATGTATGGCGGCAGTCCTGACACTTCTATTCTACGGACCGATGACTTGTCAGATGATAGATGGATTTTTCTCTCAATATTTTGTAACCTATTATGCAGACTATATGGGTGAAAAATCATGGATGGCTATGTCGCTTGCATCTCCGGTATCATCTTTGATTTATTTTCAATCAGCAGCCAATGGAGAAAAAGGCAGTATTGGTCTGAATCTTCTGGTAGCGTTTCTGATTGCAGTAGCACTGCTTGTGGTTGCAGTCTTTCTGTATAAGAAACGCTCGTCAGAGGTTGCAGGCAAGGCACTCAGCTACAAGGTGGCAGAGCCGATTGTCAGAATACTGGTGGTCATTCCGGTAGCATTACTGGGTGGTCTCTATATTCAGAATATGTCTAACGGTCTGAGTGGTCTCTGGTTCTGGTTTGGACTGTTATTTACAGGAATTCTGTGTCATGTCATTATGGAGATTATATATCGGTTTGATTTCAAGGCAGGTCTCAATCATAAGATGCAGCTTGCAGCAAGTCTTGCAGTTGCAGCTCTGATTGCATTGTGTATCCAGTATGACTGGACGGGATATGACCGCTATATTCCGAATGAGAATCAGATTGCAAGCGCAGCCGTATCCTTCCAGAGTATTGACCGGGATGTCAATGGATATGAAATCAATACAAATAACGACGGTAAGGTTACATTGACCTATGTGGATAAAAATACAGCAGTTTTAGATACCATGTATCTGACAGATGTTCAGGATGTTCTTGCTCTGGCACAGACCGGAATTGAACAGCTCGATTACAGCCAGACGAACAATCATATTATGCCGAGAACCATTGCAAAGGCAGTACTGGTCCGTAAAGCAGTTTCTTCAGGTAATGCTGCGAATAATGGGGAGAAGAATGAATTTACCATTCGATACCGTCTGAAGAACGGCAGAGAGATTACAAGAAATTATCGCACGGATATTGATTCTACCATTGAAGCTATGTCAAGGATTTATAAGCAGCAGGAGTATAAGGACGCAGTCTTTGCCCTCTTACAGATCAAAGACAGTGGAGTGCTGACTTCTGTTTGTGGATATAATATCTGGGGAGATAAGGTTCTGTCTGCTACAGGTTCAGATATGAAGGAGCTTCTGGATGTCTATACAGAAGAGCTGAATCAGCTGACCATTGAGACATTGCAGAATGAGACACCGGTTCTTCGTCTGGACAGTATGTTCCAATCAGACGGATATGAGGACAGTGTCTACGGATATTATGTATATCCTTCCTTTACGAAGACAATTAAGAAAATCAGTGAACTGGGTGTTAAGAGTGAAGAGTATTCTACTGAGATCAAGCCGGAGGATATCGAGAACATTGTCGTAAATGACTATGGATATCTTGCAGCTCTGGATGGACAAGAGAATGCCGAATACAATGCATCCGCAAGCTATTATACGGAAAACGGCAGTGATGATCAGGCAAAGATTAAGGAACTGTGCAATCACATTGTATTGGGAGATTTCCAGTGGTCGAACGGAATCCTGCATCCGGTCGAGCAGAGCATTGACTGCAATATTCAGCTGTACAGGAATTCAGGCATGGACAGAAGTGGCTATGGAAATATCAGATTAGGGGAAGTTCCGGCATTCCTGGAAAATGATTTACGGGAGAATGCAGTGTATTACTAAATAGAATGTGAAAAGAGGGATTGTACTATTGTACAGTCCTTCTTTTTTGCTATAATAGAATAG
>JAUNSO010000024.1:31967-39873 GCA_030539165.1 bacterium
AGGAGGTTTTGGTATGCAGACTGTGACACTTGGGAAGACAGGATTGATTGTGAATAAGAATGGATTTGGAGCATTACCGATTCAGAGGATTTCGGAGAATGAGGCGGTTTATTTGCTGCAGAAGGCTTTTTATAATGGAATGAATTATTTTGATACGGCGCGGTTCTATACAGACAGTGAGGGAAAGATGGGTGAGGCTTTTTCTCATATCAGAGACAGGATTATCATCAGTACGAAGACCGGTGCGACTACGGTGGAGGGATTCTGGAAGGATCTTGAGACAAGTCTCGGTCTTTTGAAGACAGATTACATAGATATTTACCAGTTTCATAATCCGGCATTCTGTCCGAAGCCGGGAGATGAGTCAGGCATTTATGATGCGGCTCTGGAAGCAAAGAAGCAGGGGAAGATCCGTCACATCGGTATTACGAATCATCGTCTGAATGTGGCGAAGGAAGCAATCGAATCAGGACTGTATGAGACACTGCAGTTTCCATTCTGCTATCTGGCAACAGATGCGGATCTGGAGATTGTGAATGCGTGCAAGGATGCAGGGATGGGATTCATCGCCATGAAAGGTCTGTCAGGCGGTCTGATCACAGATTCAGCATTGGCCTATGCTTATCTGGCACAGTTTGACCATGTGGCACCGATTTGGGGTGTTCAGAGAGAGTCAGAGCTGGATGAATTCTTATCTTATCAGGATTGTCCGCCGGAATTGAATGAAGAGAGACTGAAGAAGATTGAACAGGAGAAAAAGCAGCTGTCAGGAGATTTCTGCCGCTCCTGCGGGTACTGTATGCCTTGCCCCGCAGGAATTGAGATTCCGAATTGTGCACGTATGAGTTTATTGCTTCGCCGTGCACCATTATCCGTTTATCTGTCAGCAGAATGGCAGGAGAAGATGAAGAAAATCGAAAACTGCCTGCATTGTAACCAGTGTATGGGCAAATGTCCTTACGGCCTGAATACACCGGAGCTGTTACGTAAGAATTATGAGGATTACCAAACCTTCCTATAAACTGGCTGGTGCAGTGCTCTTCCCTTTGATTGCGCTTATAATCTTGCCGTCTAAGAAATGCAGGATGACAGCTGTTACAATCGCACATGCATAGACACAGAAGAAAAACAGGAAATCACTCTGCATTCCGATGATGTCTGAGAAGAGAATGATATACATTCTGTGAATCAGATACAGCTCGATAGAGATTTTACCGAGGAAAGACAAAATCCGGTTCTTGAACTGCAGCTTCATGGTGATGATTAAAAGCATGATGACGAAGGTTTCTGCATACAGGAACTGTCCAATCATAGAGAATAGCTTTTCAAGATAACCCGGGTAATTTTCACCCTCACAGTAATAGCCGAAGATATCGATGAGAAGACAGGAAACCGGGAACATGACGAGATGCAGGATGATGCTGCCGATCAGCCAGATCGGGTAATGCTTCTTGATGGTATCGGTAATGGGCTTTTGGAATCTGGAAACCATGATACCGAGGAAGAAGGTCCATGTAGTGTTATACCACCATTCTCCCTTGAACCAGAGACCGCCGCTGATAGAAGTATAATCATGACCATTTAATAAAGTCAGACCAACTAATACAAAGATAAAGGCTGCCATGGAAATCAGGGCGGCTTTTTCATTCTTAATATACTTGAAGATCAGATAGAATGCGATATACAGGAATGCAATCTCGACAATGAACCATAAATTGCTGTTCAGCATGATAAAGCCGGTAATATAAGCGATGTATTCAAGTACTGTCGTATTATCCGGCAGTGATGGCAGTGAGAAAAGGAAAAAGATTGTATTTGCAGTATAAAATGGTACCAGGATAGAAGTAAGTCTCTTTCTGAAAAAATGATGCAGATAATCGGGTTTCTTCTGAAGACTGGTATAGAGCCCGTAGCCGGAGCAGAAGAAAAATACTGCTGTAAATAATACGCCGAAATAGTTAAATAGTGTGATGTAGCCTTTGATGATATCACCAAAATCGGTAATATCCTGTACCAGATGGTGCAGCATGATGCCGACTGCTGCAAAGCCCTGCAGTCCCTTTGTAACATCCAGTGAGAGAAAATCTTCATGAAATTCTCCCTTTTTTGCCTTTTTCATCCCAAGAATCAGTACTCCAAGTAACAGAAGTACATAGAGGGATACAGGTATTTTGTTAAGAATCATAATGTAACCTCCCTAAATAATGTGCTTTTTCGCACGACTTCTCTTATTTTACCACTAATTGCAGTGGTATAAAATAGTAATTACTGTTTTATTATGATAAACTTTGTAGAATAGAAAAGAAGAGAGATGAATCGCATGAACGACCTTCAATCCTGTATGCTTTGTCCAAGAAAATGTGGAATCAACAGAAAGCTTCACAGAGGAGTATGTGGGACAGATTGGAAAATTAAAATTGCAAGAGCGGCACTGCATCCGTGGGAGGAGCCCTGTATTTCCGGCAGCAGGGGTTCCGGTGCTGTCTTTTTCTCCGGCTGTGCATTAAAATGTGTATACTGTCAGAATCACGAGATTTCAGATGGGAAGCAGGGTATGGAGGTTACAGCAGAGCATCTGACTGATATTCTGCTGAAGCTACAGGAGCAGGGAGCACATAATATCAATTTGGTTACACCGACCCATTACTCTGACCAGCTGATACCGGTACTGCAGTCAGCCAGACGGCAGGGGCTTAGTATCCCCATTGTCTATAATACGGGAGGATATGAGGAAGCTGATGCGCTGAAGAGACTGGAGGGGCTGATTGATATCTGGATGCCGGATCTGAAGTATATTACTGCAGAGACAGCGAAGCGGTATTCCGGTGCACCGGATTATTTTGAGACGGCAAGTAAGGCAATCGCAGAGATGTTTCGTCAGAGTGGACAGTGTCTGTTTGATCAGGACGGTATGATGACAAAGGGCGTACTGGTACGACACCTTGTTTTACCGACACACGTAAAGGAAGCGAAGGCAGTTATCAAGTATCTGTATGACACGTATAAAGATACCGTCTATATCAGTATCATGAATCAGTATACTCCCGTTCTGTCAGGGAAGGCAGCAGCTGATTATCCGGAGCTGACGCGCTCTCTGACAAAGCGGGAGTATGAGAGGGTTGTAGATTATGCAATTTCCTTAGGAATCAGCAACGCCTTTATCCAGGAGGGTGATGTGGCAAAGGAGAGCTTTATTCCTCCCTTTGACGGAGAAGGAATCTAGTGATTCTCTGTCTTGATGAATCTGGAGAGTCTGCCGGTTAACAGGAACGCTACAGCAATCTTAATCAGATCAGGGATGATAAAGGGGATGACACACCAGCCCAGCACGGTTGTCAGAGCGACGGCTCCGGTATTATGTGCATAGACAATCATGAACCACAGGGTTCCGAATGTATAGCATACAATCAGGCCTGCCAGCATGGAAATGATCATGGCAATCTTGCCTTTGCCGATGAGCTTCTCCAGTCCCCACATGAGCAGAGCAGACAACAGAAATCCGATGATATAGCCGCCGGTATTACCGAGGATGACGCCAAAGCCGCCCTTGAAGCCGGAAAAGACAGGAATACCGATTGCCCCTAACAGGATATAGATGAGGACAGAAATGGTTCCTCTTTTGCCGCCGAGCGTACCAACTGCGAGAAAGACACCCATGGTCTGTAGCGTAAACGGAACGACAGACGGGATGGTGATCCAGGAGCAGATGGCAATGAGTACGGCAAAGATACTGATGTATACCATGTCGTAGGTTGATGTTCTTCGCTTTGTATTTACATTTGTGTCCATATGTTCATTTTACCTCCGTGTGATGTCTTAGATGAGAATAGCAGATGCACATTGCAATGTCAACCACAATATATAATTTAGTTTACATTTAGGATAAAAGACAGACGGGCATGAAACATTTGTGTTGTGTATTACAGTGAAATTTGATATATAATAGTGATAACGAGATTTTATTTGGGAAAGGATGATGCATTATGGGGAAGAAGCAGCCGGAATGGTTGGAACAGGCATTGTTTTATGAGATTTATCCGCAGTCATTTATGGATACGAACGGAGATGGGATTGGAGATTTTCAAGGGATTATAGAGAAGCTGGATTATATTCTTGAACTTGGCTGTAATGCAATCTGGATGAATCCCTGCTTTGCATCTCCTTTTATGGATGCGGGATATGATATATCGGATTATTATATGGCAGCGCCACGTTATGGAACCAATGATGATCTGAAGAGATTATTTGAAGAAGTGCATAAAAGGAATATGCATATATTATTGGATCTGGTTCCGGGACATACTTCGTCGGAACATCAGTGGTTTCAGGAGTCAATGAAGGCAGAGAAGAACGAGTATACGGACAGATATGTCTGGACAGATACAGTCTGGACGGAGCCGAAGGGCATGGGATGTCTGCGTGGGATCTCTGACAGGGATGGTTCGTGTGTGGTGAATTTCTTCTCTCATCAGCCTGCCTTAAATTACGGATTCTATCAGCCGGAGGAGGTATGGCAGCAGTCAATGGAGGATGAAGGTCCTCTTGCTACTATAGAAGAACTGAAAAATATTATGCGTTTCTGGCTGTCACTTGGCTGTGACGGATTTCGTGTGGATATGGCAGGATCGCTTGTGAAAAATGATGTGGAGGGCAAGGGAACCATCCGCCTGTGGCAGAACATCAGAGGCTTTCTGGATCAGGAATTTCCGGATGCAGCGATGGTTTCGGAATGGGGCGAGCCGGACAAGTCACTGCAGGGAGGATTTCACATGGATTTCCTGCTGCACTTCGGACCATCTCATTACAATGACCTGTTCCGCTGCGATGAGCCGTACTTTTCAAGCCGGGGCAAGGGAGATGCCACAGCCTTTGTGAAGAAATATATAGAGAATTATGAGAAATCAGAGAAGAAGGGTTTGATTTGTATTCCTTCCGGCAATCATGATATGCTGCGTCTGACACATTTTATTAAGGGCGATGAACTGCGGGTGGCATTTGCATTCTTATTGTCTATGCCGGGAGCACCATTTATTTATTACGGGGATGAAATCGGTATGCACTATATTGAGGGATTAACATCCCTAGAAGGCGGTTATGAGAGAACCGGCTCCAGAACACCGATGCAGTGGAATCATAAGGTCAATGCAGGCTTTAGTACCGCACCTGCTGACCGTCTCTATCTTCCGATCGATTCTGCCGCAGACTATCCTGATGCAGAGTCACAAATGGCAGATCCGGACTCTCTCCGGAACGAAATCAAGAACCTGATTGCCTTTCGCAAAAAGAACCCTGCGCTGCAGAACTGTTCAGAGATTGAATTTCTGCAGAGTGGCTATCCGTTAGTCTATAAGCGTTCGTGTGAGACACAGAGTATGCTTGTCATCATCAATCCGGCCGGAAAAGCATGCACCGTTGATCTTCCTGAGAAGGCCGCTATTCTATACACAATTGGCGGTAATGCCGGAATTCAGGACGGAAAGTGTCAGGTGGATGGTACGACTGCGGTATTTATAGAGATATAAAGTGTAGGTTTAGAATATGGGATAGTTATATTTAACTTATAGCACACCCTATCGGGTATAAATTCAGGATATTATCTTGACAATATACCCGATAGGGTGTATTGTTTTATGTGAAATGTGAGGAATAGGATATGAATAAAATTGCAGAATATATCAAAGAGAACAGAAGGGCAGCAGGACTGACACAAGAGGAATTTGCCATGCGTTCAGGACTCGGACTTCGTTTTGTACGGGAACTGGAACAGGGCAAGGAAACCGTTCGCATGGACAAGGTGAATACTGCACTTGCCATTTTCGATATGGAAGCCGTACCCGGCCGAAAGGATGACTAGAGATGGATGTTTTTCGAACTGCTTATGTTTATGTAAGAAATATGTTTGCAGGAGAACTTGCGGAAACAGATGAGGGATATTCCTTTACCTATGACAGGGAATATCTTGAAGATGAGCATGCAAGTGCTGTCTCACTGACGTTGCCGATGCAGGAAGATATATATACATCAAAGACGCTCTTTTCTTTTTTTGATGGTCTGATTCCGGAGGGCTGGCTGTTGGATATCGTCAGCCGTAACTGGAAGATTGATCAAAAGGACCGTTTTGGACTGCTGCTTGTCGCATGTAAGGACGGAATTGGAAATGTCAGTATCAGAGAGGAGCGTATATGAACTGTTTATGCTGCGGGAAACCGCTTATGACGAAGGACAAGTCCTCCGGGTGGCATAGAAGCTGTATCCGACATTTCTTTGGAACGACAAGTATTCCAGAAATCGAGATAGATGATGATATGCTAGAATGTCTTGCTTCGGAAAGCATCAACAAGGGATATACGATTCCGGGCGTTCAAAGAAAGCTGTCATTGCATCTGTCTGCGGAAGGCGGTAAATATAGGCTTACCCTGGTTAACTATCCGACAGGCTACATTCTCAAGCCGCAGGTTACGAATTTTACAGCACTTCCTGAGGCAGAGCAGCTCGTCATGAGTATGGCAGATGCTGTCGGGATTGTGACCGTACCGCATGCACTTGTCAGAGGGAACGGAAGTCTTGCATACATTACCAAAAGGATTGACAGGGTCTTCGTGAAGAAGGATGTAAAGCTGCTTGCCATGGAGGATTTCTGTCAGCTGGATTTGCGTCTGACACAGGATAAGTACAAGGGGTCTTATGAGCGCTGCGCCAAGATTATCGACAGATATTCATCACGCAGGGGTTTAGATTTGACAGAGCTCTACATGAGACTTGTATTTTCATATCTGGTAGGCAATTCGGATATGCATATGAAGAATGTTTCCCTGATTGAAGCAGAAGAAGGTAGTGGGAAGTATATGCTTTCACCTGCTTATGACTTGCTTCCGGTGAATGTCGTGATGCCGGAGGATCAGGAACAGCTTGCACTTGCCCTGAATGGCAAGAAGAGGAACCTCCATAAGAATGATTTTTTCATATTCGCGGATGAGTGTGATATCTCACGAAGTGCTGCAGAGAAGATGATTCACAAGCTGGTTTCCATGAAGCAGACGATGATTTCCATGTGTAACGAATCATTACTGCCGGAAGAATTGAAGGAGAGAATGATTGCTTTGATTGAGAATCGATGCAGCCAAATCTAGAAGAGAAAAGAAGGGTGGATACCATGAAAAAAGTTTTGAATTCAAATCATTTGAAGTTAATTGCAATCATTGCAATGACAGTTGATCATTTTGCAGATTTATTTTATCCAAGTTTTCCAGCTCAGCCGATACCAATTATTTTACATTTGATTGGAAGATTAACGGCACCGATTATGTGGTTTTTTGTGTGTGAAGGATTTTACTATACAAAGAATCTTAAGAAATATATTAGTCGAATGCTTATTTTAGCGGTGATATCCCATTTTGCATACTGTTTTGCGTTTGGAATCAGTTACATTCCATTTGTGGGAGGTAAGATTTTTAATCAGACAAGTGTCATTTATCCGTTACTCATGGCATTGCTTGTTTTATATGTTACATATAAAAATACAACACTGAAAAAATGGCAGAAGGAAATTGTGAATTTTGTACTAATCATAAGTGCGTTTCCTGCCGATTGGTCTTCTATCGCAGCTCTATCCATTGTGGATATGTATAAACACAGAAAAAATCTCTTTAAGCAGATGTGCGCGATGATGTTTTATGTACTGATTTACGCAGTGGTTTCATTCTTTTTTGTGAATAAGGTATATGCCTTTGTATGCATAGGTGTTATTATGGTTTATCCGTTGTTGAGTCTATATAATGGTGAAAAAGGAAAAGCCGGCTGGATGAAATGGGTATTTTATGCATACTATCCGGCGCATCTTGTCATAGTTGGTATCATTCGATTAATCATGTATGGAAATAACCCGATTCTATTTTAAACACTAAAA
>JAUNSO010000025.1:0-23944 GCA_030539165.1 bacterium
TTATATCAGCGCATGCTTTGGTGCGCATAAATTATTATGTGCGAAGCACATGATACAATGTCGTCAGACATTATATCAGCGCATGCTTTGGTGCGCATAATACAATGAAAAAATAAAATAAAGGTGACAGACGGAGGAAATATGAAATTACTGACCGTAGCAATCCCCTGCTATAATTCTGAGGCATATATGAGTAAATGCATAGAGTCTCTGCTTCCGGGCGGAGAAGATGTAGAGATTCTGATCGTAGATGACGGATCGAAGGATGGAACAGCACAGATCGCTGATGATTATGCAGCAAAGTACCCATCTATTATTCGTGCGATTCATCAGGAAAACGGCGGGCATGGTGAAGCAGTGAATGCAGGATTGAGAAATGCGACCGGAATGTATTATAAGGTGGTCGATAGTGATGACTGGTTTAAGGAAGATGCTTATCTGGCGGTCCTCAGTAAGCTGCGCGAGCTGGCAGGCGAGGGCAAGGGTCTGGATATGATGATTTGCAATTTTGTCTATGAGAAGGAGAGCCTGAAGCATAAAAAAGTAATGACTTATCGCACGGCACTGCCCAAGGATCAGGTCTTTACATGGGATCAGGTGAAGCATTTTCTGCCCGGACAGTATATTCTGATGCATTCTGTTATTTACAGAACAAGGCTGCTGCAGGACTGCGGCATGGAATTACCAAAGCACACATTTTATGTGGACAATATTTTTGTATTCCACCCGCTGCCATTTGTGAAGACGATGTATTATATGGATGTCAATCTGTATCGCTACTATATAGGACGTGAGGATCAGTCCGTCAATGAACAGGTCATGATCGGCCGTATTGACCAGCAGATTCGCGTGAACCGTATCATGATTGACTATATGGCTGACCAGAAGATGCTGCACCCGAAGGTGAGACATTACATGATGAACTATCTGGATATCATTACGACCGTGACTTCAATCATGCTGATCAAGTCTGACACAGAGGAGAATCTGTTGAAAAAGCGTGACCTTTGGCAGTATATCAAGGATAAGGATATCTGGATGTATCTGAGGCTCCGCTTCGGCATCCTTGGCAGTGCCATGAATCTGCCGGGTAAGGGAGGACGTAAGATATCCGTAGCAGAATATAAAATCGCACGTCGGTTTGTGGGATTTAACTAAAAAAACAGGAACAGCTGATATGACGGCTGCTCCTGTTTTTTTATGCGTATGAAAAAGACTTTATTTTAAATGTTAGATTCCTGTTCCCGTACCTGACGACGTGCGCGTCTGCGCTCATGCAGTGTCGCATAGTCTACCTTGTAAACAAGCGGATACAGGATAAATGCCATAGCAAATGCAGTCAGTACATCAAATACGGAATGCTGCTTTAAGAATACGGTTGACATAATGATGGAAACACAAATGATAAAGGAACCGTATTTTAACCATTTCTTTTGACGCAGGACCTCATTATGTGTCACGGCTAGGTGAGCACCGATGGAATTGTAGACATGGATGCTCGGAAACAGATTAGAAGCTGTGTCAACACCATACAAATGTGAGACCAGCCCTGTGAAGAAATTCGGGTTTGCAAACTCCTGCGGTCTGAGTCTGTGTGCATTTGGAAATACAGTGGAAATAATCAAAAATATGGTCATACCGGTGAAGAGAAATGCACAGTTATGCAGATACTCTTTTTCGTCTGTGAACAGGCATGTGACCAATACGGAAAATACGTACACAAACCAGATGAAATATGGAATGATAAAATACTCGCAAAACGGAATATAATCATCAATCTGCATATGAACCCAGATATATCTGCGTGGAGACAGGATCCGATTCTCCAGATAGACAAACCATGGAAAATAAACAGCTGCATAGAACAGCATAATAGATGCCAGCTTCCACTTCCTGTCTAATAAACTGACTTTACTTTTTAACTGATTAAAAGAAATAACTAATTGCTGCATATAACCTCAACTCACTCTTTTCTGAATCAAACAATATTAACGTAGTATCATTTTCAACTGCTTTGGATCAATGGAAACAGTAACCTCTTTTTGCAGTCTGCAGGATTCTCCATCTGCATGTACGGCTGCCGGTACATCTGTGATGATCTGTACCTTTTTGGCCTGATAAATATGGACACCCTTGAAACGGATATGGTTGCCTTTATAAGCGGTCGGCAGCATACGAAGCGCTTTCAGTTTGCCGATATGGTCAATGGCACAGATATCGAGCAGCCCGTCAGAGGGATCTGCCTTGGGACAGAACATGAAGCCACCGCCCTCAAACTTATGTACCATGGATGTGACAAACAGATAGTCATCAAAATGCAGCCTCTGTGTATCATCCAGTATGACATCGCAGCTGTGGCATTTGGTAGCCAACAATTGTTTTAAAGCAATGATCACATAAATCAGTTTCCCAAGACCTACTTTATTCAGATAATATTTAATGCGCGAAGCCAGTGCCTCGTGACAGATCGCCGCATCATATCCGATTCCCATGCTGACACCGAAGTTGCGTCTGGTGCCTTCATATTCAAGACATCCGATATCCAGACGGATGAATTGCTTTGGATTCAGGATGCTGCGGATCATATCCTCAGGACTTGCCGTCAGACGCAGATCTCTGGCAAAATCATTGCTTGACCCTGCGGGGATGTATCCGAAGGTGACGTGACCAAAATCCCGAATGCCGGTCAGCACTTCATTGATCGTACCATCACCGCCAAGCACGATGATATACTGGTGCTCATCACCCTCTGTCAGTGCGGCTGCGATACGTCTCGCACTGTCAGGTCCATCTGTAAAATGGGGCGTATATTCTGTATTCTGTTCTGCTAAGATTTTCTCGATCCTGTTCCAGATCTTCCGGCCATTGCCGGTGCTGGAGGCTGGATTGATGATGATATGGTACATATGTATTCCTCCCGCAAACAGTCACATGAAGGTATATTAATCTGCTGTATGAAACCACCGTTTTTATAACAATGACAGTTTACTACAATCAAGGAATAATAACAAGAAATATATTTGCAGAAAGGTAAAATTGTGCTATATTTATTTAAAAAGCATGGAGGGCATAAAATGTATTCTTTGGATGAAGTAAGAATGGTCGATCCCGAAGTTGCGGACGCCATTGTAAAAGAGCAGGAAAGACAGGACAGTCACATCGAGCTGATCGCATCTGAGAACTGGGTCAGTAAGGCAGTTATGGCAGCTATGGGCAGCCCGTTGACAAATAAATATGCAGAGGGATATCCCGGAAAGAGATATTACGGCGGATGTGAGTGTGTTGACATCGTAGAGGATCTGGCAAGAGACAGGGCAAAAGAACTGTTCCACTGTGATTATGCCAATGTACAGCCGCACTCAGGCGCTCAGGCCAACATGGCAGTATTCTTTGCAATGCTGGAGCCGGGTGATACCTTTATGGGCATGAATCTGGATCACGGCGGACACCTGTCACATGGTTCACCGGTCAATATGTCAGGAAAGTATTTTCACTGTGTACACTATGGTGTGAATGATGAAGGCTTTATTGATTATGACGAGGTCAGAAGAATCGCACTGGAGTGTAAACCGAAAATGATCCTTGCAGGTGCAAGTGCCTATGCAAGAGCCATTGATTTCAAAAAATTCAGAGAGATCTGTGATGAGGTCGGAGCATATCTGATGGTAGATATGGCGCACATCGCAGGACTGATCGCAGCAGGACTTCATGAGAGCCCGATTCCGTATGCAGATGTTGTGACGACAACCACGCATAAGACACTGCGCGGACCTCGCGGAGGTATGATTCTCTGCAATCAGGCAGCAGCGGACAAGTTCAATTTCAACAAAGCTATATTCCCGGGTATCCAGGGAGGCCCTCTGATGCATGTGATCGCAGCCAAGGCTGTCTGCCTCAAGGAGGCACTGGATCCGTCCTTTAAGGTATATCAGCAGCATGTCTATGACAATGCACAGGCACTGTCAAAGGGACTGATCAGCCGTGGAGTCAAGATCGTATCCGGCGGTACGGACAACCATCTGATGTTAGTGGATCTGACGACCTTCAACCTGACCGGCAAGGAAGTAGAAAAGCTGCTTGACCAGGCACATATTACAGCAAATAAGAATACGATTCCTAACGATCCGCAGTCGCCATTTGTGACGAGCGGTATCAGACTCGGTACACCGGCAGTTTCCTCCAGAGGTATGAATACAGAGGATATGGACCAGATCGCAGAGGCAATTGCGACCGTGATCAAGGAAGGCGAAGCAGGTATTCCGAAGGCAAGAGCAATCGTACAGAAATTAACAGACAAGTATCCTTTGATCTAAGATTATCATCATCTGAATTGGAATTTATGGATAAGCCGGACTGTATTTTCCGGCTTATCTTTATGCAATTTTTTACGAAATAATTGCTGTAATAATGACAGGGATGTGATATACTTTCATAGACAGTACGCACAAAGTATTGACACTGGTTTACATAGTAACCACAAGATGATGTAGATGATGGAAATTCGTTGGAGATGACATGAAAAGCAGCGACCGGGAGCAGAAACAGATACCCGTGATACAGGTAGCCGGGTTAAAGAAAATATATAGAGTCGGCGACACGAGGGTACGCGCATTGAACGGCGTTGACTTTACAATCTATAAGGGCGAGTTCTGCTCGATCGTAGGCACCTCCGGTTCCGGCAAATCGACCCTGCTGAATATGCTGGCAGGTCTGGAAAAGCCCACAAAGGGTGAGATCATCATAGCCGGAAAACACATTGAAAATATGACAGAGAACCAGCTAGTCAGCTTTCGCAGAGAGCATGTCGGATTTATCTTTCAGTCCTTCAATCTGCTGTCAACCATGAATGCAGAGGAAAATGTTGCTCTGCCGCTGACCTTTCGCGGCATGGGAAAGAAGGAACGAATCGAACGGGCGCGTAAGACCCTGAAAATGGTAGGACTCAAGGAGCATATGAAGCATAAGCCGACGCAGATGTCAGGCGGACAGCAGCAAAGAGTCGGCGTTGCGAGAGCATTGGTACTGAATCCGGAGATTGTATTTGCAGACGAGCCGACCGGTAATCTGGATTCCAACACATCGGCAGAGGTCATGGCGCTGATGCGCAAGGTCGTCAATGAACAGCACCAGACACTGGTTATGGTGACACATGATAATCATCTGGCATCCTTTGCAGACAGGATTTTTCATATCAAGGACGGTAAGATCATTCAGATAGAGGACAATAGAAATCAAGGAGAAGAAGACCATGAACAGGCGGAGTAAGAAAAACAGAATCATCGCATTTGCTTTTGCAGCTGTATTTACCTGTGCTGCACTGCTGACGGAACCGATGGATACATATGCGGATACAACATCAGGAAACAGTACGTCAAGTACATCAACGACTGCTAATAAAGACTATACCGGTGCCTATTCTTCTTCCAATTATATTAAGCCGGGTAATTACTGGTTCACGCCATCCGGCAAGTACGGAGAACTGGTAACGATCACACTGCCGATTGTCAATATGACACCCTACACCATCAAGGATGTTGTGATTTCTCCAATTGTCAGCGGCAACAAAAAGGACTGGCCGTTTGAGATCACACAGACGAATTATGTGCTGAAGCTGGACTCGCTGGCAGGTTCCAATGCTGAGCCTGATGTGAACAAGCGTACCAAGGATCTGTTCTGGACCTTTCAGGTGCGTGATGATGTACTGAACGGGTATTATCCGATCCAGTACCAGATCCTCTACACAGACGAGCTGTGCAATCAGGGCTCTTGTACGATTTCGACCTATATTGAGTGTACGGGCAAGCCGGGAGCTAAGAATATCAACGGAGATGACGATGATGATAAAAAGTCTACGCCGCGTATCATCGTGACCGGATTTGAAACCGAACCTGCAGAGGTCTTTGCAGGAGAGAATTTTATGTTAACCATACACGTGAAGAATACTTCTTCCAAAACAGCTGTTCAGAATGTAGAGTTTGATCTGGAGGCGGCTGTGGAGGGCAAAGATGCAAATGCTACCTATTCGGCATTCCTGCCGACTTCGGGCTCTAATAGTGTCTATGTGGACAGCATCCCGATAGGCGGTACCATCGATATGGCAGTTGAGTTTACAGCAAAGGCCGATCTGTCGCAGAAGCCGTATGTCCTGAATGTGAAGATGAAATACGAGGATAGCGAAAATAATCCCTATGAGGCAACCGGCAGCATATCCATACCGGTACGTCAGGAGTCCAAGTTTGACATCAGTTCATTTGAGGTGACACCTACGGATCTGACAGTGGGCAATGAAGCAGATATCATGTTTAATATCTATAATACCGGAAAGACAAAGCTGTATAATGTCAAGGCAAAGATCATGGCAGACTCCATCTCAGAGGGAGATGCCTTTGTGGGCAATCTTGACTCCGGAGCTACGGGCAATGTAGATGTCATGGTAACAGGTGAGCAGCCGACCATGGATGACGGTACGATCAAGGTACTCGTATCCTACGAGGATGATACAGGAAAGGTATTTGAGCAGGAGTTTTCCACAGAGCTTTTTGTAAACGAAGCGATGGAAGAGATGGACATGGATATGATGGAAATGCCTGAAGAACAGCCACAAAAAGGCTTTCCGATGTGGCTGATTGGTATTATTGCAGGCGTGGTGATCATTGCAGTGATCATTGTATTTGTCATAATCAGAAAAAAGAAGAAAAAGAAAAAAGAAGAACAGTTGTTGATTGAAGACCTGAGTGATGATGAGGACCAGTAAATGAAACTGATAGATTTGTTCCGCATGAGCAGCAGTAATTTGTTTAAGCGCAAGATCAGAACGATACTGACGGTGTTGGGCGTTGTGATTGGAACTGCCTCCATTGTGGTCATGATTTCTCTTGGCCTTGGTCTTGACAGAGCAACTATGGAACAGATAGAGAGCTACGGAGGACTGACGACCATTCGCGTGTCCGAGGCTTATGAGGACTCCTCCAATAACAGTAGCAATGGGGAGAAAAAGAGGCTGAATGATGCATTGACAGAAGAACTGAAGAGACTCGACCATGTTGAGTCGGTGACTCCCTTCCTGAATACCAGTGTCATCCTGAAACAGGGGATATACGAGGCAAATGTGCAGCTGCAGGGAATCAGTCTGGATGGTCTGAGAGAGATGAATCTGGAGTTTGCCGAGGGTGGAGTGCCGGAAGCAGATGCGCCGCTGGAGCTGGTTTATGGAAGCTCTCTGGCTGAGGATTTCTATAATGCGAAGACAGGGCAGTATGTATTCTGGGAGACAGATACGCTGCCGGATGTTGATTTTATGGGACAGCCGATGTTTGTGATTTTTGATACGGACGCATACTGGTCGGCAAAGAATAATAAGAACAGCATAGGGACAGGAAACAATACAACCGGAACATCGAATACCGGTCAGACGACGGAACCGGTCAAGATGCCTAAGAAGTATATCATAGAAGGAGCAGGCGTGATACAAAAGCCTGCTTCCGGATATAATCAGAACTCATGGAGTGTATATTGTGACATTGACAAACTGAAGCAGCAGCTGGAGAAAATCTATAAGAACAAGCCGGTTCCGGGACAGCCATTAAAGAAAAACGGAAAACCGTATAAGGAGTGGTTTTACTCGTCAATCAATGTGAGTATTGAGAGTCTGGATTACATGAGGGATGTACAGCAGACAATTAAGGATATGGGGTATCAGGCTGACAGCAATGCCGAATGGATCGAGTCGACGCAGGAGCAGTCCAAGACGATACAGCTGGTGCTGGGAGGCATTGGTGCAGTTTCTTTGTTCGTAGCCGCCATCGGTATCACCAATACGATGATGATGTCTATTTATGAAAGAACAAAGGAAATCGGTGTCATCAAGGTACTGGGGTGCAGTCTTGGCAACATCCGTACGATGTTCTTAATGGAAGCCGCCTACATTGGATTGATTGGCGGATTCGTGGGCATTGTATTCAGCTATGCAGTATCTGCAATTATCAATTCCATCACAACCAATATGGATTCTTACGGCATGGCGGTATCCTATATTCCACCATGGCTTGCTTTGCTTGGGCTGCTGTTTTCCGTAGGAGTCGGTATGATATCGGGATTTTTCCCGGCACTGCGTGCCATGCGTCTCAGCCCTCTTGCGGCGATCAGGACAGAATAAGACACTGCGCCGGACTATACTATATAATAAAGAAACAGGATGAAAACACATGAGGAACCAGAAGAAACACCGGGAGATACAGACAGAACGATCGATTGCGATAGGAGTAACGCTGTTTGGCACGATACTGATAGCAGCGGCAGCAGGGATGCTGCTGGCGATGGTACATATGAACAGAGGGTTTGGAGACTTGGTATATGCCATGACATACACCGGCCCGCCTCCGGAAGAAATCGCAGCAGCAGCTGCACTGGAGCCAGATGCTGCGAAATCCGCAGCTGTTTCAGAGCCACCAGATGAGATCCCCTCATCCGGTGGGAAAACAGAGGAAGAACAGGAACAGACGATCTCAGAGAACGCGGTATCCGATCATACGGTATCAGATAATGCGGTATCAGAAAATGCAGTGTCAGGAGCTGCAGTGTCCGGTAATATGATAACAGATCAAACAGTATCCGGAAATCTGGCACAGGCACCTGTTTATCCGCAGCCGTTGCAGCTGGTGGATGAGAGCTACTTTGATGATGCCTTGTTTATCGGAGATTCCAGGATGGAGGGCTTTGGACTTCACTCTGGATTGAATGCGACGTTTTATGCTGCTACAGGTCTACAGCTGCATGAGATCGACCGATATAAGGTTGTGAAGACGGCAAATGGGAAAGTTCCTATTTTCTCTGTATTGCAGCCGAATATGTATAAGAAAATCTATATCAAGGTCGGTCTGAATGAACTGGGCTGGGGAACAGATGAACTATTTCTGCAGGAGTATGCGGATCTGATTGCACGCCTGAGAGAGATGGAGCCGGGCGCAATCATATATATCCATGGGCTCATTCATGTAACTGCGGCGAAGTCACAGACGGATTCCATTCATACGAATGAGAAAATCAATGCCAGAAATGCAATGCTGCAGCAGTTCGCCATACAACAGCAGGCATACTATGTAGACATCAATGAGGTTGTATCAGATGAAACCGGTGCATTGCTGCCGGATCTGACCTCTGACGGAATTCACCTCAAGGCTCAGTATATGGAGCTTTGGAAGAATTATCTGATGGCTCATGCAGTTCAGTAACGAGTAAGCTCCGCAGGTCTGTAATCAGACGATGCAAAAATAGATGCTCAACAGAAATAGATAATCAATAGAAATAACGGGGATGAAAAGGATGGATCATACAATGATGAAAACGGCAGTAAAAAGGACAGCTACAAAGAAAATGACCGGTAACATGACAATCGGAAGAAATATAGTAACAGCAGTCATACTTGTCGCAGCCATATTGACAGCAGGCTGTGGAAAAGCCAAAGAACTGAATGCGGATGACGTGAGTGCAAGGCTTCTGTCTGATATCACCTATACGGATGAGTTGTCAGAAATCGATCTGGAGACGGTGCAGATGCTGTTTTATCTGGATGATGCGCAGATTACGAAAGCAAAAATCTATGAGAGCGGCGGAGCGACTGCGGAGGAAATCGCAGTATTTGAATGCGCATCGCCAGAGGATGCCGATAAGGTCATGACCGCAATGCAGACTCGCGTAGAGGAACAAAAAGAGTCCTTCAGGGATTATGTACCCGAAGAACTCTTGAAGTTAGATGCGGCAGTGCTTGTGAAAAATGGAAATATCGTCGTTCTTTCCGTATCCGGGGATGCAGAAGCAGCCCGTAAGATCATTGAAGGAAAATAGATCAATAGCCGAGCTCTTCACCGATCAGAAATACCTTGATACGTCCCGGTACACCACTGCGTCTGGTAATGACAGTATGATTGCAGATGCAGTCCGGTGACAGACAGTCAGCACAGACACCTGTCTCATGGCATGGTGTCTTTTTGTTGAGTCTTTTTACATTTGGAACAGCTGCCATACTGTGCACACGGCTGATTCCGCTGTCAACATCGCTGACAACCTTGTTCATGCCGGTTACGATCATGACGTGCTCCGGTCCATGGATCAGACAGGCAACGCGATTGCCGGCACCGTCTATGTTGATCAGTTCACCATCCAGAGTGATGGCATTGGTACTCATAAAGAAGTAATCAGCCGATACGATCTTAGCATAGGTTTCCTTCTGCTCAGCCGGCGTTTTTGGTGCCATACGGTCGATGAACTGATACCGGCCGGAGGAAATGGCATCCATGATCCCGATTTCCTGATTGG
Organism: bacterium; assembly: GCA_030539165.1. Classification (GTDB taxonomy): domain Bacteria; phylum Bacillota; class Clostridia; order Lachnospirales; family Lachnospiraceae; genus JAAYYM01. Next base: position 10,315 of record JAUNSO010000025.1, read on the forward strand.
TGACGGAACCGCCGTTCGTAACAGTGCTTCCTTCCGGCATTATACTGAGGATATGCTCTACACAGGACTTTGCATCGGGGAAGTAGTATCCTTCTATATTTCTTTTCTTCAGGTTCTTGATAATGGTTTGTGCCTGGGTTTCATAGGCTTCTTGCTTGGGTGACATGACAATGACCTCCTTTGATATGGTTGATAAGTAAATATCCATTAATTAGAGTATACAACAGATATCATAGAATTTCATCCTCATTTCTAACAGAATGTATATAGGAATGACTGCAAATTGACAGTAAATTTACATAAATTTGTCTTAATTTAAAACACAGTAGCAGAGAATACACGTATTTTAGACACTGGAATTATCTGCATATTCATAAAAATATAAACATTTATGGCAAATAATACAATTTACATGGCAATAAATAGTTTATTTATAAATATTCTATAAAATGTGTTGACAATTAAGAAGAGATAGATTATAATCAACTTAACAGTTAGATATGTACTTTATATCATGACTGATGAGTAATACAAAGGTATTGAATTTAAGAAAAGGAGGTACAGTCCACCAAAAACTTAAAGTAATATCCCAAGTATTAATCATGTTGAGTAGTATCAGGTTACGCAGTACAAGATTAAGGTACGAAAGAAGTAAATGATGTACGGAAGATGAGGGTCGAAGTACAGAAGATGAATCTGAAATGAGTACGAAGGACGAAGTATCCCGGATGTATCGGGCGATGGACAAGTAGATATTTACGAAGGACTGATCGGCACCGGAGCATTGGTCAACCGAGCGGGCGGAAAAGAATATCACCTCCATGTGATGATCCAAAGTACAGAAGATGGAAAGGTCGGAAGTGCAGTTCATGAGACTCGAAGTACGATTACTTGAGTTAGTAGTACCGTGTGTCGAGAGTACATAGGAAAAAGAACAATGTATAATCATTGGGCGTACAGAAGACGGAAAAGTCGGAAGATATCGAGGATACAATCGATGCCGGACGTCAAGGGTACGAAAGAAAAGAGTCCGAGGTACATAAGATGAAATCAAAGTGCTGGGTAGAAGTAATGGTAAGTAAGGTGTCAATTTAGATATAAGAAGCAAGACACAGGAAGGATTGCAGATAGATTGCAATGTAACCGCGATACGAAAGACGGAAAGAGTAGGTATAGTCCAATGGACACGTTAGATGAAGTACAACAGAAATGAGGATTCTGAGAGAAGATAAATTTCAGAATCCTCATTTCGCGTATAACGGTATATTGACTTTTACAATGATTTCTAGTAGAATTATTATATAATTGGTATATTTTGTATACGTCTTTACTTTCAGCGAAGGAGGTCATATATGCAAAGAAGGATCACAGCATTGTTTCTCATCTGCATCATCATGGCAGGAACACTGGCAGCATGTAAACCCGTACAGGAAGCATCAGCACCACCGTCCGATGAAGAGGTGGTCATTACAGTTGCAGGAAGCTGGCCTGACTGCAGGGCATTGGATATTGTAGCAGGGGCTTTCACCGAGAAGTATCCGAACTGTACTGTATCATACGAGTATCTGCAGGATTACTATCCGTCATTGATCAAAAGAATGGGCGGTGATAATCCGGTCGATCTCTTCTTTACGACCAACATTCAGGAGGGCTCAGAATTGCAGCCCTACGCGCTGGATCTGAACAGCTGCGATCAACTGGATCTGTCTCATACATTCCAAGGTTTAATAGACAATTTTACATTCAGAGAAGCCGACAGCGAAGGAAAGGGGAAGCTGTATGCGATTCCTCTGGGCGCAGAGATCAGAGGTATGTATGTTAACAAGACTTTGCTGGGAACATTAGGACTGGAGGTTCCGACAGATCAGGCTTCACTCCTTGCGGCATGCCAGGTGCTGAAGGATAATGGCTATATACCGTTTCATGGCAACCCGGGTGAGTTTTCACAGCATCTGCTCTATCCGTGGGTATGCAATCTGATAGCCAATGCAGATGACCCTCAGGCAGCGTTTGCAAAAGTAAATGCACATGAGCCGGGAGTCAGTGAGATGTTCCGTGAGCCATATGAATTTCTGTATACACTGGTGGAAAATGATTATTATGATTATAAAACTGCCCAGAATGACACGGGATTGTTTGTTGAGAGTTCAGATGATTATTATGCACGGTATTTTTTGAATATCCTGGATCAGGCAGATGGAACACCGGCAAAGGTGGATGATATCGGACAGATTGCTTTTATGCCGTCAGCTATGTCATTGCAGGGGACGATTGATAAAACAAAAGAGGATTATCATAGTGGGATTGAATATACATTCATACTTGCTCCGACCGGGACAGACGGAGGATTTGCCTATATGTCTCCGGCACATGGAATTGGTGCTAATAAAGCTTCTGCGAATATGGAATGGACTGTGAAATTCCTCGATTTCCTGTTCCAGCCTGAGAATAACAAGTTGTTTACGGAAGCCTTTCACGTGATACCGAATACGGAAGAGGCACTGGCTTATACTGAGAAGCTGTATAGCGTACCGGATGATCACATATCAGAACTGGGTCAGGTGACCTTTGCCTATGGATTTTATGATATCATCCGATTAAATATGGTGGATGTATCGAAAGCGAATAATCCTAAGTATATGCAAGATGACGGCAGTGGAAACATGTCCTTGTATCCGCTTGATTTCTATATGGAAAATTTGGAGAACAGTCTGCAGGAACAGTGAGATGAAGAATATGGTGCTGAAAAAAATATTCAGAATCAAATCGGATCTGGAGAATCCGTATGCAACCATGGCGATTGCCATTATGAATGTTGCACTGCTTGCCGGTGCAATGATTCTCTATGGATTTTATGCAGATGCCTATAAAGAAAGGCTGCGTGAAGAAAATCTGGGCAATATCGCAAATCTGAATCAGGCGGCTGCAATCAGTGCCACAGCACTGATCAACAGCTGGGATGTGAAGTTGGACGATGTGATTCAGTATATTGAGAGTGAGGATGCGACCTATGAAGAGGCACTGGAGATTATCGCAAATTCCAATTCCAACAGCGACAGGCATTTTGAGCTGATCGGGGCAGACTATACCGGACATCTGGCACGCAGGGACGCCAACGGACAGTTTACGCCTGTCTCGTATGAAGGAAAATCATATGCAGACTTACAGAAAATCTTTAACGAAGATCAGATAGATTATTATAAGACAGTATGCTTTGCTCCGGAGTTTACGGATCAGATTACGGCATTAAAGTATTTTGCGATTTACCGGCACCTGCCGCTGACCGATGAGAATGGGGCAAAGAAAATGTATACCCTGCTGCTGGCTGCGGAGTCCAGCAAAGTGCTGGAGCGGTTTAATTACAAAAGTACTTTCGAGGATCAATCCAACGTACTGATCAATGCAGAAGGAGACTATATTGTCAGCAATCAGGATTTTAAGTCGAATAACTTCTTTCAATATTTGTATGTCTATAATGATCTGACCCTGGATAAACAAAATGAAATCAAGCGTGAACTGGCCGGACGTGACAGCGGAGAACTGTATTATCAGAATGCAGCAGGTCAGGAATGTGTCTTTCGTTACTGCAGGATCGTGTCACATAACTGGTACTGTGTTACCTGCGTTCCGGTTTCTTCCTTTCATGCATCTGTCTATGACAGCCATTTTGCCGTTCATGCGGTTTTACTATTATTGCTTTTGATGATTATGGATCTTTTATGGCTGTATCGTATGAACAGTCGTCTGCGTCTCAGCATGATCAAGGAAAAGGAAGCAGGAGAGGCAAAGACAGATTTCCTGTCTCGTATGAGCCATGATATCAGAACACCACTAAACGGTATTATTGGCTTGACAACTCTGGCCATGGATGAATCCAATTCCCCCTTGATGGAGGAGTATCTGGATAATATCAAGGTTTCCGGTCAGTTTCTGATGGGTCTGGTCAATGATATTCTGGATCTGAATAAAGTAGAGAGCGGAAAGATTGAGCTCAATCCGGAGCCCTATTCCTCTGAGGAGTTCAGCAGCTATGTGGAAGCGGTTGTGCTTCCTCTGTGTGAGGAAAAGGGAATTGAGTTTCACATTACGACACCAACGGATGAACCGACGGTGAAGCTGGATCATCTGCGCTTTAACCAGATCTTCTTTAATCTGCTATCCAATGGAGTCAAGTACACACCCTCAGGTGGTTTGTTGGAGCTGTACTGGGAAAGCAGGCTGCTGCCGGATGGGAAAGCGGCACTGGATTTTATGGTTCGTGATAATGGTATCGGGATGAGCGAAGAGTTTCAGAGACATATGTTTGAGTCGTTTACACAGGAACATTCACATGCCGCCAGCATTGGAACAGGTCTCGGACTTGCAATTGTAAAGAATCTGGTCAATCTGATGAATGGAACGATTGATGTAACGAGTAAGCTGGGAGAGGGAACAACGTTCAAGATTCACCTGGAAGCGGATGTATGTGAGAAATCAGTAGAGCAGCCACAGGCGGCACCCAAGGCAGATATCAGGGGCAGAAGGGTGTTGATGTGTGAAGATAATAAAACGAATATTTTCTTTATGAAGCACTTGTTTGATAAGTGGGAGGTGCTGATTGATGTGGCGGTGAACGGCAAAATCGGTGTCGAAATGTTTGAGCATTCTGCTCCGGGTACATATGACGCAATCCTGATGGATGTCATGATGCCGGAGATGGATGGTCTGGAGGCAACCAGAATCATCAGGACACTGAAACGACCGGATGCGGCAGATATACCGATTATAGCCATGACGGCGAATGCATATGATACGGATGTGAAAAACTGTATTGACGCCGGAATGGATGCTCATATGAGCAAGCCGATTGATGCAGATCAGCTGCAAGGATTGCTGAATTTACTTTTTTCATCCGGTGTAGTATAGTATGTGATGGAGAACTGGTAAGGAGTATACCGACTGATGAAAAAATATGCGGCTTTCTTTTTTGCTTTGCTGTTACTGTTCTGTGATCCGCTGGGGGTTCTGTGTCAGGAGGCAGCAGCAAAGTCTAATATTGTAATCGTGATCGATCCGGGACATGGCGGCCCGGGGACGACAGATGAGCAGGAACTGGGTGCCAAATACAACGGAGTCCTGGAAAAGGATCTGACGCTCATTACAGCAACTGCCATGAAAAATGAATTGGAACAGTACGGGAATGTGACTGTTTACCTGACGCGCAGTACAGACCAGCCTATGACTCTGGCGGCGCGTTCTTTATTTGCGGCAAGCGTTGGGGCAGATGCACTGATCAGCATTCATTATAATGCATCTGCTGAGCACAATTTCTATGGGGCAGAGGTATTTACATCAGCGTTTGGACAACATTATGCAACAGGAAAGGGTCTTGGCTCCTGTATGTTAAAACAGCTGTGTGCATCGGGTGCGGCTGATAAGGGCTGCAAGACGCGTATCGGAAAATCCGGTACAGATTATTATGGAATCATTCGTCACGGCGTTAATAATCATGTTCCGACGATTATCGTGGAACACGGATATATTGATAATGGCACAGACTGGAACAGAATCGGTCAGGCATCTGCATGGCAGCAGCTGGGAATCGGAGATGCAGCAGCTGTGGCACAGTATTATGGACTGCAGAAGGGACTGACGCAGGTAGATGTCTCCCCTACGGTTAATGTAGCGGTTCCATCCGAAACTATGATGCCGGATCTGACACCGCCCACAAATGTGACAGTGAACATAGACGGCACAAATGCAGCGGATCATACAGTGACTTATACAGTGACGGCATCAGAGCCGGAGAGCAAGCTGATGTACTGTACCTACAGTACAGATGGCGGTCTGACCTACGCACCGCTTTCGTTGTGGGGCAGTCAGAAATCGCATACAGAAACGGTCAGTGTACCTGCAGGAAATGCAGTGAACATGCTGGTCAGAGTCTATAATAACTACGAGCTGGATACGGTCAGTACCCCTGTTGCGGTGAAAATGGATGCCGGCAAAACGACTGCGGAGAAGTCAGAGGGTGCATCAGCAGCCGGACAGGACGCAGTGGGCAGTCAGAGTGGTACAGCCGGACAGACAGCAGATCAGAGTGCGGCAGACAGTCAGACGGCAGCGAATCAGAGCACAGCAGATCTGGGAGCAACGGGCGGACAGAATGGTACGACGGGTTCAGGAGCAGCGGACGGACAGAATGATAAGACGAGTTCAGAGACAGCGGGTGATCAGAATGACGTATCAGACCAGGAGACTGACTCCGCAGATGCTTTATGGGGCGACCAGCTGGAGAACGTAGTGAATGAACAGACAGCTGCCTCACAGCCTGCATCGGAGGCTGTAACAGGAAGCGTGATGCCGGCATGGAAGATCAGTGCAATCGTGGTTGGAGCATTGCTGCTGGGCGTGATACTGACTACAATCGGTATCGTTTACACCCGAGAAAAACGGCATCGGAAAAGACGAAAAAAAAGATGAGAAAAGGCATTGACAAATCATTTTTCATATAGTATATTATTACTTGTCTTGATTGAGAGAACCACTCAGACAAGCAAATGCGATAGTAGTACAGTTGGTAGTACGCCACCTTGCCAAGGTGGAGGTCGCGAGTTCGAGTCTCGTCTATCGCTTCATATGAATCATCATATACACGGCTTTGACAATTTGTCAAAGCCGTATTTTTGTACCTTGCTTTTCAGAAGCTGATTTAAGATAAGACAGAAAACAAAGAGGTGGCGACGGGGGTCAAAATATGGTATAATGGCGTCAAGAAAGAATCAAGATTTGGAGAGTAAAGGAATCATGACAGACAGCATTATTTTTGACGTAGACGGAACGATATGGGACTCTACCGGAGTAGTAGAGAAGGCTTGGAATGACGCAGCAAGAAAGGCAGGGATGCCGGACAGAAATATTACGGCGGATGAACTGAAATCTCTTTTTGGAAAACCAATGGACGAGATTATTGAGGCATTGTTTCCTGATGTATCAGCTGAAAAGAGAGCAGAGTTTGCGCCGTTTTGTTTTGAAAATGAAGAAGCCTATTTGAAGAGAGAGTCCGGAGCAGTCTATGAGGGCTTTCAGGCAATGCTGGAAGAGCTTTCAAAGGAATATAAGCTTTTTATCGTCAGCAACTGCCAGAAGGGATATATAGAGACTGTCTTCGAGGCAACCGGTTTTGGCAGGTATTTTACAGACTATACATGCCCGGGAGATACAGGATTGCTGAAGGCAGACAACATCAGACTGATTATGGAGCGAAATGGTCTTGAACAGACGGTTTATGTAGGCGATACGCAGATGGATGCCGATGCATGTAAAAAAGCGGGAGTGCCGATTGTATTTGCAGCATATGGGTTCGGGACGGTTGAAGAACCGGATTACGTCATACATTCACCACATGATTTAGTTGACATAATGTATAATATCAAAGAGAAGGAATTGTCATTCAAATAATCAGGAAAGACAGATTAAAATAAAGTGAACGGGGGTTTGTGAATGAAACTGACATTTGTAGGAGCAGCACATGAAGTAACCGGAAGCTGTCATTATCTCTATGCCTGTAAGAAGCATATTCTGATTGACTGCGGTATGGAACAGGGGCAGGATACCTATGAAAATGTAGATATTCCTGTAGATGAGGCATTGATTGATTATGTATTTCTGACGCATGCTCATATCGACCACTCAGGCATGATACCATGGCTGTACGCAAGAGGATTCAGAGGACAGGTATTTGCAACAGATGCAACAGCTGACCTGTGCAGTATCATGCTTCGAGACAGTGCACACATCCAGATGTTTGAGGCAGAGTGGCGCAACCGTAAGGCAAAACGTTCACCAAATGTACAGGAATACGAACCACTCTACAATATGCAGGATGCAGACGGAGCGATTAAATGTCTGGTGCCCTGCCATTATAATAAAGAAATCAACGTATGTGAAGGCATTAGGATCCGATTCACGGATATGGGTCATCTGTTGGGGTCTGCGGCCATTGAGATCTGGGTAACCGAACCGGAGGGAACAAAGAAGATCGTATTTTCCGGTGATGTCGGCAATACAGATCAGCCGCTGATCAAGGATCCCACACCAATCAAAGAGGCAGACTATGTCGTCATCGAGTCGACATACGGTGACAGACTGCATGAAAAGGACAGAGCAGACTATGTGACAGAGCTATCCCAGATCCTAAAGGAGACATTTGATAAGGGTGGAAATGTAGTGATCCCGTCCTTTGCAGTAGGCCGTACACAGGAAATGCTGTATTTCCTGCGCAAGATCAAGGCAGATCGGCTCGTTCCCGGACATGACAACTTTGAAGTCTACGTGGACAGTCCGTTAGCTGTGGAAGCCACCAATGTCTTTAATAGAAATATATATGAATGTTTTGATGATGAAGCGATGGAGCTGGTTCATCAGGGTATCAATCCGATTACGTTCCCCGGACTGAATCTGTCTATTACAAGTGACGAATCCAAGGCCATCAACTTTAATGATGAGCCAAAGGTCATCCTGTCAGCATCCGGCATGTGTGAAGCCGGACGTATCAGGCACCATTTGAAGCATAATCTCTGGAGACCGGAATGTACGATCCTCTTTGTAGGATATCAGGCACTTGGTACGCTGGGACGTGCACTTGTGGAGGGTGCGACAGAGGTGAAGCTGTTTGGAGAGCCAGTCGAGGTCAGAGCAAGGATAACAGCCATCAAGGGTCTCAGCGGTCATGCTGATAAGGCAGGGCTGACAAACTGGATCAATGGATTTGATCCGCAGCCTGAGCGCGTATTTGTCGTTCATGGTGATGATACTGTGTGTGATCAGTATGCTGATTATCTGCATGAAAATTTTGGATATGACGCAGTCGCACCTTACAGCGGAACCCGTTATGATCTGATGAGAGACGAGTGTGAATACGAAGCAGAGGGTATCCGTGTGGCAGCGAAGAAGCCAAAGGCAGCCACAGCGGTATTTGCAAGACTGCTTGCCGCAGGACAGCGTTTGCTTTCCGTCATTCAGAAGAACGATGGGCTGGCGAATAAAGATCTGGCCAAGTTTGCAGATCAGGTCAATTCACTCAGCGATAAGTGGGATCGGTAATATACGAATGACAGCGTGAATGCATGTGAGAAAAATTGCAGGCAGGTAAAAGCAGTCAGCCGGAATGAAGAAAACAGAAAGGATTTAACAAATATGAGCTGTGCAGACAGAATTTTTATAGATATGTGTACTGACATCATAGAGAACGGATGCAGCACAGAGGGTGAGAAGGTACGTCCAAAGTGGGAGGACGGATCATCAGCCTATACCATCAAGAAATTTGGTGTCGTAAACCGTTATGATCTGAGAAAAGAGTTTCCGATCTTAACGCTGCGCAAGACAGCGCTTAAGAGCGCAACAGAGGAAATGCTGTGGATCTGGCAGGAGAAATCCAATAACGTGAACTGGCTGCATTCTCATATCTGGGATGCATGGGCAGATGAGGACGGCTCTATCGGCAAGGCATACGGCTATCAGATGGGCGTCAAGCATCAGTATAAAGAGGGAATGATGGATCAGGTAGATCGTGTCATCTATGATCTGAAGAACAACCCCTTTAGTCGACGGATTATGACAAACATTTATGTGCATCAGGATCTGCATGAAATGAATCTGTATCCGTGCGCATACAGCATGACCTTCAATGTAACACAGCGTAAGGGAGAGGATCGTCTGACACTGAATGCGATTCTGAATCAGCGCTCTCAGGATGTTCTGGCGGCTAATAACTGGAATGTAGTGCAGTATTCGGTGCTGGTGCATATGCTGGCACAGGTCTGTGATATGAATGTAGGCGAATTCGTCCATGTCATTGCAGATGCGCATATTTATGACAGACATGTACCGCTGATCAAGGAACTGATCTCCAGAGAACCCTTTGAGGCTCCGAAATTCTGGCTGAATCCTGACATTAAGGATTTCTATCAGTTCACACGGGATGATGTCAAGGTAGAGGGCTATGTAACGGGACCGCAGATTGAGAATATACCGATTGCAGTCTGACAAAAAACCATAGAAAAGTAATAGGATAGATAAGAGGGAGCACACATGAATATAATAGCAGCAGTAGATAATCATTGGGCAATCGGTTACAAAAACCAGTTGCTTGTGAGGATTCCAAACGATCAGAAAATGTTTCGTGAAGAAACGACAGGAAAAGTGGTCGTGCTGGGACGTAAGACGTTGGAAACCTTTCCAAATGGTCTTCCATTGAAGAACAGGACAAATATCATATTGTCAACGGGTCAGAATTATAAGGTGAAGGATGCGATTGTGGTTCATTCTGTGGAGGAGCTTTTAGAGGAGTTGAAGCAGTATCCGTCGGAGGATGTCTATATCATAGGAGGAGAGAGCATCTACAGGCAGCTGCTTCCGTACTGTGATACCGCACATATTACGAAGATAGACTATGATTATGACGCTGATGCCCATTTTCCAAATCTGGATGAGATGCCGGAGTGGAGGATTACCGGAGATAGTGAAGAACAGACTTACTTCGATATCGAATATACGTTTTTGAGATACGAAAAAACGAAGTAATCTAAAAACAGAGTCAATAGAATCAGACTGCAGAACATAAAAAAAACGATGTTGAATGACTATATTTCAACATCGTTTTTATATGTGCGCCTGATAGCGCAAGTTTGTAGGAAAATGCTTCGCCGAGAATGCATGCGGCTTTGCAAATGTCTTTACTGAGGAAGTATTGTATTTGGATCTATACCAGGAAGTGTCTGGGATGCATCAGGCAGTGGGAGTCCGGGCGAAGTTGCATCCGGCAGCACCGTTCCTGCACCATTCACTGTGGTTCCCTCCGGCAGTCCTGTTCCGTCTACAGAGAACATCGGAACTCCATTGATATAGCTGTGGATACAATATGGAGTCGATGCATACGGGTCATTTTCAGGGTCTACCATGATGACACCCTGTACCTTATATGGACAGGAATCAGCAGCACGTCCACCGGTCAGCCCACAGACATATCCTACCATATGACGATCACAGACAGTAGTCGGCTGTGTGCCGGTTGCAAAATATTCAGTATATGCACTGCCATCCAGATCACACAGACCTGCAACAGCAAGCTTACCGGATTTATTACATACAGTGGCTGAGGTAATGCCCTCAGGTGTAGTGAAGGACTTGTTTTCCAGGTTTTCATGGACGCGGGACATGACCGCTTTCCATAGAGTCTTTGCCAGACCGGTTTCAGAGCCTCCCATGTGAACGTTATTATCATAGCCGGCCCAGGTTGCACATGTATAGTAGGGGGTGTATCCGGCAAACCAGACATCGACATCACTGGAGGTAGTACCTGTTTTTCCGGCGATTGACATGTTGTCGAAACGTACCTTACCGCCGGTACCCTGTGTGACAACGTCGGTCATGGCATCTGTCAGCAGAAATGCAGTGGTCTCCTTAATAACCTGACGTTTCTGCGGTGCATTTTCAATTAATACATTTCCATCATGGTCTACGATCTTCGTATAGAACATCGGCTTGATATAGGTTCCGCCATTGGCGATTGCTCCGTATGCTGATGTGAGTTCCAGATTGGTCACACCATCGGTCACACCACCAAGAGCAAGTGCCTGTGTAATATCAGAAGTAACAGTTCCGTCTGCCTGTGTACGACGGTCGACCAGAGTAGTAAAGCCAAAGTTCAGCAGATAATCATATCCCAGCTGAGGTGTGATATCGGTCAATGTCTTAACCGCAACAATATTCAGGGACTGTTCAATACCATAGCGTACTGTACAGATGCCCTTGTAACCGGTGCTGTACCAGTTGGAGACAGGACGGCCGTTAGCGTAGTTAAAGGGTTCGTCAACCTGTGTAGATGCAAGGGTAAATCCGGCACTATCAAGGGCGGGAGCATATGCTGCCAGTACCTTGAAGGTGGAACCGGGCTGTCTGTTGGTATCGGTTGCACGGTTCAGTGTCAGACTGGCCTGTTTGGTACCACGGCCACCGACAATGGCAGATACCTGACCTGTTGTGTGATCAATGACACTGATGGATACCTGCGGCTGAGGGGTATAATTGATGTTTTCTGCGACAAATTTGTCTGCCGGTCCCATAACGGAAGCTTTATATTCATCAATGCACGCCTGTGCCTCTTCCTGAGTATCAAAAATGCTGTTAAATTTTTTATTCTGTTGCTTAAAGTAGGATTCAAAGTTCTGTGTACTGAAGTTCTCCATTTCACCGCTGCTGTTTTCAATCGATAATTCATAGGTCAGATACAGCTTGGTATTTTCAGGGAAGTTCTCAGGGTTGCTGAATTCCTCATCACAGATTCGCTGAATGTTCGGATCCTGCGTGGTATAGATGCTGAGTCCGCCACTGTACAGTGCGTTGTATGCCTGTGTATAGGAGTAACCCTTCATCTCCTGCAGATCATTAATGACTTCTTCGGTCAATGTATCAACAAAATATGTATAGATGGAGTTCTTTTCTGTCTCTGCATTGACATTCTGGATTCTGGAATAGACATCATCTGCCAGAGCTTCGTCATGCTCACCCTGTGTGATATAGCCCTGCTCCAGCATGTTGTCAAGCACCTTGGTACGGCGCTCCATATTATAATCAGGATGTGAAATGGGGTTAAATTTGGTCGGGTTCTGTGTGATCGCAGCGATCACGGCTGCCTCTGACAGTGTGATCTGGGATGCAGTCTTGCCGAAATAACGCTGAGAAGCTGCCTGTACGCCCAGGGTACTCTGTCCAAGGTTGATTGTGTTCATATAGTTTTCAAGGATGGTCTCCTTGTCCATGATCTTTTCCAGTTCAAGCGCCAGATACTGCTCCTGAAACTTTCTTTTGAATTTTTCTACCATAGAAGACTCGGATGTCCAGCTGGTAAAGACATTGTTTTTCAGCAGCTGCTGTGTAATCGTGCTGGCACCCTCAGAGAAGTTGCCTTTTTGCAGGCCTACAACACCGGCACGCATGATACCCTTGATATCAATACCGGGATGTGTGTAGAAACGTTCATCCTCGATTGCGACAAAGGCATGCTGAAAGTCCTCTGGTATTTTATCAATTGTGACATAGATACGGTTAGAATCTGCAGCAACAAGCTTGGTCAGTGTATTTCCTTCTTTATCATAAACTGTTGTTGAAAAGCCTGTTGGTGATACATCGATATTGGATATATCAGGTGCAGTTGCAATGACACCCTTAAATAAACCGACACCTGCACAGGCGCCGATGACTGCAAGCGAAAGAGCACATACTAAAACAGCGTTAAAGAATGTAATGGCAATCATCTTTCCGATCTTGGTCGATTTGGATACGAGCGTTTTCTGTTTCTTACGCGCGCTTCTTCTGCCATAATTCATGTTGGAACCTCCTGATTTGATACATAAATATCTGTTGCATTGATATCTTTTGACACTTGCTGATGCACGGATTGCTTTCGCAATCCTAAAACATTCGCAATTCGCGCTGCCGCGCTGCTTGCTCATGTTTAGCGTGCCATAAGGTCAAATGCGCTTACGTGCAAGCACGACACGAATTTGACTTTTGACACTTGCATCATTATATCAAATTTTAGAATTTAAATAAAGGGGTAAATAGTCCTGTAAAGAATTGTTCACAAATT
>JAUNSO010000025.1:24044-32586 GCA_030539165.1 bacterium
ATTTTAGAATTTAAATAAAGGGGTAAATAGTCCTGTAAAGAATTGTTCACAAATTAATAGAAGTTTATACAAACGATATGTGATAAAATCAAGGGAGAGTTCTCACGAAGTGAGATACCCTTGATCATAAAATCAAGGGAGAGTTCTCACGAAGTGAGATACCCTTGATCATAAAATCAAGGGAGAGCTCTCACGAAGTGAGATAGCAGGGAGAGATTGGATGGTTGAAAGATATAGGGAAGTTTACCGGGATGGTGCCGGTGAGATCGTAGAAAAGAAGTCCCGGTTTATAGCAACGGTGAGAAAGATTGCGTCAGAGGAGGAAGCGACGGGATTCATAGAGGAAATGAAGAAGAAATACTGGGATGCGACACACAATTGTTCTGCGTTTGTGCTGGGGGAGAGATCAGAAGTCTCAAGATGCTCAGATGACGGGGAACCCGGCGGGACAGCAGGACGGCCTATGCTGGAAGTTCTGCTAGGGGAAGAAATACGAAATGTGGCTGTTGTGGTGACCCGCTATTTTGGAGGTACGCTGCTTGGCACCGGAGGACTGGTGCGTGCATATGGACGTGCCGTCAAGGAGGGCCTGGCTCAGTGTCTGGTGATAGAAAAGACTTTAGCCGAACGGCTCTTAATAGAGACAGATTATAATGGAATCGGTAAGGTGCAATATATAATAGGAAAGAATGGGTATTCTGTTATTTCGACGGAATACACAGATAAAGTGATGATTGATGTACTGATTCCGGCACCGGAGGCCGATCGAGCTGAAAGTGAGCTAATCGAAGCGACAAACGGACAGATCAAAATCAGCAGGCAGGATCCGGTTTATTATGCGGTGATTGAAGGAAAGGCAGTAATTTTTAATTGACATAATTTTTGGTGTTTGTTATAGTTGTTTAGGAATTATTTTTATTTTCCATATTAAATGCAATTCGAAAGGCGGTGGTTTATGTGAAGAAGATAAAGAGCAATTCGTTATCTGATGTTCCGGGTCGAAGTCCGCGCGTAAACCACTACATAAAGCGTGCAGGCTGTCTTTTTTGATGGAAATTGCTTTGCAATTTTCTGCTATATGCGCGCCATAAAGGAGAATTGCTATGGAAAATATGGAGAAGATCAAAGATCTGATTGACAACAAGAAGTATACACTCTTGCGTCAGGAATTATCTGAGTTAAATGAAGCAGATATTGCTACGCTCTTAGAAGAATTACCCGAAGAAGAACTGATTAAAATATTTAGGATTCTGCCCAAATCCATTGCGGCAGATGTATTTTCGTACCTTCCGATTGAAACAGAACAGATGATCATCGCTGCCTTGACTGATCGAGAGGCTGCCAATATCATCAATAACCTGATGGCAGATGATGCAACTGATCTGCTGGAGGAAATGCCGGCAAATGTAGTGAAAAAGCTGCTGGCAAATGCAAATTCAGAAACACGGCGTGATATCAATCATCTGTTGCGTTATCCGGAGGATTCTGCCGGCTCTATCATGACAGTCGAGTTTGTGGATCTGAAGGAAAATCTGACCGTGGAACAGGCAATTACGCGTATCCGAAAGACCGGTGTTGATAAAGAAACCATCAATATCTGTTATGTTCTGGATGGGCAGAGAAGACTGCTTGGTACGGTTTCACTCCGCTATTTGCTGCTTTCTGATGCAGATGCGAAAATCGGAGATATCATGAATGAAAATGTCATCTCGATCAAAACCCTGATGGATCAGGAAGAGGTTGCGATGGTATTCCAGAAGTATGATTTTACTTCCATGCCTGTTGTAGACAATGAGAATCGTCTGGTCGGAATCATCACAGTCGATGATGTAGTCGACATCATGCGGGAAGAGGCAACTGAGGATATTGAAAAGATGGCAGCTATTGTGCCGTCTGACAAACCATATATGAAAACAGGAGTATTTGAGACATGGAAAAAACGTATTCCATGGCTGCTGCTTTTGATGATTTCTGCTACTGTTACAGGCGGGATCATCCTGTATTATGAGGAAGCACTGGGCGCTTATGTAGTGCTGACTGCATTTATTCCGATGCTGATGGATACCGGCGGAAATGCCGGCGGACAGGCAAGCGTCACTGTCATCCGTGCATTATCCCTGCAGGAGATTGATTTCGGTGATATCCTGGCAATCATATGGAAGGAAGCAAGAGTCGCAGTGCTTTGCGGTATTACACTTGCTGCTGCTAATTTTGCGAAGCTCATGATTTTTGATAGGGTATCGCTGTCGATTGCATTTGTAGTTTGTGCGACCCTGGTGATGGCAGTCTTTTTTGCTAAGCTGGTTGGATGCACACTGCCTATGCTTGCTAAGAAGATCGGCTTTGACCCGGCAGTTATGGCAAGCCCTTTCATTACGACTATTGTCGATGCATTATCCTTGATGATTTATTTCCAGATTGCAACACATGTACTGGATCTATAACTTTTTTCGATTTTTGTTGTGCATATGACTACCGTGTGACCATGATACTGTATCATGTAAACACGGTATTTTTTATATATAAAATCTAAAGTATTTATAAAAAAACAATTTAGTACTTAAGACTCAAATTAGTTGTCCGATATACTATTTAGCAGAAGAAAAATGAAGGATATCGGAGGACAAAAGCATGGAAGATCAGAATAAGAAAAAAGATAAAAAGAAAAGAGCACTTGCTTTACTACTGGTACTGCTCCTGTTATTCTCAACAGCCGGCAGCATTATCATACATAGAAACGATCAGGATGTGGCTGTTGCTGAGACAACAATCGAGGATGCCCAGATTCCTATGGCGGGAGCACTCGAATCAGGAGATCTCACAGACGGTGTAAATGAACCGGATGGGGAGACAGTGATTACGGATGGACAGGTACCCCTTGCAGCTGGAACAAATCCGGCAGGGACGGTAACAGCTCCGGCAGCATCTCTTACAGCGGCACCGGCAACCGCAGTTCCCGCGGCAGATGCGGCAGAACTGGCAGCAGGACTGACTGAGCTGACAACTGTGCTGGATACGATGTTAGCAGCACCTGCTGTAACGGATGGCACAATCAGTACGGTCACTACAACTCCGACGGATACAGAGTCTGCAGCAGAAGACAATGCAGCAGAGGAAGCAGCAAGAAGAGCAGCAGCGGCAGCAGCTGCAGAAGCACAGCGAAAGATTGAAGCAGCTGCAGAGGTTCAGGCGAAGATAGATACATTAAAGAAAGACCTTGAGACAGCCAAGATCAATACAGCAGATGCACAGAAGGCACTGTTAGCGGCTCAGGCTCAGTACAATACAGAGATCGCAGCAGCAAACGAAGCACTGGCAAAGGCACAGGACAAGGCACTTGCATTCTATAACATGAAGTTTGCCGGCATCACAGAATTAAAGGATGAGTTGGCGCAGGACGGCAAAAACGGAGCAGCAGAGAGTAAAATTCACGAGTATTTCAATAAATTTCAGAATAACAACACAAAAGAAACATCTTTAGACTCCACCGGGATAAACTGGGCAGTTCCGATCAATGAGAAAGGTACATTGGTTGGAAAGGGCTCAACAGTCAAGGCGGATAATGTAAATGACGACGGCGGTCTCAAGAAAAAGGTTGAATCTGAGGTGAAGGATACATCTACAACACAGACGAACGACTCAATTTCCTATAGTCTGGGTGATACAGTTGACGCCGGTAATGGGTTTGGATATAAGATTGACCAGAGAAAAGATGCAAATAAAAAGCTGGTACAGGATATCATCTGGACAGAGACAGATTATTCACAGCTTGCAGCAGATACACTCGTTCCTGTATATTACTACAACGCAGAAACAGGAGCATTGGTTCTGACTACGGCAAAGGTAACCAGCAACAATGGTTCGGATGCGGCAAACAGGATTAACAAGCTGGAACTGGTAAATGGCGATCCGGTGGCATCCGGGAATATATGGCTGAATCAGGATCCTGCTGATCCGACAAAGTCATTATCCTTTACGGACACTATGGCAAGTGTAACAAAGACAGAATACAGCGACGATATGAGCGTATACAATCAGGCAGAAATCGAAGCTGCCCTGAAAGCTCAGCAGAATGCAGAGTCAGCACTGAAGACTGCAAAGGATGCAGAGTCAGCAGCCATTGCAGCTGAACAGCCAATCGTAAATGAGTTAAATCAGGAACTGCAGAACCTGGCTGATGTTGGACTGGAGCCAAATGATACTTTTGAGGAGGTGTCACAGGCAAATGGATTTGGGAGTACAGGCGCAGAAACGACGGAGCCCGTTCCGGATTCACAGCCCGCAGCTGTTTCCAATGGACAGCCGGCTCAGGAAATGAATGAACAGCAGCCAACGCAGGAAAGTGGTACACAACAGCCGGCAGGCACCGAAGAGAGTACAGTGGAATAGCAGGCAGTATATAATGTTATGAAAGTAGTCAGTAAACAGATCAAAAAACGACCTGGCTATCCATCAATATAGCCAGGTCGTTTTATCTCGTATCATTCTAAAGAAAATATCTAATGACTTCCATTTTGATCAATAGAATTCCTGTGAAACCAATTTAATTCTGATTTTTATTAAACTGAGAACGTTTTCTCAGTGTCGGATCCAGTATCTTTTTGCGGATACGCAGAGTTTCCGGGGTGATTTCCAGCAATTCATCAGAATCAATGAACTCCAGTGCCTGTTCCAAAGACAGGATCTTTGGAGGGGACAGACGAAGTGCTTCATCAGCTCCTGAGGAGCGGGTATTGGTTAGCTGCTTTTTCTTGCAGACATTTAACTCGATATCCTCCGGTTTTCCGCTCTGGCCGATGATCATGCCGGCATAGACCTTCTCACCTGCTCCTATGAAGAGAATACCACGTTCCTGCGCATTGTAGAGACCATAGGTGATGGACTCGCCTGATTCAAAGGCAATCAGGGAACCTTGCTTACGGTACTGGATATCTCCTTTATACGGACCATATTCATCAAATATTGTATTTATGATACCATTTCCTTTGGTATCTGTCATGAACTCACCACGGTATCCAATCAGTCCACGTGCCGGAATAGAAAACTCCAGTCTGGTGTAGCCGCCTGAAATCGGAGACATATTCTGCAGCTCACCCTTACGCTGTCCCAGCTTTTCAATGACATTTCCCGTAAATTCATCAGGGACATCAATGTATGCCAGTTCCATGGGCTCCATCTTTTTTCCTCTGGAATCGGTTTTATATAGAACTTCGGCCTTGCTGACAGCAAATTCATAGCCCTCACGACGCATATTCTCAATCAGTACGGACAGGTGCAGCTCACCACGTCCGGATACCTTGAAGCATTCTGTCGTATCTGTTTCCTCGACACGCAGACTGACATCGGTATTTAATTCTTTGAACAATCTGTCACGCAGATGTCTGGAGGTGACATATTTACCTTCCTGACCTGCAAGCGGAGAATCATTGACCATGAAATGCATGGCAATGGTCGGCTCTGAGATTTTCTGAAACGGAATCGGAACAGGATTCTCAGGAGAGCAGAAGGTATCACCGATATGGATATCTGAAATACCGGAAATCGCTACGATGGAACCGATGCCGGCTTCTTTGATATTTACTTTATTCAGACCATCATATTCATATAGAGCACTGACTTTTACCTTTCTGGACTTCTCAGGCTCATGGGCATTTACGATGACGGCATCCTGATTGACCTTGATGATACCGTTGTCCACCTTGCCGACACCGATACGTCCGACATACTCATTGTAATCAATCGTGCTGATCAGTACCTGTGTCCCTGCCTCCGGATCACCCTTGGGTGCAGGAATATAATCTAAAATGGCTTCGAAGAGAGGAACCATATCTTTTCCGGGCTGTTCATAATCCAGACTGGCATATCCATTTTTAGCAGATGCAAATACGAACGGGCAGTCCAGCTGCTCTGCAGAAGCATCCAGATCCATAAACAGTTCCAATACCTCATCCACTACCTCTGCAGGACGAGCCTCTGGTCTGTCTATTTTATTCACACATACAATCACAGGCAGCTTGAGTGCAAGCGCTTTCTTCAGCACGAATTTGGTCTGAGGCATGGTACCTTCAAATGCATCAACGACCAGAACTGCACCATTTACCATTTTTAATACACGCTCTACTTCACCGCCAAAATCGGCATGTCCCGGTGTATCTATGATGTTGATCTTTGTATCGTGATAAGTAACGGCTGTATTCTTGGAGAGAATTGTGATGCCGCGTTCTCTCTCTATATCATTGGAATCCATGACACGTTCCTGTACTTCCTGGTTGGCACGAAAGACGCCGCTCTGCTTCAACAGCTCGTCCACCAGGGTGGTCTTGCCATGGTCTACATGGGCAATAATGGCAATGTTTCTGATATCGTTTCTTTCCTGAATCATAAAAATCCTCTTTTCACTGAATCTTAGGCCGCACAAATCCTCGCGGCTGCTGGTTTTACATAACTTTAGTAGTATAACACATTCCCGCAGGATTTCAAGAAAAAACAGTGAAACGCCGTCGAAATGCTGAAAAATAGGGAAAAGAGAAGAACGATTCTTACAGAATATACGCATGATGAAGAAAATATGGACATATACATATTAAAGGTTCAAAAAACAAGAAAAAATTCTAAGATGGGGCAAAGACCCCTTGGAAGGGAGAACAAAATGACAGATAAGGTAATTGAAAACAACCAGGTGAGCATCGTAGGAGTGATCGTAGGCGATTTTGTCTACAGCCATGAGGTATTCGGAGAGGGCTTTTATATGGTAGATATCGAGGTGCCCAGACTGAGTGAATCCTCGGATATTATTCCTCTTATGGTGTCAGAGAGACTATTGGATGTCAATCTGGATTACAAAGGACAAAAGGTGGCATTGACAGGACAATTTCGTTCCTACAACAGACATGAGGAAAAGAAAAACCGGCTGGTGTTATCCGTATTTGTAAGGGAAATCGAGTACATAGATGAAATTGATGAAAATGAAAAGACAAATCAGATCTTTCTGGATGGCTATATTTGCAAGCCACCTATTTACAGAAAGACTCCACTTGGCCGAGAAATTGCTGATTTACTGCTGGCGGTCAATCGTCCGTACGGAAAGAGCGATTATATTCCGTGTATCTGCTGGGGTAGAAATGCCAGATTTGCCTCCGGATTTGAGGTGGGCAGCAGAGCATTGATCTGGGGACGCATCCAGAGTCGTGAATATATGAAACGTGTCAATGAAGACGAACTGGAACGCCGTGTCGCATATGAGGTGTCTGTAGGCAAGCTGGAGTATGAGGACGCACAGGCGATACCGGAGGAAATGTAGAAGTGATACATAACAATATAATGTAACGATGTAATATAACAGTGTAATATAACAAATTACAATAACAATAATACATAACGGCGATGTATAACAACGTAATAAAACGTAGTATATATCGCCGTAAAAATATACTTGATTATGTGAGGTGGTTTGTGCTATGATACGCGATGTATCATTTCATACCGATGAGGTCGGCGATGAAAATTCCATATCCAATGCAATATTGGCAAAGAGGTGGCTTATGAGCGAGGGATTAACACAGGTGTTCTGCGGCGAAGGTAAGGGGAAAACTACCGCTGCGATAGGACAGGCAATACGCGTAGCAAGTCAGGGGAGAAGTGTTTTTGTCATTCAGTTTTTAAAGGGGAAAAGTGGTACAGAGTTAGAATATATCAAACGATTGGAGCCGGAAATCAAGCTCTTTTCATTTGAAAAATCAGAGGAATTCTTCTCAGATTTAACTGAGGATGAGCAGAAAGAAGAAATCCGAAATATCAGAAACGGACTTTGTTTTGCAAAGAAGGTTCTGGTAACAGGTGAGTGTGATCATCTGATTCTGGATGAGATCTTAGGACTCATCGATACAGGAATTATGAGCATTGAGGATTTGAAGGGAATCATAGATGCCAAGCCGGAGGATGCAACACTGGTGCTGACCGGTATCCATCTGACACCGGAGATAGCCGAAATGGTAGATGAGGTATCACAGGTAATGACAGTGAAATCTATGGCTGCGGTATCATAAAATCAAGAAATATAATATAAAGAGTGCCACAGGTGAGATGATGTCCTGTGGCACTCTTTATCTATTACGTCAGGTGTTGTAGGAAGTGAAGCATCCGAGAGGATTTACTTCGTTAGCTTCACGATGCTGCAGTTACCGTAGCAGGTGGTGGTGAAAGAAATCTGTCCATTATTTACGGTACATGGGATGTACTTCATTACGTGGTTGATTTCGTCGTAGAAGATGACGAGAATCTGATCACCGTCTTTTATATTGTCAAGCTTCCAAGTCATTGCAACCTCTGTACCCGGTACATAACCTACAGGAGCTTCCAGACGGTTTGTGACAGAGGAGCGCGGCAGGAAGCTAATGCTGGCATTATCGGGAATCGGGTGTGCGGCAACTATGATGTTGTTACTGTTTACATATCTGGGCAGCATTTATGGAGCGGTATCCTGTCTGTGCATGACCTTTATGGGCTATCTGGGAGGCGCGGTGCATTACCATGTTTCGATTGC
>JAUNSO010000025.1:32686-39131 GCA_030539165.1 bacterium
TGCCTGTAGGCTATCAAGAAGCATTTTCCTTCAATCTGCTGATTGGAGGCAAGGCAGTTTACGATAAAAAGACAGGTACGCTGACCCTGTACATCCCACAGGCATACCAGAAAGCAGGACGTACCTACGCCATCCTTGGAGTCAATCAGACAGGCAAAGCCACGGTGTTCACCGACACCGATCAGGACAGTACCAAAATCACCATCAACCTAAATGATATTGAGGGTTATGCTTTTTCATTGATTTACTCAGATTAAAAAAGTTTTTCAAACAATAAAAATACAAAGGAATCAGTTGGGGTCCAGTGGACCAGAAGCGATAAAGAGTTTTGCATTCATTTAGTTACATTGAGTGCAGGACTCTTTTAATATACTTTACTTTCGTGCTAATATAAATTATAATATTAGCATGAAGGGACAGTGATGATTATGACTCAATTTGAGAAAATTGATGAATTAGTAAAAAAACATAACGGAATCATTCGAGCCTCACAGATTATTGAAACAGGAATTTCAAAAGCCACTTTTTATTTGTATATTAAGGATAGAAAGCTAGAGCAGGCTGCACATGGGATTTATGTGTCAAAAGAAGCTTGGGTAGATGCAATGTACATATTGCATCTTAGATGTGAACAGCTTATTTTCTCACATGATACAGCGTTGTTCTTTCATGATCTGTCTGATAGGGAACCGATGGAATATGCTGTGACCGTAAAAACAGGATATAATCCATCAAAATTAAGGGCGGATGGAATTCAGGTGTATACTGTTAAAAAAGAATTACAGGAACTTGGAAAGACAATGTTGATGACATCATTTGGTCATGAAGTTCCCGTATATAATATGGAGCGAACAATTTGCGATTTAATTCGAAATAGAAGCAACATAGAAATTCAGACGTTTCAAGATGCATTGAAACAATATGCGAATAGAAAAGATAAAAATTTGCGAACATTGATACATTATGCAAAAGAGTTTCGGGTGGAGAAAATAGTACGACGATATTTGGAGGTACTTTTGTAATGATTCAATCGTCAAAACAGTTGAAGGATTTGATTCGAAATTTATCAAAGGAAAAGTCTGCAGATGCACAGATACTTATAAGAAATTATATGATGGAACGTTTTAGACGGACATTTTTTAAAATTTGTATTTGACAGAACGACAGCAGAGTGATATTATACTTGCAAGTTCATCATTTGCACCGATGTTTGCATGGTGATAAGGTGCTGCAGAGGCTGAGATGACTGAATGGACAATTTCATACAAGGTAGAGGTCGCGTTTTTGATCAGTAGTGATTCGGATGCAGCAGAGAACAACAGGAAATGTCAGGGCAGTATTTATTGGCAGATGACTGGGCAGATGATGAATTATGAAAGGCAACGACGCCGAAAGGATAGGCGAGGTCTGCACAAATATCCTTGGGCATGCATTTAATAGGTGTATGACTGTCATTTATGTAAGCTGAGGCGCTTACATGATGGAGGGCTATCATAAAGACAAGATATTTGTATATTATGAGTCGACCTTCATCCAAGGCCGACTCTTTTTTGCGCGGCTGCTCAGTCGCATAGCAGTTCAGTGACTTAGTCAAGATAGTAGCTGAATCTGATGCTAGCCGTGTAATATAGCCCCGAAGTATCTTTGAAGTACACTTTATCTAGAATTTTGGACAATAGTGTAACTGTTGTGTATCAACAATTCCAAAATCAATATGTTTCCATTAGGAATTGGTTCTGTTTGGATAATACAACAGCTGAAATGCACCCTTGAATCCAAAATGAATCAATGATTAACAAATCTTTGGATGTTTTACTGTGATAGCTGACAGGTATTGTCCAAAATGGCATGCATGCGATTGATTCAAGAATGATTTTGGACTGGAGAGCACGTTTGACAAGGTTTGTTGTCCAAACTACATTCCAAGCAGTTACAGGAGCAAGATATTTCAGGCAAGGAAGTGCAGAAACATTCAAGAAGGGGCGCAGAAGAGGTTTGGCCGAGGAGTACATATTAACCCAATAGGAGGAAAGAATAATGGCAATTTTTACAGGAGCAGGCGTAGCAATCGTTACACCATTTAAGGAAGACGGATCAGTGAATTATGAGAGATTCGCAGAGCAGATCGAGTATCAGATCAAGGGTGGTACAGATGCAATCATCGTATGTGGTACGACAGGAGAGGCATCGACACTGAGTCATGAAGAACATCTGGCAGTGATCAAGTTTGTAGTAGATCAAGTGAATAAGCGCATTCCGGTCATCGCAGGAACAGGCTCTAACTGCACAGAGACAGCCATATATCTGTCACAGGAGGCTGAAAAGATCGGCGCAGACGGACTGTTGGTTGTAACACCATATTATAACAAGGCAACACAGAAGGGCCTGAAGGAACACTTTACCATGGTGGCAAACAGTGTTAAGATTCCGATTCTTCTATATAATATTCCAAGCAGAACAGGCGGGGTCAACATCTTGCCGGAGACAGTTGTTTCCCTGTGCAACGAGGTAGAAAACATCGTAGGTGTAAAGGACGCAACTGATAACTTCTCACAGATCGCCCGTTTGATGGCACTCGCAGACGGCAGTGTAGATCTCTACTCAGGCAATGACAATCAGATCACTCCTATGCTGGCACTTGGCGCAAAGGGTGTGATCTCTGTATTATCCAATGTTGCACCGAGACAGACACATGACATTTGTGCAAAATGGTTTGACGGCAAGATCAAAGAAAGTATAAAGCTGCAGTTAGACGCAATCGAGCTCGTGGGCGCACTGTTTTGTGAAGTGAACCCGATTCCGGTAAAGCAGGCTATGAACTTCATGAACATGGGAGCCGGCATTATGCGTAGACCATTAACAACCATGGAACCTGAAAATGCAGAGAAGCTCAAGACCGCAATGAAACACTATGGACTTCTGTAAACGACGTGAAGGCTCAGAAATGGTCAGATAGGAATCACAGGTTGACATAATGTAAAATGAAAGGGAATACACCATGATAAAAGTAATTATGCACGGCTGCAACGGTCGGATGGGACAGATGATCACCGGCATGGCTGCAGAGGAAGACGACTTAGAAATCGTGATGGGTGTAGATGTTTCAAATCATATCCAGAATACGTATCCGGTCGTAAAGAGCATTACAGAATGTAATACTGATGCGGATGTTGTGATAGATTTTGGAGCGGCGGCAGCAGTTGACGGACTATTGGACTACTGTGTAGAAAAACAGATTCCATGTGTCCTATGTACCACAGGGCTGAGTGAGGAACAGCTCACAAAGATGAAAGAAGCCAGCAAGAAAGTGGCCATCCTGAAATCAGCCAATATGTCTATGGGTATCAATCTGCTGATGAAGGTATTGAAGGAGGTAACACCGATTCTTGCAGACGCAGGATTCGATGTGGAAATTGTAGAGAAGCATCACAAAATGAAGCTGGATGCACCGAGCGGTACAGCTCTGGCACTGGCTGATTCAGTGAATTCTTCCATGAATGATGCCTACCAGTATACCTTTGACCGCAGCAAGGAGAAGCGGCTTCGTGACAAGTTTGAGATTGGTATCTCAGCTGTCCGGGGTGGTACGATCGTAGGAGATCATGACGTGATTTTTGCCGGACAGGATGAGGTCATCACCTTTTCGCATGTAGCGTACTCCAGAGCAATATTTGCCAAGGGAGCCGTACAGGCAGCCAAGTATCTGGCAGGCAAGCCAGCCGGACTCTATGATATGAGCGGTGTGGTAGGAATCTAGTAATACAGCGGAGGGGACATCATGAAAGACCTGGAGTTTAAATATCTGAAGACATTGGCAGATCAGTATCCAACGATTGCGGCAGCATCGACGGAGATCATCAATCTGCAGTCAATCCTGAATTTACCGAAGGGAACGGAGCATTTTATGACGGATGTACATGGAGAGAATGAGCAGTTTATCCATGTCCTCAGAAATGGTTCCGGTTCAGTGAAGCGCAAGATAGATGAAGAATTTGGAAACACGCTCAGTGAGAAGGACAAGAAAATGCTGGCAACCTTGATCTATTATCCGGAGGAGAAGCTGGAGCTGATCAAGAAGCAGGAAGACAACATCGAGGACTGGTATAAAATCACTCTGCACCGTCTGGTACAGATCACAAAGCGAGTGGCTTCCAAATATACACGTTCCAAGGTGCGCAAGGCTCTGCCAAAGGACTTTGCCTATGTCATTGAAGAACTGATTACAGAAAAGGTAGAGGTTCAGAATAAAGAAGCTTATTATAATGAAATCATTCATACGATTATCAGAATCGGGCGTGCACCGGAGTTTATCGTGGCACTCAGCAATCTGATCCAGAGACTTGTCATCGATCATCTGCATATTGTCGGAGATATTTTCGACCGAGGACCCGGCCCGCATCTGATTCTGGAGACTTTGCGGCATTATCATTCAATTGATATCCAATGGGGCAATCATGATGTTGTATGGATGGGCGCTGCCTCAGGGCATGCAGCATGCATTGCAAATGTGCTTCGCATGTCTGCAAAGTATGGCAATCTGGATACGCTGGAAGAGGGCTATGGTATTAATCTGATCCCCCTTGCCACCTTTGCCATGGAGACCTATTCTGATGTGAATTGTGATGCATTTGCACTGTCAACGAGCGTAGACTACAATTCAAATGACAGGGCTCTCGATACGAAAATGCATAAGGCAATCACGATCATTCAGTTCAAACTGGAAGGTCAGATTATCAAAAAACGCAAGAGCTTCGGCATGGAAAACCGATTGCTGCTGGATAAGATTAACTATGAGACTAAAACCATTGAAATAGATGGGGTCACATATGCATTGAAGGATACGGAGTTTCCGACGGTGGATCCGAAGAATCCGTATCAGCTGACCAAGGGAGAAGAACAGGTTATGGAGCGTCTCTGCCATGCATTTACACGCTGCGAGAAGCTGCAGAAGCATGTGCGTTTTCTGTTTGCCAAGGGCAGCCTGTACAAGGTCTATAATTCCAACCTGCTGTATCATGGCTGTGTTCCGCTTGATGAAAATGGTGATTTTAAGAAAGTGAATATTTTTGGAAAGCAATACAGTGGAAGGGCTTTATATGACATACTGGAGCATTATGCACGCCGTGGCTACTACACGACAAATGACCCTGCGGAACGGGAAAAGGGACAGGATATTCTGTGGTATATCTGGGGCAATCCGAACTCCCCTGTTTTCGGCAAGGAAAGGATGGCGACCTTTGAGCGTTACCTGATCGCAGACAAGGCCAGCCATGTAGAGAAGAAAAATAAATACTATGAATTGCTAAATGATGAAGAGACTGTCAATAAGATTATGACAGAGTTTGGTTTGGATTCAAGGTTTTCTCATATTATCAACGGTCATGTTCCTGTTGAGCAGAAAAAGGGAGAATCGCCTATCAAATGTGGCGGCAAGCTGATGGTCATCGACGGTGGATTTTCTAAGGCATATCAAAGCAAAACAGGGATAGCGGGCTATACGCTGGTCTATAATTCCCATGGAATGCGTCTGGTAGCCCATGAACCATTCAAGTCGACTGAGGATGCAATTTTGCAGGAGACAGATGTTTTTTCAGATTCAGTCATCGTAGAAACCTCTGCATTTCGTCTGCGGGTAGCCGATACCGACACGGGATATGATCTGCGGGAATCCATTTATCAGCTGGAGGAGCTGCTGAGAGCCTATCAGGATGGAACGATTATTGAAAAAAGCGAATAATGCACACTATAGAAAACAGGTACTCGAATGAGCACCTGTTTTCTGCGTCATCGTTATCTGACGGTTGTGTTTTTCGTTCCGTTGGTTGTAGTTCCTGTACCATTTGTAGTACCTGTGCCATTGGTTGTTCCGTTACCATCTACATCATTGATAACACCATCAACATCATTTGCTACATCATCTACGACATCGCCTACACCGTCTGCCACATCTTCCACAACATCGCCTACAACGCCGCCTTCACCGTTACCGCCGTCTGTCGTTGTATCCATATCTACACCATCCAGATTATCACCGGTAGTCGTACCGTCAAGTGTTCCGCCTGCTCCATTTGTACCTGTTGTGTTATTTGTGCCGTTTGTTCCTGTTGTTCCGTTCGTGCCATTCATATTGGTGCCGTTATTTGTTCCGGTATCGGCATTTCCGATATCCGTGCCATCTGTCGTGTTGGTTCCGTTGTTGCCCGTGGTATTATTGGTACCGCAGGCCGTCAAAGCTCCCAGAGCCAGAACCGTCAATGCGCATAACAAATACATTTTCATATTTTTCATAATCAGCACATGCTCCTTTACATAAAATTGAATAAAGTCTGTAAATGACTTCTTTCTTCCATATCATTTGCAGAAATCAAATTATTATTCAATGATATCAATGTTGACAAAACGATGTCAGGTGAACAGGATGGCATGCGCGATTATTTTATTAATC
>JAUNSO010000026.1 GCA_030539165.1 bacterium
GAAGTTTACTGGTGCAAGTAGTAATTATTCATGTTGTAATTTAGTATCAAATAATTTATGATACAATAGAATTTGTGAATATCAATATAATGTATGAGAGAATCAGCTATGGAAGAAAATATATCAAAAGGAAATCAGGAACTGTTTGAACGACAGAAGAGGATGCTTGAAGATTTTGCTGAGCGAGGTGCTATTTCTAAGGAGTACTGCGAACGGGAAATAGAGATTTTGATTGAGAAGATGCATCCCTATGAGGTGGAGAAACCATGAAAAAGATGACAGGCTGTATGCTAGCAGTGATTGCACTTGCTCTGATCGGAGCAGGTATCTATATGAAAAGTAAAGCGGCAGTGGCTGTGTCGATTATAGGCGGCGCGGACGGACCGACGAGTATTTTCCTGGCAGGGAAGGTTCCTGTTATCGGTGGGACAGTGATTCTGACGGCAGGAGTTGTTGTACTTGCAGCGATAGCAGTAGTAGTGATTCTGCGAAGAAGGAAAAAGTAAGGCTCGATGGATGATTTTCAATACATGTGTGAATAATTGACAGTAGAGAGACTTGCAGCTGCAAAGTATGTTATTCAGGAGGAAATGAAATGTATATAGAAGTGGAAGGAACAAAACTGCATTATGAGAGTATGGGCGAGGGAATGCCGATGCTCATCTTTCATGGACACAGTGTGGATTATCGCCTGATGGCAGGTCCGATTGAGCAGTGCTTTGGGAGAGAGGATGCCTATCAGAGGATTTATTTTGATATTCCCGGAATGGGAGAGTCTCAGTTAAATGACAGCATTGGCTCGTGGGAGGATTTGAAAAGGCTTTTTCTGCAGGCTATCAGGGAACTGATCGGAGATCAAAAGTGTCTGATGATGGGGGAATCTTTTGGCGCTTATCTTGTCAGGAGTCTGGTGTCAGCCATTCCGGAACAGGTGGAGGGTATCGGATTTGTGTGCCCGTGGATTCCGGATATTGAGCAGAAGCTGCCGGAGAGAGTGATTACAGTGAAGGAACCGGGAACTCAGTGGGAAGATCACCAGTATGACTATTTTACTGGAATTGCGGTACAGTGGAAGCAGGAAGTGTGGAAGCGGTATCAGGAGGAGATTGAGCCGGGAATTCTGCTATTTGACCGACATTTTGATGATCTGAAGAATGAACTGACAGTGGATGAAGAGGCTGTATTTGATAAGCCGGCTGTATTTATGATGGGCAGACAGGATCACTGTGCCGGCTATGAAGCGGCATTCAAGCTGATGGAGAAATATCCGAGAGCAACCTATGCAATCGTCGATTCCTGCGGACATAACATGCAGATTGAGAGTGATGGAGTTTTTGAGGCTCTGATGAAGAACTGGCTGAAGAGGGTAGAGGAATTTCATGAACTATAATTCACTCAATGCTTACCTGCGAAATCAATACGGTGAAAAAGTATATAAACTTGCCTTGAACGGCGGAATGACATGCCCGAATCGTGATGGAACGCTGGATACGCGAGGCTGTATTTTCTGCAGCCTGGGCGGGAGCGGGGAGTTTGCAGAGTCAATTACAATTGGTCAAATGTCTGGTTACGCAGAGACGACAGTCCGTCTTGCAGAGGAGGATGTCATACGTCGCTTGGAAGCCGCCAAACAACGCCTTTCGGGGAAAAAGACAGGCACTCAATACATTGCTTATTTTCAGGCATACACCAACACCTATGCACCGGTCGAATATCTGCGCAGTCTGTTCCTGCCGATTCTGGGAAGAGAGGATATCGTCGGTATTTCTATCGGAACACGGCCGGACTGTCTGCCGGAGGATGTGCTGGAACTACTGGATGAAATGAACCGGGTGAAACCGGTATGGGTAGAACTCGGACTGCAGACCATCCATGAGGATACGGCAAAGCTAATCCGGCGCGGCTATGAGCTGCCGTGCTTTGATCACGCGGTTACGGAACTACGAAAGCGTCATATAGATGTTATCGTGCATTTGATCTTTGGTTTGCCGGGTGAAGGCAAAGCGGA
The DNA here is from genome assembly GCA_030539165.1 of bacterium. Lineage (GTDB taxonomy): Bacteria > Bacillota > Clostridia > Lachnospirales > Lachnospiraceae > JAAYYM01. The sequence goes on from JAUNSO010000026.1 coordinate 2,009, forward strand.
TATGATAGAAAGCGTGCATTATGTAAACCAATCACAAGTTCAGGGTGTTAAGTTTCAACTGCTGCATATCCTGCAGGAAACAGATCTGGCTGACCTCTATGCGCAGCAGAAAGAACTTGTTCGGCCACTTACCATGGAGGAATACATAGACATTCTTTGTGATGCGGTTGAGAATCTGTCTCCCGACATCGTGATACACCGTATGACAGGAGATGGTCCGAAGAAGCTCCTGATTGCGCCGATGTGGAGTGCGGATAAGAAAAGGGTATTGAATGCAATTCGGCAGGAATTTGTACACAGGGACATTTGTCAGGGCAGAGCCTTGTCGGTATGAGAAATTTTTAGGATAGACAAAGGAAAGAGGATAAAATCATGCAGTATCAATTACTTAGAGAAAATGTCAAAATCATTGGACGTACCTTAGAGAATAACGGAACACTCTGGTGTGGATTATCAGGAACCGGAATTGCTTTTACATGTGAGGCAAAGGAGGTTGCGTTGACTTTACGAGGAGACGACAGCACGACTGGAAATGAGACAGAGGGACAGGCAAGATTTGCAATCTATGTGAATGGAGTCAGAGTTGTAGATGACCTGATGAAAAAACCGGAACAGCAGTACAAAATCTGGAACAGTCCTGCTTATGAAAAAATCTCTGTTCAGGTCATCAAGCTCTCGGAGTGTCCGATGTCCACGATAGGTATTTGCCCGATTGAGGCAGATACACGGGATGGAATCCATCCGACAGAGGAGAAGAAACGTAAAATAGAAATCATCGGGGACTCCATTACCTGCGGTTACGGCGTGGACAGAGAGAATCCGGACACCGGCTTTGAAACTGCTACAGAAGATGTGACAAGAGCATATTCCTATAAGCTTGCGCAGGCACTCGATGCGGATTACAGTTTTGTATCCTATTCGGGTTACGGCCTAATTTCGGGCTATACCGATACAGACCAGCCGCTGAAGGAGCAGCTTGTATCGACGTATTATGAGAAGGTCGGGTTTTCTTATGCAAAACCTGAGGGCACAATTGTACTTGCGGATCAGTCGTGGGATTTTCACAAATTTCAGCCGCAGCTGGTTCTGATTAACCTTGGTACGAATGACGACAGCTACTGCAAGGACTATGTTGACAGACTGGAGGAATTTCAGCAGTTGTATGTAGATTTTCTTAAGGTGGTTCGCCGCCATAATCCTAAGGCGCAGATTCTATGTGTGGTCGGTGTGATGGAAGAACAGATTTATGCCTATATTGAGAAAGCCGTTTCACAGTTTTGTGAGCAGACGGGTGACAGCAAGGTATCGTCGTTACACCTGCCGCTGCAGCTGCCGGAGGACGGATTTGTATCGGATTCTCATCCGACAGAGATTACCCATACAAAGGCGGCAAAGCTTCTGGAAGAGTATATCAGTCACCGGAGACTGATTTAAGAACTGATTACCTTTCCTGTTTGTCAGGTTTTTCAACAACGAAAAAAGCCGTGAAATCAAGGATTTCACGGCTTTTCAAAAAATGTCTGTAGTAGCGGAAGGGAGATTTGAACTCTCGACACCACGGGTATGAACCGTGTGCTCTAGCCAACTGAGCTATTCCGCCATATTAATAATAAGTATTGCCAAGGCAGTCAATTTAAAATGCAAGTTGAATGGGACCTATAGGGCTCGAACCTATGACCCTCTGCTTGTAAGGCAGATGCTCTCCCAGCTGAGCTAAGATCCCAAACTCGTACTTCAAACCCGCTTCGCTATTGTACTAAATTATTCTATACTTTGTCAAGGCTATTTTTCAATAAATCAGTTTCTTGTAATATTTCAATGTAAGACAGTACTCGAAATCTAAGCAAGCAAGTGGGGAATGGATAAGGGTGTATTAATCTTTATCAGTTATAAAATAGGGAACTTTTAATTTAGAAAACAAATAAAAAGATCCCTATTTTATTGTTGTATTATAGGGAACATTTGGGTATAATATAAACAAAGAAGTTCCCTAAGGAGTGCAATCATATGAATGAATTAGTAACAGTACAGGATTTACTGAATGAAAAAGCAGATTGTCAGGCACGTTTGAATCTTATGCTTTATGATGGCTCGCCAGAGATAAAAGGGCAGGGAAATAAACGGTATCTTTATGTACGAAAAAGAATCGCAGGTAAATTAACTTCAAAATATGTGGATATCTATTCGGATGAACTGTATCAATTGCTGCTTCGCAATGCCAGAGATTCTAAAGTGTTGAATAAAAGGATACGTCAAATAGAAAAAGAACTAGTAAATCTTGGATATCAGAAGCTGGATATATCTGACAGAGTGTTGATGAATTTAGATTTTGCAAGAGCAAACATGAAGTCAAATATTTATGACCAGGCAGTATTGGAAGGTGTTGGAACATCATTTCCACAGACAGAAGAGATTATTAATAATGGCATCGTTAATGGTGTAAAAGCTACGGACGTACAAAAGATTTTGAACCTAAAACATGCATGGGAGTTCATACTAGACAAAGATGTGATTTTGAGTCCAACAAATTTTTATATGATAAGTCACATTGCAAAACTAGTAAACGAGGGATTTTATATAGATGGAGGACGAGTAAGAGGTGTACCTGTTACAATAGGCGGAAGTCACTATGTGCCACCAATTCCAATAGAAAGTATTGTAAAAGAAAAAATAGAGAAAATTCTAGCATCTGAGAAAGAACCAATTGATATTGCAATAGAGTTATGTTTGTATTGTATGAAAACTCAGATTTTTATTGATGGAAACAAACGTGCTTCTGTAATCTTTGCAAATCAATACTTGATTGCGAATGGACAAGGTTTTCTTGTTATACCAGAAAAAGAAGTTCCAGAGTTCAAACAGCTTCTTGTAAAATATTATGAAGGAGAAGAATCTCATATTATTAAGAATTTTTTGAAAGAAAAATGTTGGAGAAATTTTTGAGCAAATTGCTGATTGAGATTATCCATATCATAAAGATTTTAAAAATTTTAGGCATTTTTGGTGAAAGTATTGACTCCAAAGTAACGTGATACTGTTGTTGTACTCAAATAAGTAATCAAAAGTAATCAAATGAAAATCGAAGAAACACCGTATTTATGCGAGACTACTGGCTCCTGGAAAGAGTTCACATCTCCCTTCCGTTACTCAGTATTAAAAAGTCGTGAAACATTCATTTCACGACTTTTTTATTGCGCTGTATAAAAATACTCCCTATTAGCATCCGAAACAGCTGCGCAGCAGAGACATCAGATCGCTGCAGTTACTAAATAATCTAAAACACATATTGAGTGACCTCCTTATACTGTTTTTCAGGTGAGTCATGGATGTAACATGTTCTTTGATTCAGTAAGTTTTTACTAAAATGAACAGATGCTCGCCTAAAGTGATATGAATTGTCTTAGCTAAGTACAAACTGATTGTAACAATTTCGTAACATTTAAACAATAGGAGATGCTTGGAAATCTGGAAACAGGACTGGAAAGAAAAAATCAAATATGTTATCATAAACATGACATACAGATGACATGTTTGAAATGCTATAGTAGTCATTGAAAGGAGCGCACATGAAGATTGACAGACTCCTCGGGATCCTTGTGATTCTCTTACAGAGGGACAAGGTGACAGCACCTGAGTTAGCAGAACGGTTTGAGGTATCGAGAAGAACCATCAACCGTGACATAGAAGATCTTTGTATGGCGGGGATTCCAATCTGCGCAAAGCAGGGAGTGAATGGCGGCATTTCAATTATGGAAGGATATAAGATTGACAGTACCATACTGACCACCAGAGATATGCAGGGAATTCTGGCAGGACTGCGAAGCCTTGACAGCGTAAATGGAGACAGCTATTATTCAAAGCTGATGGAAAAGCTGCAGCCGGGGTCTTCTGATTATGTCAGTGGTCGAGAATCCATACTGATTGACCTGTCCTCATGGCATAAGGATACACTGGCGCCTAAGATAGAGCTGATTCAGACGGCAATCGAAGAACGGCATCTGATTACCTTTACCTACTATTCTCCTCGTGGAGAGGAAGCCAGAAGCATAGAAGCCTATTATCTGATTTTCAAATGGGCAAGCTGGTATGTATGGGGCTGGTGCAGGAGCAGACAGGATTATAGGATGTTCAAGCTGAATCGCATGGAGCGACTGTCAGTTTCCACAGAATCCTATGAACGCAGGGACGTAGTCATGCCAGAGCTTGCCGATGACAAACTTTATCCGGGAGTGATCAAGGTGAAGGCATTATTTACACAGGAAATGCAATGGCGGCTGATTGAGGATTTTGGCCTTGATTGTTATAAGAAGCAGGAGGATGGAAGGCTGTTATTCACTGCTGATTATTCAGATCAGGAAAGCTTTCTATACTGGCTTCTGACCTTCGGGGATCAGGCAGAGTTGTTAGAACCATGTGAACTGCGATTGAAAATGGAACAAATCATACACAACATGTCATGTATATATGACGGAAAAAATGGAGGAAAGAAAAATGGCAAGACCACAGAGCAAAGCTGACCTGATTCAGGCAGCAACAGAGAATTATGAGAAATTGGAAGCTTTGATGAATGCAATGACAGAACAGGAATTAACAACAGAATATGACTTCTCAGCAGATGAGAAAAAGAAGGAAGCACACTGGAAGCGGGACAAGAATCTGAGAGATGTGCTGATTCACCTGCATGAGTGGCATAAATTAATGATTGAAGCTGTTGAAGCAAATGACAGAGGAGAAGAGCATACATTTCTCCCGGAAGAGTACTCTTGGAGAACCTATGGAGATATGAATGTTGTGTTCTGGGAAAATCATCAGAAGACAACCCTCGAGGAAGCAAAGCAATTGTTTGCAGATTCCCACGCGAAGGTCATGGAACTGATCAACCGATTCACAAACGAAGAACTGTTTTCTAAGGGTCAATACAAATGGGCAGGGGACAATGCCATCGGCTCCTACTTTGTCAGCACGACCTCCAGCCACTATGACTGGGCAATGAAGAAAATCAAAGCACATAAAAAGCAGATTTCTTATTTAAAATAAAATGAACCGATTTTGATTTGTCCTGCTCTTATTAACAGATGCGCATCAAAAGAACCCAAAAGCGGGAGAAAGGAGGCATTTACTTGGAAGACGAATTACAGCTGGTAGAAAGCATGAAGCAAGGTGACCGTGATGCTTTTGACCGGATCTATGAAAAGTATTGTAACCAGATACTTCGTATGGCTTATCTGATTGTTGGCAATCGAGCAGACAGTGAAGACATCACACAGGAGACATTTATCAAGTGTTTCTTACACTGTCGGGAACTCAAGAATAACGCCGGGTTCAAAGCATGGCTGTATCAGATTCTGACCCGGACAGCATGGAATTATGGCAAGAAGGCAGCAAGAGAATATCCGGATGAAGAGATTGAACAGACTGCAGAGCGGACTGACGGAGTATCCGTATTAGACGTCGTAGTGCATAAGGAACAGGCAGACGAGTTATACAAAGCCATTTCGAGACTGGATATGAAATACCGCACCATGATTGTTTATTATTATTACAACCAGATGTCAACCAGGGAAATTGCCGCAGCCTGTAACTGTCTGGAGGGTACAGTGAAGTCAAGACTCTTTACAGCAAGGGGTCAGTTAAAAAAGCATTTGATGAAAGCAGAACAGGAGGTTAGTCAGTATGAAGAATCAGAGCAGTATGGATATGCAAATCAGCCACGCACTGCACAATAAAAGTGACGGGATTTCTGCATCCGAAGATTTGAAGAGACGAATCGACGAACAGCTTGACCGATGTGATGATGGTCTCAAAATAGTTGACATAACATCCTCATCTGCGTATCAGGACAAGGAGAGGACTATGAAGAAATTAAGTAAGGGATGGATTGCAGCAGCAGCCGCGGCATTATGTGTATTGGTGCCGACGGGGGTATATGCGGCAGGACAGATTACAGGCTATGTATCATCGATCTCATTTGGTCATGATTATGGTTCTTATGCAGAGCTGGATCAGGCGAAGAAGGATCTGGGATTTGATTTTCAATCGGTTGAAAGCTTTTCTAACGGTTATACGATTCAGCATATGGAATCGAGTGATACAGACAAGATGGATGACGAGGGCAATCGTTTCGGAACCTTCAGTGAGTGGTGGGGTACCTATACGAAGGAAGGTGACGAGAAGCTGTCACTGATCATTCATGAGGTGCAGCCGGAAGCAGCAGCTTATCCGGATGATTCTATGGAACAGAGGGAAATCAATGGTGTGACGGTTTCTTATAAACAGGATCATTATAAGTTTGTTCCCGAAGATTATGAGCTGACGGCTGAAGATGAGGCCAATATGGCAGCGGAACATTACTACATCTCTTATGGGTCAGAAGAGATTGAGGAAAATGATATTAAGTTCGCAAGCTGGCAGAAGGATGGTATCTATTATTCATTCATGTATAGTGGTTCCATCATGGGAGCAGAGGATTTCTTCAAGATGGCAGAAGAGATTCTGCAGCAGTAAATCAACGCAGTCATACAAAAAAATAGCAACGATCAATTGAATACATGCAATGCCTTTCAAGTACAGCCCCTCACGTTTGCTATGAGGGGCTGTTAGTATTTATGATTGTTCGGTTGCGGTCATTCGTACTCGGTCAATGGCATTTGCAACGGGTGGAAGGGCGAGCAGTATGATCGTGACAATACCCTCTGCATAGATGTAAGCACCATTGTAAACCATAGTGTAGGCAATTGCATTCCAGCCGTCCCAGGCATATTCGCTCCAGAAGATATAGCCGGAGAGACTGGCGAAGATCCAGCGGCCTGTGATGCTGACGATATAGCCGATCAGCAGACCATGCTTTTTCTTACAAAAGAAGCCGGTCAGTCCGAGACATCCGAATGCAAGAAAATAGTCCATGATGACCTGCAGTGGGTAGTAGATAATCGGTTCGAGAAAAAGCTGTAGGACGCCATAACCGACTCCCACGCACAGCCCCGTGACCGGTCCGTAAAAGTAGCCGATCAGACAGATGAAAAGCATGGAAAGCAGGGTGATGGAGCCGCCGAAGGGAAATTCAAATACCTTGATGAGGGATGTGACGGTTCCGAGTGCCAGTGCGACACCGCAGAAAGCCAGACGGCGCACGTAGAAATGATTTGATTTTGACATAAAAAAATCCTCCTTTGTGAAATGGGAGGGTTAGCCTTAAAAACTGCTTGCCTACGCCGGTATTATCCGGTTCAGGTCATGAGGGTTAGCCACCAAAGGTGACAATCTCAGCAAAAAAAGCTCCCCTAGCATTACATGAATGTGTTATACTATCTGCGACAACTATATATTGAAATGAAACAGATGTCAAGATTCGATTGGAAAAACAGGAGAATAGAATTTATGAGAATCGGAATGGGATATGATGTACACAGACTGACAGAGAATCGTGACCTCATCATGGGTGGCGTGAAAATACCATATGAAAAGGGATTACTGGGACACTCAGATGCGGATGTAGTAGTGCATGCGATTATGGATGCCCTGCTTGGTGCAGCTGCACTCGGCGATATCGGAAAGCATTTTCCTGACACAGACCCGCAGTACAAGGGTATCTCCAGCATTGTTCTGTTAGAGTATGTGGGAGAGCTTCTGGAGCAGGAAAATTTCTTTATTGAAAATATTGATGCGACCATCATTGCACAGGCACCGAAGATGCGTCCGTATATTGACCAGATGCGCGAAAATGTTGCAAATGCATTAAAAATTGATTTAAGCCAGGTCAACATCAAGGCGACAACAGAAGAAGGCCTCGGATTTACCGGAAGCGGAGAAGGCATCAGCTCACAGGCAATCTGCATGCTGACTACAGCCGTGGACATGATTGAGGCAAGTGTTGCAGGCAGCAGTCCAGATCGATGCGCCGGCTGCAGCGGATGTCAGAGAGACTGAGGTACAGGAAAAATAAAAAAGAATATAATGAAGTAAATATGGTACTGAATATATAGTTATGTCAACTCAAAAACAAATTGACAAAATCACAGTAATTGAATAGACTGTAACTATTCAGAGTCAACCACTATATTTGGAGGCATGTGAAATGGGCTATATCAAGCGTGTCAAGGACGAAATCAGAGTCATCAGGGAGCGCGATCCTGCGATACACAGCGCTATGGAGGTTTTCCTCTACCCGAGCTTCAAGGTGATGATGAAGTATCGTCAGGCACATAAGTTATATAAGAAGGGACACTATTTCTGGGCACGACTGATTTCTCAGCGTGCGGCAAGGAAGACCGGCATCGAGATTCATCCGGGTGCTGAAATCGGCGAGGGATTTTTCATCGATCACGGAAATGGTGTTATCATAGGTGAGACAACCATCATCGGAAATAACGTAACACTTTATCAGGGCGTGACCCTCGGCGGAACCGGTAAGGAGCACGGCAAGCGTCATCCGACCATCGGCGATAATGTCATGATCAGTGCAGGAGCAAAGGTTTTAGGCTCCTTTACGATAGGAGAGAATTCCAAGATTGGTGCCGGCTCAGTTGTACTGGAAGAGGTTCCTCCGAATTCGACTGTGGTAGGTGTGCCGGGGCGTGTCGTGAAGCGTAATAACGTTGCACTGCCGCGCGATGACATGAACCAGATCGATCTGCCTGATCCGGTACAGGAGGATATTCAGAACCTGCGTATGGCAAATACAGAACTGACGAACAGACTGCTTGATCTGGAAAAGGATATGAAACAGCTGCAAAAGGAAGGACACTGAAATGATACTTTATAATACACTGACTAAGAGAAAAGAAGAGTTTGTACCAAATGTGGAGGGAAAGGTCAGCATGTACACCTGCGGCCCGACCGTCTATCACTTCGCGCATATCGGAAATCTGCGTTCCTATCTGATGGAGGATGTACTGGAGAAGACGTTCCGCTATCTTGGCTATGATGTAAAGCGCGTCATGAACATCACGGACGTAGGTCATCTGACGAGTGATGCCGACAGCGGCGAGGACAAGATGTTAAACGGTGCAAAACGTGAGCATAAGACCGTTATGGAGATTGCAAAGTTTTATACGGATGCCTTTTTCTCAGACTGTAAGAAGCTCAATATCAAGAGACCTGATGTAGTGGAGCCTGCAACAAACTGTATTGCAGAATTTATTCACATGATCGAGGTGCTGATTGAAAAGGATTACGCATATGTGGCAGGGGACAATGTATACTTTGATACCTCTAAGCTTTCTACCTATTATGTATTCGGCAACCAGAGCGAGGATGAACTGTTAGTAGGTGTTCGTGAGGATGTGGCAGAGGATACGAATAAGAGAAATAAAAATGACTTTGTATTGTGGTTTACGCAGTCTAAGTTCGAGGATCAGGCATTAAAATGGGAGAGCCCGTGGGGACTCGGTTATCCGGGCTGGCACATTGAGTGCTCTGCCATCAGCATGAAGCATCTCGGAGAATATATGGATATCCACTGTGGCGGTGTCGACAACATTTTCCCACACCATACGAATGAAGTGGCACAGAGTGAATCCTATGTGGGACATAAATGGTGTAATTACTGGTTCCATGTACACCACCTGAATGATAAATCAGGCAAGATGAGTAAGTCGAAGGGAGAATTCCTGACAGTGGATCTGCTAGAGCAGAAGGGTTATGATCCGCTTGCATACAGAATGTTCTGTCTGCAGTCTCATTACCGTAAGCCTCTGGAATTTTCCTATGAGCAGCTTGACAGTGTGGCAGCAACCTATAAGAAGCTGCGGACGAAGACCAGCTCTTATGCAGCAGAGGGTACGGTAGACAAAGCCGTATTTGAGAGTTACAGAAATAAATTTGCGGATACAGTCGGCAATGATTTAAACACTGCTATGGCCATCACAGTTGTCTATGATCTGATTAAGGAAGATACAAATGATGCGACAAAGCATGCGCTGTTAGAGGACTTTGACAGAGTATTATCGCTGAATCTGACTATTCCCTATGAAGCAGAGGAAGCAGATGATGAGCTGACAGCTTATGTAGAGGGCAAGATTGCAGAGCGTAAGGAAGCCAAGAAAGCGAAGGACTTTGCAAAGGCGGATGCAATCCGTAATGAACTGCTTGAAAAGGGCATCATCATTGAAGATACACGTGAAGGTGTGAAGTGGAAACGCAGCTAAGATAGGAAGAACAATGGAACAGGAAGCATTATTACAATATATCAGACAGCAATTTGACCTGAAAGAGGCGGATATCAATGCATATTCGCCTCTTACCCTTGCTTACATCGGTGACAGTATCTATGACCTCGTCATGAAGTCTATCGTGGTAGGCAGGGCAAATTGTGCAGCAAACAAATTACATAAGCAGACCAGCGAACTTGTGAAGGCAGGTACGCAGGCTCAGATGGCAGAGCTTCTGCAGGAGCATATGACCGAGGAAGAACAGATAGTCTACAAGAGAGGCCGCAACGCAAAGTCCTATACGACTGCGAAGAATGCCTCGGTGTCTGATTACCGCAAGGCAACCGGAATGGAAGCAGTCTGCGGGTATCTGTATCTACAGGGAAATACAGAGAGAATTGTAGATTTACTGAAGCTTGGCATGCAGTTATGTGGGAAGCTGTAACACATAGATTAGTATGCGATCAAAGACAAAGCGGATGCAGAAACAGCAGGAAATAAAGTAGGAGAACAGGAATGGAAAACGAGCGCTATGAAGAATTTTTAATCGAAGGACGCAATGCAGTTATTGAGGCATTTCGTGCAGGAAAAACAATAGACAAGCTGTATGTACTGGACGGATGTCAGGATGGACCGGTGGTTACCATCAAGCGGGAAGCCAAGAAGCATGATACCATGATTAAATATGTGGAGAAGGAACGGCTTGACCAGATGAGCACAACGGGTCATCATCAGGGCGTGATTGCACAGGCAGCAGCCTATAAATATGCTGAGGTGGAGGACATCTTGAAAAAGGCAGAGGAGAAGGGCGAACCGCCTTTTATTTTCCTGTTAGATAACATTGAAGACCCCCATAACCTCGGAGCCATCATCAGAACCGCCAATCTATGCGGCGCACACGGTGTCATCATACCGAAGAACCGTGCAGTCGGGCTGACGGCAGTCGTTGCCAGAACCTCGGCAGGTGCACTCAATTATACACCGGTTGCGAAGGTGACGAACCTCGTACAGACGATGGAAGAACTGAAAAAGCGTGGACTCTGGTTTGTCTGTGGAGATATGGATGGGGAGCTGATGTATCGCTGCAACCTGACCGGGCCCATCGGACTGGTAATCGGCAGCGAGGGCACGGGTGTCGGACGTCTAATCAAGGAAAAATGTGATTACGTTGCAGCCATTCCCATGAAGGGCGACATCGATTCCTTGAATGCATCAGTCGCAGCGGGTGTACTTGCTTATGAAATCGTCCGGCAGCGTATGAAGTAATTCACTGATACATGAAAACGGAAGATGATTTATTTGTAGTTAAGTATAAATCTGATGGAAAAAAGAAAAAACAGTTTATCAGAGATGATTAACATAAATAGTTGACATAATTAATGTGTCTGGAGAATGCATGGACAGGAAAAATGATTACGCACAAAGTTCAGATGAGGAATTAATCCTGAGATTGCGTGAGGGAGAATCACCCGTCACCGATTTTATCATGGATAAATATAAAAATCTGGTGCGCAGCAAAGCAAAATCTATGTTTATCCTCGGTGCAGATAATGAAGACCTGATCCAGGAGGGCATGATCGGACTGTTCAAAGCCATCCGTGACTATGACAGTGGTCGTGACGCCAGTTTTTACACATTTGCGGATTTATGTGTATCGAGACAGATGTATACAGCCGTACAGGCAGCAGGCAGGCAGAAGCACACACCCCTGAATTCTTATGTGTCCTTATATGCGAATATGTCAGATGCAGAGGGAGAAGAAGCCGTTCTGGTGGATGCTCTGCAGTCGGCAGTTGATAAAAGCCCGGAGGAGCTTTTCTTTGACAAGGAAAATGTCAATGCACTGGAAGAGCAGATAGACAGTACCCTCAGTTCGTTTGAGAAGCAGGTACTCGATCTTTATATCACCGGGATGAGCTACGTCCAGATCGCAAAGGTACTCGGAAAGGATGAAAAGTCCACCGATAATGCACTTCAACGCATAAAGAGCAAAATTAGAAAAGAAATCCTGAAAAAGTGATAGACAATTCCATGTCGAATATGTTAGAATGTCCTTCGGTGAGATATTCACTATGCTGTTATAGCACAGTTGGTAGTGCGCTACATTGGTAATGTAGAGGTCTCCAGTTCGATTCTGGATAACAGCATGATATAAAACGGCCTAAACCTGATTCATTCAATGGTTCAGGTCTTTTTATTTCTCAAGGTCTGTTCAATGTGTGACTCTCCGAAACCTGAACAAACAAAAATTTAGCAAAGATGGTACTTGTGTACTAAACACACAATATTGTATACTATATATATGAGCAGAAGGGGGTCACGGATGATGGAATTCAGACCTTGTATAGATATCCATAACGGACAGGTCAAACAGATCATCGGCGGCACACTGCAGGATCAGGGAGATCGCGCAGTAGAGAACTTCACATCGCTCAAAGGAGCAGAATATTATGCCGATCTATACAGGCAGCATAACCTGAAGGGTGGACATGTCATTTTGTTAAATGCGTCAGATTCCGCTCTTTTTTCGGCTACAAAAGAGCAGGCGATCCGTGCACTGGCAGCATATCCCGGAGGACTGCAGGTCGGCGGCGGCATTACAGCTGCCAATGCAGCAGAGTATCTGGATGCCGGAGCATCGCATGTGATTGTTACTTCTTATATATTTAAAGATGGTCAGATCAAATATGAAAATATAGAAAAGATGAAGCATACAGTAGGAAAGGAACACCTGGTGCTGGATGTCAGCTGCCGCAGGAGAGACGGCAGATATTATGTCGTCACTGACAGATGGCAGAGGTTTACTGATGTACCGGTCACTGCAGAACTGCTGCAGGAATTATCTTCGTCATGCGACGAATTTCTCGTGCATGCAGTAGATGTAGAGGGCCGCTCAGCTGGCATTGAGGAAGACATCGTAGGAATCCTTGGAAGCTATGTGAGTCAGACTGACTCTTTGGCTGCAGCAGGCAGGCAGAAGCTCTCGAATGAGCCAGCAGGGCTGGATCAGGCAGACTCACCGGTCACGCCGCGCCCCATCACCTATGCCGGCGGCATCGCGACTTATGAGGATATCACGAGATTAAAGACACTCGGACATGACCAAATACACGCGACCATTGGATCCGCACTGGATCTTTTCGGCGGACCACTGGAGTTTCATCGGGTTATCCAATATTTTAATCACTGAGAGGCGGGATAGTTATGTACACAATAATGATTGTCGATGACAATGAGACCGAATTAATGATCGCCCAAAAAGCACTGGAAAAGGACTATATCATCACCCCGATATCAAACAGCAAACAGGCACTGGCACGACTGGCCAAGGCGACACTCATGCCAAGCCTCATTATACTCGATATCGCAATGCCGGGCATCAATGGCTTTGAGATGATCATGAGACTCAAGACAAGCGAGAAAGCAAAGAATATACCGGTCATATTTCTGTCCGGAGATCCGGATAATGCGACAGAGCTCGAAGCATACAGACTGGGTGCTGTGGATTTTATCCGCAAGCCAGTCGTAGCAGAACTGCTGCATAAGCGTATAGAACTGCAGATCAGACTGATCGAGCATCAGAAACAGATGAACGAATACAATCAGCAGCTCCAGCAGACAGCGACGCTCCAGACACAGAATGCGATGAGACTGGAATACTTTATCATAGGGATCATCACCGATCTGATCTCAGAAAAAGACGGCTACTCAGGCATGCATTGCCTCCGTGTGTCTAAGTATATGGGCGTACTGCTCAAGGAAATGCTGCTGAGCGGTATCAATTTCGGAATTCTGGCAGATGATTATGAGATGATCATCCTCTGTTCGCAGCTGCATGATATGGGAAAAATCGGTGTCCCGGACAGCGTGCTGCAAAAAGAAGGAAAATATACAGACGAAGAGTTCATGCAGATGAAAAACCATACACTGCTGGCTGCCAATGCGATACAGAAGTATGCGTATCTGCTGCCAAACAGCAAGTTCCTCAACTATACCTATCAGATGGCGCGCTCACATCATGAACAGTTCAGCGGCGCAGGCTATCCGGACGGACTTGCCGGCAACAACATCCCGATTCTGGCAAGGATACTGGGAGTGGCAGATGTATACGATGCCCTTGTATCAGAAAGACCTTATAAAAAGGCATTTTCACACGAACAGGCATATAATATCATCACACAGGGCTCCGGACTCCAGTTTGATCCTCAGGTAGTGGCTGCATTTCAGCGTGTGCATATGGAATTCTACGAGATCTCACAGCAGAATGTGAAGATGCTGGCACAGCATCAGATGCAGGAAAACTACGCCAACGCACAACAAGTCAGATAGCATGAAAAATATTTGTAAAATTTGCTGAAAATATCGTTTACTTTTTGCCAATTCTGTGCTATCATGTTTTTGTTGCGAATAGGCGCAACGATAATTATTATTTTGGAGGATCACAGAATGAACAAAGGTACAGTAAAATGGTTTAACAACCAAAAAGGTTACGGATTTATCTCAGACGAGGCAGGAAACGATGTATTCGTACACTATTCAGGACTTAACATGGACGGCTTCAAGTCTCTTGAAGAAGGCGCTGCAGTAGAGTTCGAAGTAGTTAACGGAGAAAAAGGACCTCAGGCTACTAACGTAACTAAGCTTTAATCTATTCGTTTTTCGACGTGCCTTTTTCTATAATATATGATTTGTAAGCTATTTGTACATGATATTATTAAGAAAATAAGCAAGACCACGTAAAACAGATTAGCAATAGACCTATTCGATCGCTCGGATAGGTCTTTTTGCGCGGTGTTCCCACAAAAAAGAATACCGACAGTCTTGGGTGATCCTGCACAGAAATCAGACAGGAGATAGATATGATCATCGATTTTCATACACATACATTTCCAGATAAGATCGCAGCCAAAGCCCTGCGGGGATTGAGCGAGACAGCCAATGGTGTCCTGCCGCATACAGATGGTACAGAAGCAGGACTGCGTGCATCCATGCGGGAAAACGGCATCGACTACTCCGTAGTCATGCCTGTGGCAACTGCTGCGCATCAGGTAGAGGGCATCAACAACAATGCGATTGCCGTCAATGGCACAGACGGTCTATGGTCCTTTGGAGCCATGCACTATGAATATACAGATTATCAGAAGGAGCTGAGACGCATCAAGGATGCCGGGCTCAAAGGAATCAAGCTTCATCACGACTATATGCAGCTGCGTTTTGATGACAGACGGTCGATTGAGATCATGCAGGAGGCATTCCGACTGGGGCTGCTCGTGCTGATTCATGCCGGAAATGATCCGGTATCACCAGATGTACACTACTGTACACCGAAAATGATTCACGATGTACTGCCCGAGCTGCAGAAGAATCTGCTCATTGCCTCACATTACGGCGGCCTCATGAACATGGATGAGGTGGAGGAATATCTGATGGGAGAGGATATTTATATCGACACGAGTATGGCACATCATTATTACGGTCTGGAACGCCTGCGCAATATTCTCACACATCATCCGTCAGACCGGATCCTATTCGGCTCCGACAGTCCGTGGGAAAACCAGGGGACATCACTGCGGCTATTGAAAAGCATGAGTTTATCTGACGAACTGATACGAAAAATCACCTGGGATAATCCTGCCCGCTTACTTGGAATTTCACGGAAAATATGATATACTCGATATACGCAGAATCAGTTTTGCACAGATCCTGCCAAAAGTAACCGAAAGGAATTTATCATGAGCAGCAAAAAACGAAGAAAGAAAAAGAGCAGCCGTGTAAGCATTATGTTTGTACCGGAGACCGGCGGCAAGATCAGAACGATCAAGTCCTCAGCAAATGCGATCACAAGAATCACTGTTACCGTGATTGCATTATTAGCCATTCTGATCTGTTATTGTATCTTTACTGCACAGATCGTAAGGGATGCATATGATAACCGGAGTGCCGGCAATGCCAAACTGCAGATCGTAGTAGACGAAAACACATCACTGAGAAATGAAAATGCAGAGCTGTCTGCAGCAGTCAATGATCTGAATGACGAACTGGCGGCAAAGGAAAAGGAAGCACAATTAGAGGAAGTGACACGCAGTGAACAGGCAGTACCGAAGGGCTTTCCATTAGACGGATCAGCGGTACTGGCAACACAGCAGACGATACAGACTACGGCAGAGACCAATCCGGAGGATGCCAATAAGGTTGCATTTATGACGAATATCGGAACAGCGGTTATGGCGACGGGCTCCGGTACGATAGCGGCAATCGAGGATGATCCTGTATATGGTCATGTGATTCGGATCGATCACGGCAACGGCTATGAGACCATATACTACACATCAGCCGCGATACGTGTAGAGCAGGGCGCCGAGGTCAATAAAGGCGACGTCATCGGTATCATGACAACAGAGGGAGAGCTGCTGACATACGCGATTAAACTGGACGGACAGTTCATCGATCCGATGAGCATGATGGAAATCGCTGGTTAACATAAAATCATAAGGAGATAGTTATGAAAAAGAATTCTAAGGCATCACAAAAGCCGGTATCAACCATTATCGGGGCAGATACGATCATCGGAGGCTCCATTACAACAGAAAATTCAATCAGAATCGACGGCTCTGTTGTCGGAGGCCTCACATCAAAGGGAACAGTCATACTCGCACCAACAGGTAAGGTGACAGGAAATATCGTGGCTGATTATCTCGTAGTGGCAGGTACGATCGAGGGCGATATGTGGATCAAGGAAAGGGCCGAGTTTGAAAACACCGCCAATATCAACGGAGATATCACAACCACGAGACTGATCATAGATGAGGATGCACAGTTCCACGGCATGAGCATCATGGCAAGAGAGGTGGATGCACCGGAGTTGTCCGGCAGCATGGACGTGCAGGATGCGGCCAGTACAGAAGCACCTGCGGGAGAGGAACCTACAGAAGATAAGGACATGGAAATAAAATCTGTCACGGATCTTGAAATGGCTGGGACAGCAGATCAGGAAGAGAAGGGAAATACAGAAGAGTCTATGGATTGAGTACTTCGGGGGGAAGCCTATGAAGCTTTACGACAAGAAAAAACTTGGTTCCAAGATTTCATTTATGGTCGGGATTGCGATCTTGATTTCCATGATATTTATATTTACATATGCAATCGGAATCTATCATTGTATGGTATATTCCGGTGCGGTCAGTTTCCTGGACACGCAGGCGGCAGATAATAGAGTCTATATCTCTATTTATACACCTGCGCTCTATTGGGGTCTGACCGTTTTTGTTTTATGGGTCATCACGGCAGGGATTACCTGTGTGATCATCAGGAGCAAGATCACGAAAGCCCTGTATCCGGTTCACGAGGTTGTCAGTGCGACCAAGGAGATCACGAAGGGGCATACAGACCGCCGGATATCCTCACACTCTGAGGATGAACTCGGGCTGCTGGCAGAGTCGAGAAATGAACTGGGAGAGACGATTAATGATGCCGTCGATGCCAATGAAAGTAAGAGTACGTTCTTAGCCAATATTTCGCATGAGATCAGGACTCCGATGAACGCAATCCTGGGTTTTTCCGAGCTGATCCTGCAGGCGGATCCCTCTCTTGAAATCAAAGAGGACGCAGAGGATATCAAGCGGGCATCCAACAATCTCTTAGCCATCATCAATGATCTGCTGGATATCTCCAAAATAGAGTCCGGCAATCTGGAACTGATTCCCGTATCCTATTACCTGCATTATCTCTTCAGCGATGTAGAGAGTGTGATCAGCATCCCGGCACAGAACAAGGGACTGGTCTATAAAATGGATATTGACCTCAATCTGCCGAACAAGCTGTATGGTGATATTGTCCGTATCCGGCAGATCCTGATCAACCTGATTAATAATGCTGTGAAATTTACCCGTGAGGGCAGTGTGACCTTACGTGTGACCGGAGAAATGATGGAGGATGTACCCGGAGATACAGAAGGAACGACAGTAGACCTTGTCAGGCTCGTATTTCAGATCATCGATACCGGTATCGGTATCAAGCCGGAGGAACTGGGCAATATATTTGATAAATTCAAACAGGTAGATGCCAAGGTGAACCGCGGCATTGAAGGAACCGGACTCGGACTGTCGATTTCCAGAGAACTGGTACATATGATGGGTGGAGAGATTACTGTAGACAGTATCTATGGTGAGGGCACGACCTTTACAGTGACATTGACGCAGAAGGTACTGAGTCGTGAGCGACTGGCTGACAGCATTACGAAAAAAGCTGCTGAGGAATACAAGATGCATCATGTATTCTATGCACCGAGTGCCAATATCCTGATCGTAGATGACAATGCCATCAATCTGCGCATCATACAGGGACTGCTGCGGCATTATCAGATAGAGGCAGACACTGCATGCAGCGGACAGGAAGCAATCGACCGCGTGCAGGAGAAGGATTACGACATGATCTTTATGGATCATATGATGCCTGAAATGGATGGCGTCGAGGCTACAAAGAGGATTCATGCGATGGATTCCGTATCGGCACGCAACGTGACTGTCATCGCAGTATCAGCCAATGCACTGCGTGGCATCAGAGATAAATTCATAGAAATGGGTTTTCATGACTACCTGTCAAAGCCGATTGAAGTACCTGTACTGGAAAGGATGTTAAAGGAATATCTGCCGGACAACAAGATCGTCGAAGGCATCGAGGTCAAAACTGAGGTCAATCCGGAGGTTGATTTTGAGATTCCGGGCATTGATATCTTTACAGGTATGGGCAAGAGCGGCAATGATGTCAATGAATACCTGCAGATCCTGCAGATCGTATGCGAATATGGTGAGGAAAAATGTAAGAAGCTCGAAGAATATGCGCTGGAGGGCGCTTATGAGAACTATACGATCGATGTCCATGCGCTCAAGAGTGTAGCTGCCAATATCGGAGCACACAGACTCTCGACGATGGCAAAGATCCACGAAATGGCCGGCAAGAACGGAAACTATGAATTCATCCTCAGCAATTATCAGGTGCTGATCGAAAATTACCGTCAGATCATAGCAGATATCATGCCGGTGTTAGCGGAAAAGGGCATGCTGGAGGAGGAAAAGTCAGAGCCTCATGAGACCTCGGAAATCACAGAGGAAGGCTTTGAAGTGGCTGTCAACTGTATCCGGCAGGCCATTGATGAATTTGATGGCGATACAGCGGCAGAGGTGTTGGATACGCTGATGCAGTACAGATTTGATCCGGAGGTACTGGATATCATTACAGAAACAAAGACACACGTGGATCATTTTTCATTTGACAGAGCTAAGGAAAGCTGGGCAGAACTGAAAGCGTCTGGAGATACGGATACAGACCAGCCGCAGGGTGAAAAGGAGGATTAGGCATGGCAG
The DNA here is from genome assembly GCA_030539165.1 of bacterium. Classification (GTDB taxonomy): domain Bacteria; phylum Bacillota; class Clostridia; order Lachnospirales; family Lachnospiraceae; genus JAAYYM01. The sequence continues at coordinate 21,519 of JAUNSO010000026.1, forward strand.
ATGTTACACTGGAGGTACTCATCATAGATGAGAACAAGGAAAGAATCACACTGCTGAGAAGCTTTATGCCGGAATACGTGACGACGAAAGCAGCCATATACGGTGATCCCGCCAAGGATATCATCACAGCCGGCGGCATTGACCTGATTATCATGTATGCAGACGACATCAAGGGACATGGTCTCTATATGTTCGGCTGGCTGAAAAAGAACTCCCTGTATGCAAAGATACCGGTCATACTGATGACAAAGGATGCATTTTCAGAACGCTCGCTGGATTTTCTCGATCTCGGAGATGCTGAATTTTATGAGGGTGAACCGGATCAGTTCCGGATCTTCCAGATGATGAGCGAGCTGCTAGAGGAAACAGAGATGCACGAGGACATGGAAATGATACGTGCAGAACAGGCGATGCTCAACCGTGAGAAGCCGTCTGGCTGGGTCAGTGCGGGTGCAGGAGAGGTAGCCAGGATCGTAGCAGAGGAAAAGGCAAAAATGGCACAGATTGCCGCTGAGCCTAAGCCATGGCAGGCAGACTCTGCAGCAATGGTCAGGGATATCCTCAAGGCACGTGCAGCCAGAGAACAGGAAGAAGAGGACGAATATACACGCGGCATGAACAAAGCCGTGATCTTTGCCGAGGCTGTACAGAGCACAAAGGTCAAAGCAGCGCCGGCACAGACAGTCAGAATCGATGATGCCTATAAACGCAGACAGTTAGCCAAGTCACTGGAGCGCGGCGAGAAGAAGATGAAGGAAATCCAAAAGGCACTGGAAATGGTACTGCATGCCAAGATGCGCCGTATGGAGGAGATGAAGAAAAATCAGAAGCGAATACTGGTGGTCGATGATGATGCTACGACCCTCAAAACGATCAAGCATTATCTGCAGGACTTTTACGATGTGACGCTGGTCAATTCAGGAGCGCAGGCCATTGATTTTATCGTACGCTACAAGGTGGAACTGATGATCATAGACTACCGGATGCCGATGCTCGACGGTGCTATGACACTGCAGAGTATCCGTTATCAGCCCAATGGTAAATACGTACCGGCAATCTTTCTGACCGCACATGCAGATACAGAGATCGTACAGCGCTGTATCAATGCAGGCGCACAGGGTATCATACCAAAGCCTGTATCCAGAGAGGCACTGCTAGCAGCTGTATCTTCACTGCTGGGACAGACCGGAAAACAAATATAATAAAAAGCAGAAGATATTTGGAGGCACTTAAATGAAAAAGATATTAATCATAGATGATGATATTATGACTCTGCAGATCATGAAAAAGCATCTGGAGAAGGATTACGAGGTGCAGATTGAGAATGCAGGCTACCGGTTTCTGAAAAAGATCGATGAATACAAGATGGATCTGATCCTTCTGGACATCGAGATGCCGATCATGAATGGCAAGCAGGTCTTTGATGAACTGCGTATGATGCCGGATTATCAGCACATTCCAGTCATTTTTCTGACTGGAGTTACAGAGCCGCAGCTAGTGATGCAGCTCATGCAGGAGGGGGCAGCAGGATACATCGTCAAGAGTGCCGGAAAAGAAGAAATGCTAAAAAAAATTGAGCGTGTTCTGACAAATTATTAGGGGGAATGTGGAAATCTTTTTACATTCCACAATATCTTGTGTGTCAAGAAAAATTAAGGAAAAATATAACTAAATTCGACCTTTTAATTTGATGCAAAACTACCATTGAATAAGGTTTCATATTTTGTATAATGGAAAGTGTTGCTAAATTAAATTCTGAAGGCGGACCTGAACATGGATCATAGATTTGACCAAAGTAAGAAGAAGCTCAGACTAGGCGATATCTTAATTGATCAGAAAGTAATCTCCGAAGAACAACTGAAAAAAGCACTTGAGCTGCAGCGCGGCAGCGGCAGGAAACTCGGTGAGACCATGGTAGATGCAGGGATCACGACAGAGGAAGCCATCGCACATGCGCTGAGCGATCAGCTGCATCTGGAGTATGTGAAGCTGGTCGGCCTGCAGATACCGGATGAGATTATCAAGCTGGTTAGTTCTACTGTTGCCAAAAAGCACACTGCCATACCATTGATGTATGATAAAAATAACGCCAATGTCCTGAAGGTTGCTATGTCAGATCCGATGGATATGGGAGCGATAGATGACTTTACGATCGTGACCAATATGCAGATCGAACCTGTTGTAGCGACAACACATCAGATCCTGCTGTATATCGACCGTTATTACAGCACTGCAGATGTTAAAAATGCAGCTGATGAATATGCCAAGGAAAAAGAGGCACAGTTCAAAGAAGAGGATGAGGAGCTTTATAATGAGGATGTCAGCAGCTCCCCGATCGTACAGCTGGTCAAGACCATGATCGAACAGGCTGTACGGCAGCGGGCGAGTGATATCCATATCGAGCCTCTCGAAGACAGAGTCCGTATCCGGTACCGTATCGATGGTGCCCTCTATGAGAAGATGACCTACAGCCCGAGACTGCTTCCGGCAATCACTGCCAGAATCAAAATCATCGGCGGTATGGATATCTCTGAAAAGCGTAAGCCGCAGGATGGCCGTATCACGCAGGTGGTAGACAGACAGGAGTTTGATATCCGTGTGTCTATCCTGCCGACAGTATACGGTGAGAAGACGGTTATGCGTCTGACCTCCAAAAGTGGTCTGACAAGAGAAAAGAGTCAGCTGGGCTTCCGCCCTGACGAACTGAAGCAGTTCGACCATATACTAAAGAATCCCCATGGAATCATCCTCGTCACAGGACCGACAGGAAGTGGTAAGTCCACGACCCTGTATACGGCACTCAGCGAGCTAAATACAGAAGATGTCAACATTATCACAGTTGAGGATCCCGTTGAGGCAAATATCAACGGCATCAATCAGGTACATGTCAATCCAAAGGCTGACCTGACCTTTGCGACCGCACTGCGTTCCATCCTGCGACAGGATCCGGATATCATCATGATCGGTGAGATTCGAGACGGTGAGACCGCGGGCATCGCAGTACAGGCTTCTATCACAGGTCATCTGGTGGTCAGCACTCTGCATACAAACTCAACATCGGCTTCTATTGGCCGTCTGGTAGATATGGGTGTGGAGTCCTATCTACTGGCAGACTCTGTAGTCGGCATCATTGCACAGCGACTTGTACGCCGTCTGTGCCCAAGCTGTAGAAAGGCTGTACTGGCAGATGAGGAGCAGAAGGATCTGCTGCAGGTGGACAAAGATCAGGACTTCACGATCTATGAGCCGTGTGGCTGCGTACAGTGTGATAATACCGGTTATAAAGGACGAATTGGTGTCTATGAGATCATGGAGATCACACCGGAGCTGCGGCCACTGATCTCACACAAGGCATCAGCGGAGGAAATCAAGCAGGTAGCATTGTCTCAGGGCATGCATACGCTGCGCATGAGCGCGAGCCAGTATGTCAAGGACGGCATCACATCGATTTCAGAGATGATTAAGGTATCATTTGACGCATAGGGAGAAACGGATGGATCTTGAAAAGATATTAGAACAGGCAATGAAGCGTGGTGCATCGGACGTACATTTTTCGGTTGGAAGACCGATTATGATCCGTGTGGACGGTACTTTGCTGGAAATGAATGAGGATGTCCTTAGACCGCGAGATGTGGAGGAGGCTATGCTGCCTCTGCTCAGTGAAACGCAGCATGAGACAATCGCAAAGACAGGCGAACTGGACTTTGCATACTCTTTGCAGGGTGTCGGGCGATTCAGACTGAATGTGTTCAAACAGCGTGGTACTTATGCGGCCGCCCTCAGATTGCTGCCATTTAAAATCCCGACTCCGGAAGAACTCTCGATTCCGAAGGCAGTTGTGGAAATGACGAATAAGAAGCGTGGGCTTGTACTCGTCACGGGACCGACCGGAAGCGGTAAATCTACGACATTGGCATCTCTGATCAATGTCATCAATCATAAATTTGCAGGTCACATCATTACCATGGAGGACCCGATCGAGTATCTGCATAAAAGTGACAAAGCGATTGTAAATCAGCGTGAGGTCGGACTCGATACGATGGGTTATGCCCCTGCACTGCGCGCCGCACTGCGACAGGATCCGGATGTCATCCTCCTCGGAGAGATGAGAGACCTGGATACGATAGCGACGGCGGTTACTGCAGCTGAGACAGGCCATCTGGTATTCTCGACATTGCATACGATCGGTGCAGCCAGCACGATTGACCGTATCGTCGATGTCTTCCCGCCACACCAGCAGGAACAGATCAGGATCCAGCTAGCGACCGTACTGGAATGCGTTGTATCACAGCAGCTATTGCCGCTTGATGGAGTAGAGGGTGGCCGGTGTGCTGCATTCGAGGTCATGATCGCGAATCCCGCGATCCGTAATCTGATGCGTGAGGGCAAGACCTTCCAGATCCCCTCCATGATGCAGACAAATCGTAAGGCAGGCATGATCACGATGGATGATGCTCTGTATGACTTATATATTTCAAGAAAGATCAATGAGGAAACAGCACTGACATTTGCTCAGGATTATGCTTATCTGAGCCGTAAGCTACAGTAAGGAGAAGCAAGATGGCTAGTTTTTCATACGAAGCGGTTGACCAGCTGGGAAAAGTGAAAAAGGGCAGCATCGAGGCAGATACCAGAGACAAGGCATTTGCAGATCTGAAATCACAGGGCATGATGCCGATGTCAGTAGCAGAACAGTCCGCACTGACCAAGGATATCAATATTGATATCGGTGGGAAACCAAAGGCAAGAGACTACAGTGTGTTCTGCCGACAGTTCGTCAGTATGACGCAGGCCGGTGTTACTCTGATCGACGCACTCAATATGCTCGGTGAGCAGACAGAAAATAAAAAGTTAGCGAAGGCAATCAAGGAAATACAGGTTGATGTGGAAAAGGGCGAGTCCTTGACCACAGCCATGAGAGCTCAGAAGTTCCTGCCATCATTATTATGCTCGATGGTAGAAGCCGGTGAGGCATCCGGTAGTCTGGATGTGGCATTTGACCGCATGGCCACGCACTTTGAGAAGGATAATCGTATCAAGGCGATGGTCAAGAAGGCTGCGATTTATCCCATTATCGTATGTATCGTAGCAATTGTGGTGGTTATAGTTATGTTAACCACGGTCATTCCGAGTTTTACAGATATGTTTGAGGATATGGATATGGAATTACCCGCTATTACGAAGGGGGTAATAGCAGCAAGTGATTTTATGATGACGAAGTGGTATCTTGTCATTGCAATTATTGCTGGTGTAGTTGTTTTATTTAAGTGGTTCAAATCAACTGCGACAGGTGAAATTATCTTTGCAACGATAGGAATGAAGATGCCAATGTTTGGCGCATTAACAGTTAAGACCGCATCGGCAAGATTTGCTCGCACGGTCAGTACGTTGCTGGCTGCTGGTATTTCTTTGGTAGATGCAGTGGAAATTACAGCAAACATTATGGATAACAAAATTATTCAAAACTCATTATTAGATTGTAAAGATGAAATCATGCAGGGCGTTCCATTATCTACGCCTTTACAAAAAAGTGGAATATTTCCTCCGATGGTTTATCATATGGCTAAAATTGGAGAAGAGTCCGGTGATATTGAGGGCTTACTTGAAAAACTTGCGGATTATTACGAAGAAGAAGTTGAGATGTCGACGCAGGCACTGATGGCAGCGATGGAGCCGTTGATTATCATTGTATTAGCTGGAACCGTTGGAGTGTTAATTGGAGCTGTTATGGCTCCGATGGCACAGATGTATGCAGGACTTGATAATTTATAATGAATTAACCACTTCGGAATAGGGCTGAAGTGATTAAGATAAAAAACAAAAAAGGAGAAATGAATTATGAAGAAGACAGATAACAAAGGTTTTTCACTCGTCGAACTGATCATTGTTATTGCTATTATGGCAGTATTGATGGCGGTTTTGGCACCGCAGTTCCTTAAGTATGTTGAGAGTTCAAGAGTGCAGAAGGATGAATCAGCAGCAGAGGAATATCGTCATGCGACAGAAATCGCAATGTCAAATGAAACAATTTATAAGTCTGTTGGACTTTCAGACACAACTACTAAAGCAACTGTAACAATTCCTGATAATGGAGCAATAGCAGGAAATACTGACCTTATTAAAGAATTAAAAAACGTATGTGGAGATACGGTAGATTTTACTTCATCAACCCATGCAGGGCAAACTTATACTATTACAATCACTTATGATAAGACGGAAAAGACAATTAAGGTGACAGGAGAATTTGCAGCACCGGCAGCTCCGTAACTATTTAATAGGTATTGAAAGGACTTCACCATGCAGCCTGAGTTAATCGCATTTTACATAATCATATTCCTATATGGAATCATCATCGGAAGCTTTTTGAATGTATGTATTTACAGGATTCCGAAGGGTGAGAGTATCGTGAAGGTGCGGTCTCATTGTATGGCTTGTGGATATCAGCTGAGGTGGTACGATCTCGTACCACTCTTCAGCTATATCGCACTCAGAGGAAGGTGTCGAAAGTGCAAAGCAAAGCTATCCCTGCAGTACCCTATCATTGAAGCTGCAAACGGGTTACTTTACTGCCTGACATTTTATGTACTGGGTTTTACGGTTTACAGCGGACTGGTTTGTCTGCTGGTGTCAGCATTGCTGGCACTTAGTGTGATTGATTTTCGCACATTTGAGATTCCTTTGGGATTCAATGTGTTTATACTGACCCTAGGGCTGATTCATCTTGCCCTGGATTATCCCAATTGGTTACAGTATGTAATCGGCCTAGTGGCTGTCAGTGGATTTTTTTATGTAATTTATATAGCAACCAAAGGCCGCGGCATCGGTGGTGGTGACATCAAATTAATGGCGGCATGTGGGTTGTTTTTGGGATGGAGATTGATTATTTTGGCAATGGTAGCAGGATGCATCATCGGTGCTGTGATCCATGTAGCAAGAATGAGGATAGCGAAGGCTGACCGTGTACTTGCGATGGGACCATATTTATCGGTGGGCGTGTTCCTTGCGGTTCTGTGGGGCAACAACCTCCTGAACTGGTATCTGTCATTTTATGTATAAGAGCTTTCCGGATACAGGCAATAGGGCTTGTGGAGAGCTCAGGGGAGAGATAAACTCGGTTTATCTGTTATGGAGAGAATATTAGATGGCTAAGGTAGTGAGTATTGAGGTCGGTTATTCACTGACCAGGATTTGTGAGATAGATTACAAGGTTAAGAATCCAAAGGTGTATGCGAGCTTTACGATACCGACACCTGTAGATACATATGAAGATGGTCTGATCAGCCAGCCGGAGGCACTTGCGGAGGCAGTTAAGGCAGGTCTTGCCGAGCATGGCATCAAGACGAAACAGACAGTCTATTCTATTAATTCCACAAAGATCGCAAATCGTGAGGTCATGCTTCCTTTTGTAAAGGAAAACAGGATCGAATCTTTGCTGGAAGTCAATGCAACGGATTACTTTCCGGTTGATATTTCAAACTACAAGCTGACCTACAGTATATTGGATACAGTGACGGCTGAGGACGGGACGAAGCAGTACAAGCTGCTCGTACTGGCAGCACCAAAGGATCTGCTGGAGAGCTATTATGCGGTTTCCTCACAGGCGGGACTGAGCATCTCGGCACTGGACTATGCAGGCAACAGTATCGTAGCCATGACAAAGCAGGCATTTCAGGATGATACCCATATGATCGTCAAGGTAGATGAGCGTTCTACTTTGCTGACGATTTATTCTGCAGGAAACATGGTACTGCAGCGTACCGTTCCTTATGGAGCAGATACCGCAGCGGAGACCATTATGGAAGCAGAGGAGGGACAGGAAGTCTCCTATGGAGTTGCTGTCGATCTGCTGCGGAAAAAACCTTGCATTCGTAAGTCTCTTGATCCTTCGGAGGAAGACCCGAACGATGAAGATGACGAAGAAGTCAAGAAATTCAGAATGGAAATCACAGAATCTCTTGGTATGCTGTCGAACGGGATTTTGCGAGTGATAGATTATTATAATTCGAGAAACTCGGAAAGTCAGATACAGGACGTATGGCTGACCGGCTATGCAGAAAATTTTGTGGGACTGACAGAGTTCCTCTCCGGCGAGGTCGGCACACAGGTACAGCCTCTTTCAGATGCACCCGGAATCAACAATGGCGCTGACTCCCGTAATAAAGGCGAGTTTGTTTCCTGTATCGGTTCTGTTCTGGAACCCCTCGATCTGATACCGGATGAGCATAATGATAAGAAAAAGAAAAAAGCCAAGCCCGGAAAGGATGGCGAAACCACAGCCTCCGGAACAACAGACTATATCAGAGTTGCGGTACTGGCATTGGTTGGCTGTATTGTCGTAGCAGGTGCTTTGGCTGCAGTGTCCTGTCTGACCTATAAGGATGTGGCAGATCAGAACAAAGCATTGATTGCAAAAGAGGCGGAGCTGGCTCCTGTGGAGCAGATTTATCAAGAATACAATGACACCTCAGCATTGTTCAATGATGTAAAGGTTATGTATGCTGAAACAACAACTCAGAATGAAAATTTACTGGCGTTTTTATATGAATTACAGGATAAACTGCCATCTACCGTGAATGTGCTTTCCTTTAGTGCGGATGCGACAACGGTGAGCATGAACATCAATGTTGAGAGCAAGGAAGCGGCAGCGTTGACCGTTGTGGAAATCCGGGATTTTGACAGCATTGAGGATGCAAATATCAATGCCTTAACAGAGACAGCGGATGAGACAGGCAATGTAGTGGTCAATTTCTCAATCAGTTGTACCTATGCTGTTTTGTCAGACGCATCTGACGGAACAGAGACCGATGGAGCGACTGATACAACAGTAGTACAATAGGAGGAAGAAAAACATGGATATGAAGGTTTCTAGAAGAGATGCAGCCCTCCTGATTGGTCTTGCGGGAATATTGATCATCGTGGCGGTTTACTACTTTGTATATCTGCCGTTGGATGAGAAAAAAATAGCGCTGGAATCTGAGAATACAACGCTGACAACACGCGTAACAGAACTGCAGCGCATGTATGATGAAAAAGATACCTATATTGCCCAGACGGAATCCATGAAGGCGGAGATTGATACAATCTGCAATTCATTTCCGGCAGATGTAAAGACAGAGGATATGATCATGCTGAGTGTAGATCTGGCAAATACAGCTCCGTTGAGCGTGCAGTCTATCAGTATGGGTGTAGCAGAGGATATGTATCATGTCGGACAGGCAGCAGCCGCAGAAGCAGCAGCCGCAGCGGCAGCGGCGGCAACGACCGAGGATGGAACGACAGATGCAGCGGCAGCACCGGCACCGGCAGAGACCACGACACCAACAGAGGTGTCAGCAGATAAAGTGTTGTATAAGAAATTGTGTGGGGTCACTTATCAGGTCACCTATGACGGCTTCAAGAATGCAATTAATACGGTATGCAGCAGTGCAGACCGCCGCACCATAGATTCGATTACGGCAACCTATGACATCAATACAGGCTTACTTGCAGCGACGCAGAACATCAATATGTACTATATGACAGGCACAGATAAGGAATATGTAGCACCGACCATTCCATTTATTCCACAGGGAACAGATAATATATTTGGAACGATTGATTTGGCAGCGACCGAAGATACAGCGGATACGCAGGAATAGTTTAGGCTAAAGCACACATAAGACAGGACAGGAGACGGAAATTATTCGAGACACAACAGGATTTTGCATCAAGAAGGAGGAACCATGTCAGAACAGCACAGGAAGCAAATAGATAACCACGGTTTTTCACTGGTGGAGTTATTGGTTGCCATTGTGATACTGGCTATCGTGGTTGTTCCTTTATTGCATACATTTGTAAGCTCGGCGCGAACCAATATGTTGGCACGCCGTCGTTTGCGTGTGACGACAGCTGCGCAGGATATCATGGAGGGACTAAAGGCTGATACGATTGAGGAATTATCCTATCAGTTCAACTACCCTTATGCAGATGAGTTTGGCGGTACGATACCGGCAGGTATCAAGGATGCAAACAGATTTCATATTGTGAGCCCGCGTATGGTGGATGGAGACATCAAGGAGCTGCAGTCTGATGATGGTGTGAGCTTTACAGATGTTGTACTTGGAGAGGATGCCGCTTCAAAGGATGATGTAACGGCAAGCATGTATTCTGTTGATCAGGGAGTGAACTATGAATTTATAGGTCACAAAGAGGGCAATCCGGATGACGGAGTGTACTACTTCTCTATGGAAGATGTGACGATGCAGAATACAAATTTTGATGCTCTGATTAGAGTTGACGCAAAACCCTATCGTGGAGCAGAGACAGACCCGGAGAAGCATAACTCTAAAGAGGTCGTCAACATTACAAATATGAACACAAAGTATGATGCATTTTACGTACAGAGTACGGATCTTGTCAAACAGGTATTGCAGACCTACAATGCGAAGTATTCCCCGGAGCCGGAGGTGAAGGCAGATGATTTGACAATGACGATTCGAATCTCTGTTATGAACACCGTATCCGGCGCGAAGAATCTGACAAAGGTTACGCTGACTTATGAGTTTACGGTAGATGGTGCAGTCAATCAGCCCGATCCGGAGGTGCATGTGATCTATAATAATGTGGAGTCCGGCAAGGATCTGGAATCGGTGTATTTATTCTATATGCCGATGTATTATGGCAAAACAGATACCATTATCTATGAGAATATGAACAATGTTCCGGCAACCTTTTATATTGTAAAACAGGAACCGGCATCTGTAACCCCGCAGTTGAAGGCAGATGAAATAGGTTATAAATGCACAGTTCAAATAAAGGAGAATACAAGCAGTTTTGCAGACAGATACACAGTTTTGAGAAGCAACCTGTCAACAAATCTGTATGATGTATATGACCCTGTTTCCCCCAATAAGCTCACTGGAATATCATACAGTTATAATGGTGCACCTCCTAAATCAGCGGAGGACATGGAGGTCAAGGATCTGACCGGATTGAAGAAGCAGGACAGGATTTTTGACATCCGCATCGGCATCTATGAGCCGGGTGCAGCGGCGAACGGATACAGAGATGAGGATCGAATTACGGAATTAACAGGCAGCAAGGATAATTAAGGAGAGAGTACGCATGCAAGAGCGAAGAATCAAAAATATGATACAGCGTATGCGGCGTTGTCTGAGAGACAATGCCGGTTCTTCGATGGTGCTTGTCATTGTTGCGATTGCATTTGTTGCGATTCTTGGCGCTACGATCATGTGGATGTCCTTGAATAACTATATGATGAAGGTGACCGATTCCAGACAGAAGGAGAGCTTTTATTCTGCTGAGACGGTGATGGAGCAGATCATAGCCGGATTGCAGGAGGATGCCTCAGCGGCGGTTGCGGATTCCTATACCAAGGTGCTGCAGAAGTATTCTAACAGCACGGATGCACAGAGAGTCTATGAGTTCCAGCAGGAATACTTCAATATGCTGACCAAGGAGCTGGAGGATTCCTCAAATACGTTTAAGCTGGACAAGCTGGCAAAGTATGTAGATTGGGATTTGTTGAATGCACCCGAACGAACCAGAGAGCTGACCAGTCTCGACAGTTCAGGAACCCGCAGTTCTACGATTGGTGTGATGAAACGTGTGGGAGAAGGAGCAGGCAGTGTCCCGACCGGTATCGTACTCAAGGATATTCATCTGGTATTTGAGGATGCACGGGGATATACATCGATCATCAATACTGATATCGTGATCGGCGTACCGGACATCGACTTCACACAGTCGGCATCGGTGCCGGATATCTTCAGCTATTGTCTCGTAGCAGACAGATCGTTAACCGGAAAAACGGGAATCGGACTTGTTACGGTCAACGGAAGTATTTACGGCGGTTCCGGCTATACAGATGAGGAAATCGCGGCAGATGCTACTAAAAAGGACAAAAACGGTATCACACTGAATGATAAATGGAAAATCCAGAATGCAGATAAGGTTGTGACGAACAAGGATATCACACTGGCAAACACCAATGCAGCGCTGACAGTCGGCGGAGCTGATGATGACGATATTCCCTTGCTGTGGGCGGAGAATATTAACGTCGATCACGGAACGATGAAGCTGCATGCAAAGACATACATAGCAGATGATTTGACGATTGCAGGGACAGGCTCTGCTGTCACTCTGGAAAAGGGGTACTACGGATATGGAAACTCTCTGACGGACACTGCAGCCAGTTCAGCAATCGTCATCAATGGGCTGAACACGACCTTGAATATGCAGAAGCTTGATGAACTGCTGCTGGCAGGACATGCCTATATCGGCACATCCGCTGTAGCACCGGATGTTACCTCAGTGCCGAGTGCAGACGGACAGCCGGATTATGTTGTGGATAATAAAAACATACTGATGGGGGAGTCAATCGCGGTAAAGGGCAATCAGATCGCCTATCTGGTGCCGGATGAATGCATCGGGGTACTGGACGGAGAGACAGTCATGGGGAAAAACCCGATGAACTCCAAGGAATATACTGCATTACTGACAGAGGCAGCGAAGTATAAGAACGATCCGGAGCATACATTTTCGGAGGTGTCCTATACAAAGACGATCTCCGCACTGGGCGGTCAGCCGTTGGGGGCTTATGCGTCTGAGTTTAAGACGATTTTCTGTCCGAGCAACGGAGAGACACTGGTATATTACTATATTGTCATGGATGAGGACAATGCCAACAGGTATTTCACGGATTATTACGGACTCAAAAAGGACAAGCTGAATCGTTACCTGTCCATTTATACATCTGATGCCGGGATTCAGGCCAATGCAGATTTTGTGAGAATCAACACGCAGGGAAACTGGATGCAGGCGCAGAGTGTTGCAGGAGTACAGACCTCTCAGTTAAATCCGGCAAAAAAGGAAGATGCAGTTGATCTGACGACGGAAAATGAGCACTATACAAAGGTGTTTGAAGCGCTCAAGGCAAAGCTGATTCTGAGTGACAATGTGACAGACGATGAAAAGAAAAAGGGTGTATTTACGAATCTGATCAATATAGAGGCAATGACAAACTTTACCGGAGTCAATGGCGGTAAGGTGACTTTTGAAACTGCAGAGGATGCAGACGGAAATCAATATCTGGCAATCATCACAAATGGAGATTTCACATACACAGGAGAGGGCGAACAGAAAAATATCCGCCTGATTGTTTCCTTAAAGGATGTAACGGTATCAGGCAATTTCACCGGACTGATCATGGCAAAGGGAGATATTCTTGTAGATCAGGGCGTGATCATTACCAGTGCAGGGGAGGCAGTGTCTGCCAGCTCGACCGGAAGAGAAGAACTGACCAGAGTGCTGCAATGTAAGTTCTCTGATACGGTAGATACCAGACCGATTGATATGTTTCTGAACAGCTCCAAGTATGTGCTGGATGGTACAGTGATCGGGACAGATGATACAGAGGATATATTGAATCCGATTCGGTTTCAGGATCTGGTTCGTTACCAGAACTGGATCAAACAGTAACAGACTATGGCGGAGAGGACAGCAGACGCATGAAGAAACTGCTTGAGAACAACAGGATAGGAAGATGTAACGGAACCGGTTCCAATCGTGGCTTCAGCCTGATCGAGCTGATTGTTGTGATTGCGATTATGGCTATTGTAATGGGCTTTTTCATTGCAGGACTGGGCTATCTGCTGGGTGTCAATGTACGCTCCTGTGCACATGAGATACAGACTGCCATCGGAGCAACGAGAATCACGACGATGGGGAAGGAAGAAACGCACCTGAGAATCTATCGTGACTCCTCTGATCATTGTATTTATAAACAGGAAAGAGTAAAAGAAAGCGGAGAAACAAATTTTACAGACCTGCCTGCTGAGAAAATCGGGAAGGCAACTCTGACAGTCAGCTATTTTATCGATGATGGATCGGGCGGATTGACAGGAGAGACCGAGCTGACGGAAGGAAACCCTATTGAAATTGAGTTTGACAGGGCTTCCGGAAAAGAAAAAACAACTTTTAACTGTATCAGAGTCGAGGGCGGTTCGATCAGGATGGATGTCAGGATCGTTCCTGCAACCGGCAAGGTTTTTACGGAATAAATGGCACGTTGGTTTACATAAATCGAAAGGAGGACATGGAAATGATAAGAAACATCAGAAAAGATAATCAGGGCTTTACACTCGTAGAATTGCTGGTTTCAATTGCGATTGCTGCCATTGTGGCTGTTTCGATTGCTGCCTTTATGATCGTTGGTTCACGTTCCTATGCCTCTACAAGCTCGGAAGTCAATTTACAATATGAGGCGCAGCTTGCCTTTAATCAATTACAGGATCTGATCATAGATACGACGTTGGGTGTGAACTATTCCTATATAGCAGCAGGAGACGGTATTAACGGAACGGAAACAGAGGTGCTGCGGGACAGTGAGATCCCATCTGATGCAGCCTTTAAAAAGATTTATATGTATAATGACACAGTTGTCTACATCGTGATCTGGGACAGGGCGCATTCATGGCTCTATTATGAGGAATATGCGATGAATGCTGACCGTTCGATCGGAGCAGAGTTAGTCAATGAAGCCAGAATGGCTGACTATATCACAGCCTTCGGTGCGGATTTGTCCAGACTGGAAGAAAAGCGCATCGTCCGTGTGAACATGGGGTTTGCCAAGAATACAAAGACGTATGAGTCTGCTCATAATATCACGATTCGCAACAAGGTAGCAGTCAACGGAGATCCGGCATCCTATACACCGGTGACACCAAGCGGCATCGCAGATTCCATCGTGGTCAACTCCCCTGTTTATCTGGAGCCGGGAGATACCTATACATTCCCTGCACCGGTGGTGAACAGCAAGACCGCTGTACCGGCGAGTCAGGAGGTCAGATGGTACATCGATGATACAGTGGGTGGCGCAGCAAATCCGCATCATGCGAATACCATGATTGATGTCAATGCCGGACGCCTGCAGATCTCTCCCTATGAAACGAACGAATCCTTCAAGGTGACGGTCAGGGCACGCGATGGCAGTGGGGTCAGCAATACCATTACAGTGAATCTGGTGAGAGTCAATACGGTCACTCTTCAGTATACATCAACGAGTACACCGCCTGTGACGCAGGACAAGCTGACCAATGATAACACATTTACCCTGACAGCAGCAGTGGATGGGTATCATCTGAATGATGCAGGTATCACGACGACAACAGCCGGAAAGAGTATAGCGGATATCAAGAAGCTGACATGGGCGATCACCGATGGTGCAGACTACTTTACAGGCGCAGAGAGCAGTAATCTGGTATATCAGTGCAAGATGAATGCGGTAGCCATCGTGAAGGACAAGACAATGACTGTACGCGCGACAAATACGCGCTCCATGACCTATGGAAGCGGCGGCGACAGTGTGGTATACGGAGAGTGGAGCGGAAAGACGTTTCAGAAGGATCCGGACTTTGTCATCGTCGGTTCTGGGTCATATGCCAGAGGGGCACAGCATGCGTTCAATATACAGAAACGATTGGGCGATGACTGGAGTACGCACATCTATTTGTATGATGTGACTTTAAAGGAAAAGGTGCTGGATGCCGAGGGTAATGTGACAGGCTATACCAATATCAAAGAGCATTGGACGGAAGGCATTGCCATGAGCGGCGGTGAGACCAATATTCAGATTACATTACCGGTTGATCTGGATCCCTATAAGGGTTATGTAGTAGATATTATCTGCTATGCATTCGTAAAGCATCGTGCAGGTGATCCATCCGGCTATTATCTGCCATATTCGGATTATGATATCAAGGATGCGATTGGTGTCAGCAACAGTATCTCGCTGGATATAGGCACCTCAGAGTTGTATTTCAGTAAGAGCGGTGATGATCTGGTACTGACGAAGTATTATATTCCTCGTACCTACGGACAGCGCCCGAATGATACATCGGAAACCATGGTTTATTGCGGCGGTATCACGAATATGAGTGGCAATCTGCAGTTCAGCGGCAGCGAGTTTTCAACAGGTGATGGTAATCGATACAGAGGCTGGGTGACCTGGAAGCTGTATACGGATGTAGCAGGAAGAACTCTGTTTACACCTCCGGCGGCAAGCAGCAGTATCTTTTCACATGAGGATGAACGGCAGCAGTTTAAGATTTATTTCAGAAGGGGCAAGTGGTATGAAGAGCTCCCGGCGAGGCTGTATCTGATTCCGACCCTAACGATAGAAAACAAGACAAAGGGTGAGACGAACACTTATCTGATGAATCATACACATATAGAATATATCAATCACAATATTACGGTTACAAAGGACGGCAAAAACTATCATCTGTATTTCCCGTACCCGACGGCTGATGATTTCCCCGGAAAGCGTCTGGCGGAGGGTGGATTGTTAGAAGGTGACTGGTATAATTCATTTGATTTTTCAAGCACGATGAAGTATACAATCAAGCGATATCAGGATAGCAGCGATGTTACACAATATACCTTAAGGCTGCAAAACGGAGCTACGGTATATGGAAACTATACGATTCCGGTAGATGGAATGAACTGGGTGAAGAACTAATGACACGAACTGACGATTCAGAACTGATTTTCGGAACTGGTTTTTAGAAATGGATTTGTATAAGAAATAGAAAGGAGGCGTATCGGATGCGTCTGTTACAGAATCGAAAACTGACGATGCTCATTGCAGGTGTAATGGCTGGCATATTGATATGCCTCGGCGTACTTTTTAATGTAGAACATGTAGAGGCAAAGGATACTCTGGAGGGTATCCGAACCATCGCGGCGGCTGCCACGGAGAGCAATCCGTATACGATCCTGGAGATCGTGCCGGATGTGGCGACTACGACAGGCTTTGCGGGCGGAGAGCTGGTGTCAGGCACCAGCATCACACAGTCCATGGGCATGATCGGCTACTATATCGGCGGACAGGAGCCGATACAGCTGTCCAGAGAGCTGCTGCTCTTTCAGACCGCAGAAGGCCGGAAGCAGTATGTAGACCGGCTGTACAAGAAGGATGGAAATATGGTTACAGGTGCACTGAAGGACATCACAGACAATGCATCAGATGCCGCAGTGACCAAACCGCTTACTTTTAAGGAATATGCAGAGGTATACGCATTTGAACGCACTACCGCAGAGATTAAGGCGGGACTGGCAGACGGCTCACTGAAGCTGTTAGACTACAATCCCCTACCGGCAAATGGAACCACCGGAACAACAACAGAGCATATCGAGACAACAACAGGATATAAGAGAGAAGCGAAGACTGGGAACGATGCACTAAAGGGAAATCTGATTAAGAAGTATGTGCCGGCAGAAGCAGATGATCCGGCATTGAAATTCTTTACTGGAGATACAAATGCTAGCTTTGAGAACTCTGATACACATGAGGGCGATTTTGATCCGGGCTTTAAGACGGGATCTGATTATTATGTTCAGTTTTCTGCCGTAAATGGCAGAATCGGATATGTGCCGGTCAGTACGGAAGAAGTACCGTTCGGACAGACATGGGATGAAAATGGTGGAGATGCATGGGAAGGAAAGCCTGTCTACCAGAGCAACAACGGC
>JAUNSO010000082.1 GCA_030539165.1 bacterium
TATCACAACTATGGAGGAGTAGGCAAGTTAATATAGATGTTCAGATGGTATTTTTCTGCGAATCAGTTTATCAAGATATATTTTTCTTCTTGTCAATGACATTTAAAACGAAAACAATGATGATATGAAAAAAAAGAATTATTGAGAAAAACATCTTGCTAATATTGTCCAAAACAGTATATAATATATTATAACATTATATGTTTTCAAAGAAGGTACGGGGGAGAATCGTATGGAAGTGAATATACAACTAAACAGTGTCACACCACTATATCAACAGGTCAAAAATGATCTGTTGAACAAAATAGAAAATGGAACCTATCCTAAAGGCGATCTGATTCCAAAAGAGGCTGATCTGGAGAAGTTCTATGGGGTGAGCAGAATTACCATTCGAAATGCCATTAAGGAACTGGTCGAGGACAATTTTCTAGTCAGGAAACAGGGAAAAGGAACCTTCGTTGCTCAGGCAAAAGTCAATTCGGATATCAGTGAACAGTATGGATTTTCTCAACTATGCATCGCAATGGGTATGCAGCCAGAAAGCAAAATTTTGGAGAAGAAATCGATTCCAGCGTTGCCAAGAGACATCCAGACCTTTCATCTGCAAGACAAAGACTCAATGATTTATATTCACCGACTCCGCATCGCCAATGACACGCCTATTCTGCTTGAAGAAAACTACCTACCACCAGCGTATTCTTTTCTTCTCGATATAGATATGGAAAATCGCTCCCTCTATAAGATTCTCGCTGAAAGGAGCACATTCAATGCAAATGAGGCATACAGCTTCACCACCACCGTAGAGGCTGCTTCTGCAACACGGTACGAGTCGCGTATGCTGAATATTTCCAGTGGTTCTCCTGTTTTTATTGTAAAAGAGCTCGTCATTGACACAAACGGGAGCCCCATTCACAGAACCAAACAGACAATCAACGGAAAATTGTATCGATTTGAATTTCATAAAGAACATCCAACCCCTTCCTTTATTTCTATTCCTTAATTATTTTGTAAAAAGACCCTCTCAATTGAGAAGGTCTTTTTCTAACTTAAATCTTATTTTATTCTTTTGCTTCAAATGATTCTGCACTTTCTTTTGTAACCAGGCCTACTTCAGCCATTACTTCTTTGTCGATTTCTTCTCCATTGATCTTTTTGACCATATTCTCCACAGCCAGTCTTCCGATCATGATCGGATACTGTGCAACCGTCGCCTCAATCTGTCGATTCTGCTTCATGGCCTCCATCTGTTCTGCGGAAGCATCAAATCCATAGATTTTGACATCTCCAAATTTCTCCGGATACATCTCTACTACAGAAAGTGCTGCCAATGCAACATCTCCACAGTTTGCAAGTATCGATGTTATATCAGGATTCGCATTTAATGCATTTTCAACCGTCTGTGCATATCCAGCTCTGGCATTCGTACCTGCATCCAGCTGCTCAACTACTTCGATACCGGGGTACTGTTCCAACACCTCGTAGTATCCTTTATCTCTCTGCTCAAGGGAAGACATTCCTGGTGCAGGTGTGATAATGAGAGTTTTCCCTGTTTCTCCCTGATTTTTTACCATATACTCTGCAGCAAGTTTTCCTCCAAGCACACTATCCGCTGCTACGAAGCAGTCAACCTCTGTATTGGCTGTACAGTCCACTGTAATGACTGGAATCCCAGCAGCTCTTGCCTTGTCAATATTTCCTGTAAATACATCTGCATCAAATGGCCATAAAATGATGCCATCCACCTGCATCGTAATCAGATTATCGATATAATCATTACCTTTTGAATAATCAAAGTTATAATCGCATTCTACCAGTTCTACACCGGCATCTTCACATGCTTTTCTGATTCCGGTCTGTAAATCTACAGCAAATTCTTCTGATAAAAGTCCGTATACCATTCCGATTTTCAATCCCGATTCTGTTGCTGTATCTGTGCTTTGTTCTGTATCGGTGGATATCTGCGGTTCATTTCCACATCCGACAAGGTTCATCATCAGAATAACTGCCAATAAAATATTGATTACTTTTTTCATATCAAGTTTCCTCCTGTTTTATCTCATCTGTTTTAGGGTGTCAAGAAATTTCAAATCCTATTTTGAATACTTTTTCTTAATAATATCAAACACAACAGCGAATACGATAATCAGCCCCTTGGCGATCATCTGCCAATAAGAGTTGATACCCATCATGATCATACCATTATTGATAATACCGATGATGATTGCTCCAAGGAGGATACCTCCGATTGTGCCAGCTCCACCATCAAGACTAATACCGCCGATTGCGGCTACTGAAATCGCATCCATTTCCAGTCCGGTACCCAGTGTAGGCTGTGCGCTCTGAAGCTTCGAGGCAAGCAGCACTCCTGAAATGCCTGCTGTTATTCCACAGATTATAAAGGATGCAATTGTCATTCTTCCTGTGTTAATTCCACTGTATCTGGCTGCAACTTCGCTTCCACCTGTCGCACAGATTTTTCTACCAAGTGATGTTTTGTTTAAAATCACCCATCCGATAAACACTATGATAAACAGAATAATCACAGGAATCGGAATTCCCAAAACACTGCTTCTGTTGACATTCAAAAACAGATCAGGAAATGGTGAAATTGGTTTTCCATCTGTAATCAAATAAATCATCCCTCTGTATACCTGTGTCATCGCCATTGTAAAAATAAAAGCCGAGATTCCTGTTTTTGCTACGACGATACCGTTTACAGCTCCAAGGATTGCTCCTGCCGCAACTGCTGCAATGATGGCAGCAAACACACCTCCTCCCTTTATCATAACCAAACCGCCAACAACTGCGCTCAAGCCTGCAATTGCGCCAACTGTCAGATCGAGCTGCTTATTAATAATCAGAATCCCCATTCCTATTCCGAGCACGCCATAAATAGAAATCTGTCTCAGAATTGCAAGAATATTATCTACAGTACAAAAATTCTGATTGCTCACACTAATTACTGTAAACAGTACAATTATTACAAGAAGCAGACCTGAGTACTGTTTCATCAGCTGTGTCGCAAATAATCTGCTTCTTTTTTCATTCTCTTTTTCTCTCATGATTCCTTCTCCTTATATGGCCAGCTTTAATATTGCTTCCTCGTTAAACTCTTCTTTGTTCAGCTCTCCGGATACCTTTCCGCCTTTCATGATCAGAATACGATCACTCATCGCAATGAGCTCCGGCATGTCCGAGGATATCATGATGATTCCGATTCCTTCTGCTGCCATCTCATTAATAATTTCATATATTTCTGTTTTTGCCCCTACATCTACCCCTTTTGTAGGTTCGTCCAGAATCAGAACACGTGGCTTTTTCGCAAGCCATTTGGCAAAGATTACCTTCTGCTGATTTCCACCACTGAGATTTCCAACCAACTGTAATGCACTTGGCGTCTTAATTCTAAGCCGATCGACTAATTGATCAATCTTTTTCTTTTCCAGTGCTTCATTCAAAAAACCCATTCTTAGGTATTCACGCAACGTCACGAGTGTGATGTTCTTTCCTACACTCATCACCTTAATCATTCCCTGATCTTTTCTGTCCTCCGGTACCATCGAAATACCACAGGCAACTGCATCTGCACTCTTCTTAATCTCTCTTTTTTCGTTTTCGACGTAAACATCACCTGTATGGGCATCGATCCCAAAGAGTGCCCTCATCACTTCTGTTCTTCCGGCTCCAACCAGACCGCCGAACCCCAGCACTTCTCCTTTTCTGATAGAAAAGGAGACATCGTGCACTTCTTTGCTATTTAAATGATCAACCCTGAGAACCTCATCCCCATATTCCGCTTTTACCTTTGGGAAAAGGTTTGTCAGATCCCGCCCTACCATCATATGGATCAGATCATCACTGCCCACATCTGCAACCTCGCACTTTCCGACAAAAGTGCCGTCACGCAGTACGATTGCATCATCACACAGATCAAATATTTCTTCCATTCTGTGAGAAACATACAGGATTGTAATTCCTTTGTCCTTCAGCATATGGATGATCCTGTATAAAACCTTTACCTCATCAATGGATAGTGAAGAAGTCGGTTCATCAAAAATAATAAAATCCGTGTGAAATGATAAGGCCTTTATGATTTCCACCATCTGACGCATTGCAACACTCAGTCCAGAAATATGATTACTCGGATTCAGATTCACTCCGATTTCATCAATCAGAGCCTGTGTTTTCCGGTACAGCTCTTCTTTGTCCAGAAGCAGTCCTTTCTTTGGATATCTGCTGATATAGATATTCTCTGCAACAGACATATCCTTCATCTGCATCGGTTCTTGATAAACCGTACTGATACCACATTCATGTGCCACTGTAGGTGTGGTAAGAATCGTCTTTTTTCCATTGATTATAATTTCTCCACTCGACGGCTGCTCCACTCCAGACAATGAACGAATCAGCGTAGATTTTCCTGCACCGTTTTCTCCCAGTAGTGCATGGATCCTGCCACGTTCCATCCCAAAGCTGACATTTGTGAGAGCCTTAACCCCACCATAATTCTTACTTATATTTTTTACTTCTATGATATAGTCACCCATTCGATCCACCTCCTTTATAATATTTTATACGGATTTCCAAAGGCACCTGGCTTCATACAGTGAGAAGCTGCAAAAAAAGCTGCTTTTGAGAGACTAAATGAAATGACTGTAGACAGATACCTGCTGTCCGTAAGCATGTCATCCTCATCAGGTCTGATTAATCTAAGATCCCTGATCTGTTCCATATAGCACGCCAGAAACTGTGCTATGAAAGAATCCCCTGCTCCCATCGTATCTACAACCTCAACCGGATAACTGGGCTGTTCATATAGTCCTTTCCCATCGTATGCAACCGCCCCTTTGCTTCCCATTGTACATACCGCCAGAAAGCAGCCGGCATCACAGGCTTTCTCTAACATCTTGATGACCTGCTCCCTTGTCCTCTCTCCTGCGGAAAAGAATGCGTATCTTATGTATTTTGCTGTATGATCAATCTGTTCTTCTGTATATTCCTCTGAAAAATCATATGCAATTGGCACGTGAGTCTTATATAGCTGCTCTAACGCCCCGTCCGCAAATATGGAATAACAGCTTGTATGGATCAAATCAAACTGATTGATATCCCTCAGCTCTTCTTCACAGAATGCCAGTGGATGATCCTGATGGATCTGCGCATCATATTCCGAAAAAATGCGATCGTGATTGACCAGCTCAACTGTGACACTGGATGTCACTCCATCACAGACACGTATTTTGGATGCATCTACCCCTGCCTGTTCGAGAGATTCTTTCTGCAGTTTCCCATTCTGATCATCTCCGACCACACCCATATATGCTGCCTGCCATCCGCACTGTTTCATATAAACCGCAACATTAACACAATTTCCGCCAGGATATATCATTTTTTCTCTTTTGTAGCAATCAACATTGTTGTCACCGATACAGATTACTTTCATTAATATTCCACCTTATACATATATCTTCTCATAAAAATTGGATGTTTCTTTGCCTGTGCGAGTCCCTCTGCATATTCCAGTCCAACTGCCCAGTGAAGAATCGGATTAAAGTATTCGATTACCTCATCAGAGATTGTGTCCAGTCCCAGTTCCTTGGCATCGATCACAATTACTTTCTTTGCGTATGTTCTGAGGAATTTCAATGCTCTCTCATCCAGATATCTGGTTCTGCCTTCACCCATAAAAATCATAAATGGGGTCTCATAATCCGTTACTTCAAATGGCCCGTGGAAAAATTCTCCACAGTGAATGCTTGAGGAATGTACCCATTCCATTTCCATGAACATGCAAATGCTCTGCATATATGCCACTTTAGAAGAAGCTCCGCTCGCCATCGTATAGAGAACCGGCTCGTCCTTGTAATCACGACCAAATTCAATTGCCCTGTCTTTCACCTGTCTGATCGCTTTTGTACATATTTCTCCTATTTTATCATATCCGTCAAGCATTGCATCATAATTCACATAACCCTCTGTCTGGTTTAATAATTCCACTGCAAGCGTCAGGATCTTCATCTGATTCTGTTCTTCTACCGGATACCCGATATCTATTCTGTAAATCACTGTATAATCAGCCGGCTCTACAAGTGGTACCTCATGTTTTGCACAGAGGGCAACAACAGTTGCGCCTGCTGCCTTTGCGGCTTTTGCAGCTTCCACAGTTTCCTTTGTTCCACCCATCAATGACATCGCGAAGACAAGCGTATTCTCATCTACGGCTTTTGGCATTGCATATACAAACTCATTGGAGGTAATGGAGTGGACTGCGATGTTCTTTGCTTCAGTTCTTAAAAAATACTCCATCGGATAAAGGCAGGCATGTGAGCCTCCACATGCGAGACAATATACATTTTTAATGCCACCTTTTTTTTTCATTTTCTCTACAATTTCTGCAATCATTTCTTTCATTTCCTCAAATGATGTAACCTTTTCTTCCATAATCTTCTCTCCTTACTCTGTGTTTTATTTTATTTGTTTATATAATGTTATATAACGTTATATATAATATATATCATGTGATTTGATGATTGTCAACATAAAGATCATTATTTTACGCAAAAAAATCCTGACTATTTCTTCGTCAGGATTTTTCTCTTTCTATACTAAATGTACTACTATGTGCTATGTAATAATAGGGATGATCAGCATTTTTATATCTTAACAAATATTATTTTGCCTTTCTTTAACAGGCTTTGGCGCATAATCCTTCATTTCCGGTATTGCTCCGCCTGCGACTGCCCAGAAGTAAAGGCTTGCAGTACTGCAATACGGGGTAAGTCTTCTCCTATATTTCTCAAATAACTTCCTGTCAATCTTTCTGTGATGGTATACCATACGCATTCCACGCAGTATCGCAAGATCCCCATAGCTGAATACATTGGGACGTTTCAGGCAAAATAGCAGAATCATCTCTGCTGTCCAGACACCGATACCCCGTAAGGAGGACAAGACTGCTATCACTTCATCATCCGGCATAGCTGCCAATGACGCCAAATCTATTTCGTTATTCTGCACTTTTCCCGCAAAGTCCAAAATATAATCTGCTTTTTTATAAGTGATACCAAACTGCTGAATATTCTCTCTGCCTGCTGCAAGTAATGTTTGCGCATTGACTTCTCCAAGTTCCAAAATCATTCTGTTCCATATGGACTGCTGTGCTTTCGTGGAGATCTGCTGACCAATGATATGATGAATGACAGCGGAAAATAAATCCTCATCCACAACACGGTCAATATGGCCGATCTGTTCTATCACTTCCGCCAGTTTCCTGTCTTGCTGTTTCAGATATTCTGTTTCTGCTTCCCCGTAAGGAAAAAAAGTATGTTCCATTTGCGATCCCTCTGATTCCCGGCAGGTATTGACATCATTGCGATATTTACCGGGTGATTATTCCCTGTTTTTAGTTGTCCAAAGTATTGGTTTTATCATCTATAGCCACCCGTACTCCGTCTTTGTACTGATTCTGCAATATCGCAAAGGCTTCCT
>JAUNSO010000117.1 GCA_030539165.1 bacterium
ATCTGCTATCAAAAAATAGTTTGCTAATTGAGTTTGTGCGAGTAACGATGAAAATGTCATGGTATTGAGAATACTACTCGAAATACTACTTAGGAAGTATGGAAATAGCTCATGATACTTAGTAAGATGGAGCCATCAAATACAAAGGAGGTACATAATATGTATCTAATAGGAGTTCTTGCTTTACTGGTTTTAGCAATCGTGGTTTCAATTGTTTCAGGAGTGCCTTTTGTGGCATTACTTGATCCACAGAGTCTGGCAGTTATTTTAATCATTACAATTCCGGTTATGTTAATATCCGGATATGGCAGGGATTTTGTAAATGCCTTCCGGCTGACTGGTGGAAAATCGGAAGCGGATGATCTGTCTAAGTTAAAAAGAGCATCTGAGGCCGTCGCTTTAACAATGAAGACAGTGCTCTACAGTGGTATATTTGGATCTTTGCTGGGGTGCATTGTTTTATTAAAACGTATGGACGATCCGGCTACAATCGGTCCACACATTATGGTGGCATTTGTGACACTTTTATATGCAATTATTATAAATATTATGCTGCTGCCGGTAAAAGCAAAACTAAACGGTATGATCATTGATTATCTGCATGAGTAGGAAAATGATATTCACAAAGTTACATTTGGCTATGATAAGGTGAGTACATAGGATGAAAAGAATTATATTAGGATTCACAACGATATTGATCTATCTGGTGATCATTTCCTTGCTGCTTGATTTTCATATCACGCTGTTGTTCGAAGGGAAGACCTTTCTGTTAGTGATAGTAGGGACTATTCTTTTATCAGTATCCGGTGTTAAAAAGGGAATGAAAAGGGAGCAGATATTTAATACGATAGGATACAGTGCGATTTTATCAAGTTTTATAATTACTTTGGTATTTATGTTTGAAGGGGCATCATCAATAGGAACAGACGATTATAAGAGCGTTATTGCAATTGGATGCAGGCCGTTACTGTATGGAGTGGTGTTCTACAGCATCTTTCATATGCAGAAGCAGAAGGATTCTATACATTCACAAACAGATACAAAACAAGAAGACACACATGAACGGCGAGTTGAGGATCTGCAAACCAAAGGCCTGACAAAGCGCGAAATCGAGATCGCCGGATTGATCAGGAGAGGACTGACAAACAGAGAAATAGCAGAAGAATTATTCATTGCTGAAACTACAGTAAAAAAGCATGTGTCTAATATTTTTGAAAAACTGGATATACAGAAACGTGAAGAAATTTAGAAGACAGACCCTGTGGTATGATACTACAGGGTCTTAGTCTAACGTTCTCATCAAGAGAATTATAACACCACCTGTTAATGCAAATACAATGGTGCAGAAGATTAGCCAGAATTTGCCCATTCTTAAAAGGAAACCGGCATTATCGTTTTCA
Organism: bacterium; assembly: GCA_030539165.1. Classification (GTDB taxonomy): domain Bacteria; phylum Bacillota; class Clostridia; order Lachnospirales; family Lachnospiraceae; genus JAAYYM01. The sequence continues at coordinate 1,401 of JAUNSO010000117.1, forward strand.
TCACAATAGATTTCCTGCGGATTCTCGGGATTCACGTAGATTTTGTATTGCTTGTCTTTTACGATTTTTAGCTTTCCTTCGTAGTGTTCCGGGGTTGCGTGAATGGTTGTTCCGTTATAGTCAAATTCCCAAATGGGTCTTTTCACTTCGGCTGTTGCAATCACTTGATTCTGCGCATACGTTGCATTGGGTTCATCCAAAATGTTTAAATGTGGAGTTAGCGCTTCGTATCCGGAGCAGACTGCCCAGACAGGCAGGGTGCAGTTCTTTTGCTGCTTTTTCAACTGATTAGAGCCGGCGATGGTAACCAAACAATCATTGGAAATTCAACAATCAAAGTACCTAATATTGCCAGAACAAACATACCAATGTTGCCAAGCATCATTCCGAATATGCCGATGATGACTCCGACCGGAACAATCAAAATAGCAAGAGCAAATAGCAGCTTAAAATAGAGTGGTGTACCTTTTGCATCCATTTCGTCATGATAGCCAATATAACCTCCGCTAAACGAATTCACTTCTCTGTCAGTTATTTTCATCTTCTTCTGTCCTTTT
>JAUNSO010000027.1 GCA_030539165.1 bacterium
ACTCGTTCATCAAATTATAGATTTCTCTAACGGATACTCTTCCGAGAATCACTCTATTGTATAAAACCAATTATCTTTCCTTTTCTTTATCAATAATAAAGTCTTTTGTAATCAATCCGTTGCACAATAATACCAATTTTCATTGTATTTTTCCTTTAAAATAATATTTTCTTGTGTACAGTAATTCCATTTTTGATCTGTCATATAAAGAAAGCCAGACGAACTTTCTAATAAACCTGAAAAAAAGCAAAAATAAATTCCATTCTCTGAATTTATTTTTACAATATATACTTTTCCATTTCTTTCTTCCTGTTTTTAACGTTCTCTTGAATATTTGTCTTGACTGACTGATCAAGCACATAGGGAACTTCATAGGATAGTATGGGATTACGGCCACCATCATAGCTTCCAAATGAGTATATAAGTCCATCCTCCGTAAACCCTACAAACATTAATGGTATCAGGTACGAACTTGCATAAGCATCAAAGTCAATATCCGAAATGAATTTCTTCTCAACCTTTGGTATTGTAAATTGTCCATTATCCAGTAAATTCTGAATATCTTCTTCATCAATCTCTGTATCCTCAAGATGTATAGTCATGCCCTCCTGCACATCAAATGTCACACCATAAGATAAGCTCTCTACATCTTGGTGGAAATAGTATGTATTTCCCGCTAAACAGATACTAAATATATCTTCATCTGCATATGTGATTTCATATGTAAATTCTCTTTTATAACAGGTATCGCAATATAACGTTGCTGGGCCATATGCCGCACACAGGCTCGCAAGGATTGCATTCAGTCTTTGCGTTGCTTCTGCATTTCCATACACCTCTATCTGAGGGTATGTTATTTGAATGCTGCGATACTCATCATTTTTATCAATATAGTGCTCCTGCTGAGGTATGATTTGATAACTTTCCAGAGCTACTTCCTGTTTCAAACCATTCCCACATCCACATAATATGATGCTCCCCACAAACAGGAGAAAGAGCATTCTTCTGAATTTCATAGACTTATTCCCCTACAATTATCTAATGTTGAAAGATTATATTATTTCAAAAAAATTCACTTAACAGTTTAGTATATATTGATTGAAAAGAAACATTAATCTGATCAAAAACCCATACATACCACTTCTGACCATCAATATCGATTTCTATAACTCTATCTGCTGCTTTTCCGTTGATTTGTACTTTGCCTATCTCTTCATCATCCATGATACCGACGAGAGGTGCATATCCGTTAATCTGTATATCTTTCCTCATACCGATCATTGCCTGTACCACTTCTACATTCCGATTCAGATTATTCTCCTGCAAGTGTTTAATATATTTTGCATCATCAACGCCCTGCGTTCCCCACATACTGGTACAGGTTTCCTGGTCCAGAGCATACCGGTCACAATACCTGTATGCTCCCTCATCATTCTTGATAAAATACAGAAAAGTAAATGTATTCTTTGTATGGCTCACTTGAACAACATATGGCGGAATTTCGACTTCACAAACAATATTCTGAGTACTGTAGCTTTCAATACATGCTTTATTATATGCACTTTCCAAAGACGGCATATCAGTAGGTCTGATGGCTTCCTGCAGCTGTATGAGGAAAGATAAAAACGTAATTATCATCAAACCAGCGAGCACTGCTGATACTTTATCTATTCTCGGTTTATATGCAATAATCGCAGGTGTTACAGGTAACTGCATAACCAGTATCAAATCAATATATCTGTTAACATCGCAATACCGATATAGTATATTTCTTGTATGACATACTGTTAAATAGTCAATCAATACCCCCAGTAAAACACAAAACAGCATTACACACATAACAGTATATGTATATCTTGTCCTAAGTGTACATTCACGCCCTAGTTCTAAAAGAATTGGGAAAAAAATATCAAAATCAAAGATAATCTAAAATAATTTTTTATTTTTCTATAGTCAGAATTTTTTTTAACATTATTAATACTATTCTTCATCTCAATTTCCTCACTCAACAGGACACTCTTTTATCCTAACAATTTGCATGATACCGGACAACCCATGTGGCAAAAATAGCAAAAAAAGAGGCCAAAATAACAATCTCTGTATTGGATTGTCATCTTGACCTCTATTTTCTTTGCAATTACTTTTTGTTCTGCTTTATGAACGTACAGTGCCTATGATAAACAAAAAAGCCTAATAATGTGGGTTCCTCGAAACTAAAGTCATCATAGACAAATATTGTTCTCTGATTCTCTGCCACTAAATTCCGGCTCGCTCTGCAACAAGTTCTGCGGTAAGATTGCGTCTGAGCCTGGCAAGTTTAATCTGCTCCCCCATGGTTTTCAATATCTCTTCTGTTGCCGGCAGGATATTATAAGCTGCTTTCTTCATGATTTTTCCTTTTCTAGGGCAAAAATCGGTTCTATTTCTTTCTGCAAACCGCCGAGCATTTCTTCATCCGCCCATTCACGGACACTACACCGGTGATCTTGCGGTTCGCAGGAGATACGGGTGGGATGAACATGGCTTCGAGCATATTGGAATTCTGTATATTGCCTAGATTGGTCACACTGTAACCGTCTCTCTTTTCATAGCCGAACATAGCAGAGCCTACAAATTTTCCTGCTTTGCTTTCATAATTTCCGAGTGTGGCAATCGGTACTGCATCGATCAGCTCCGGAATCATACGCAGATAACATGCCAGTATCAGCATCAGCTTCTGCGGCTTTGCACGATACGCTTTGATCTGTGCCGCCACATCCTTTGCCTTGGTCATAACATCATCTGTCTTTGCTTTGCTGACAATGCCCATCGCTGTTGCATAATTGCCCAGTGCACCCTTCTGGTAGCATGCAAGCTCTGACCGGATATCTGCCGCTATGACAACCTTAGTGCACTTTTCTTCGCTCATCATCTGAGCTACCAGATAATCATTCAGTGTCACCGAAGCCTTATGACAGGCATCCAGCATTTCCTGAACCTTCTCGGCTTCTACTGTCTCCTCGGCAAATTCAGTCGGATTCTCACGGATAAACTGCTGCTCAAAATCCAGATACTCTGCATAGCTCACTGCATGATTTTCTTTGTTCCAGTTCTTATTTGCACTGTTTATAATCATCTTGCTGACAAATGGCAAATCACTGCCCTGCGGGAACTCCTTGATTGAAGTAATCAGCTGCTCCTCGGCATACTGCGGCTTCTTCCCCTCCGCATAACAATCTGCGAATTCACATGCCATTCCCAGAATGCCTCTGCCGTCACCCAGTAAATGATGTGCCACGAAGATGACATCAAAAGCCTCTGCCGCCGGATACACAATCACGCGAAGTAAACCCTCATGAAATGCATCCCATCCGTCTGCATTCAATGCCTGATAGTCTGACATCCATGCCTGCACATTTTCCTTCTGAATGATAACCGGCGCAATATCCTCCCGGACATCATAATAATATTTACCGCTCTCATCTTCTTTTGCAATCACACTTCTTAAAAATGGATGTGCCTCCCTAAGTGCCTGCATTGCCTCCTGAAATCGCTTCTCATCATAATCTGCTTTAAGCTTAACCTGAATTCCAAACTGCATATTCGGACACATCAGGTGTGCCCGCTCTGTTAATAAGTATTGTCTTGTCTGCATTGTATATCACCCTCCTTATCTATAACCATAAATGAACTTATTTATAAAGTGCTCGGCTGTAAAACAGTATCAAGTCCAAATTTGTTTGTTAATTACCTTCAAGTAGTCTTGGACATGAAGCCGCTTTCATGAAATTGTTGCATTTTTGGACATGAAGCAACTCAAATAACAATTAAAAATCCAAAATAGCTTTCAATGAAGTTTCATAACAAACAAATTGGATGTCATACATGGTGAAATGAAGCACTCAATCCAAGAAAAGAGGCAAAACTATCTTATTTTGGATTCAGATATTCATCAGAGCCATTATGACATCCAATTGAAGCATCATGATTGGATTATGTAAACCATTTTGGATTTCCATCTATATTTCTGGCTTTCTCTTGTCCAAACCAGCCTCTCTACGCCTCAAAAAGCTTGCTTAGTCTGCTTCTCTGCCTCAAAAAGCCATGTTTGCTTAGTCTGCCTCTCTACTCCCAGAGAACCTACTTGCTTGCTCTGCCTCCCTGCTTCCAAAAAAGCTTGTTTGCTTAGTCTGCCTCTCTACGCCGACATGATAGGCTTGCCTGACGCGCTCTTGCTGAACCAGCTTGCTGTCTCCAGCTACGTCAACAGGCTCCAGTCTGCGCAGTCCCACACCTTGTCCACCAGACCATGATAGAACTCAGGCTCATGGCAGATAAGCAGAATGCTTCCTTTATACTCAATCAATGCCCGTTTCAATTCTTCCTTCGCATCAACATCCAGATGGTTTGTCGGCTCATCGAGTAACAGAATGTTTGTCTGGCGGTTGATTAGTTTACATAATCTAACCTTTGCTTGCTCGCCGCCGCTTAACACACGCACCTGACTTTCGATATGCTGTGTCGTCAGACCGCATTTTGCAAGTGCGGAGCGCACCTCATACTGAGAGTAGGACGGAAATTCACTCCAGATTTCCTCTATACATGTCCGTTTATTCTCTTCCTTGATTTCCTGCTCGAAATATCCGATTTCCAGATAATCACCGAGCGTCACCTTTCCTCCAAGTGCCTTTGTCAATCCAAGAATCGAACGAAGCAACGTCGTCTTGCCGATTCCATTTGCTCCGACCATTGCGATCTTCTCTCCACGCTCCATAGCGAGAGTCAGAGGCTTGGACAACGGCTTATCATAACCGATCACAAGATCCCTTGTCTCGAAGATATAACGTCCCGGCGTTCTTGCCGTCTGAAAATGAAATTCCGGCTTTGGCTTCTCTCTTGCAAGCTCGATCACATCCATCTTGTCCAGCTTCTTCTGTCTGGACATCGCCATGTTTCTCGTAGCCACGCGTGCTTTATTTCTGGCTACAAAGTCCTCTAACTCTGCAATCTCCTGCTGTTGTTTCTTGTAGGCAGCCTCCAGCTGGGACTTCTTCACCTCATGTACTTCCAAAAACTTGTCATAATCACCGACATAGCGCTCCAATTTTTGATTTTCCATATGATAGATCAGATTGATGACGCTGTTCAGGAACGGAATATCGTGCGATATCAGGATAAATGCATTCTCATAGTCCTGCAGATACCGTTTCAGCCATTCGATATGCTCCTCGTCCAGATAGTTGGTCGGCTCATCTAGCAGTAGAATATCCGGCTTTTCCAGCAGCAGCTTTGCCAGTAATACCTTTGTTCTCTGCCCACCTGAAAGCTCCGATACATCTGAGTCCAGGCCAATCGCACTCAGTCCCAGTGCTTTGCCGACTTCCTCCACCTTTGCATCAATCATATAGAAGTCGTGATTTGTTAAAAGATCCTGCAGGCTTCCTGCTTCATCGAGCAGTCCCCCGATCTGGTCCTCCGGCACATCTGCCATGGAACCATAGATATCATTGATCTGCTGTTCCCATTCATAAAGAAAAGCAAATGCACTTTTCAGGACATCTCTGATCGTCATGCCCTTTTCCAGTACACTATGCTGATCCAGATAGCCTGCACGTACACGCTTCGCCCACTCCACCTTGCCTTCGTCCGGCTGCAGCTTGCCCGTGATGATGTCCATGAAGGTAGACTTACCCTCACCATTTGCCCCAATGAGTCCGATGTGCTCACCTGCCAGCAGCCTGAATGACACATCCTGAAAGATCGCTCTGTCTCCAAATCCATGACTCAAATGTTCTACATTTAAAATACTCATCTATTATATCCTTACAATACCTTATTCAAAAAATCTATCGTTCTCTGTTCCTTCGGGTGAGAGAAGATTTCCTCCGGCGTTCCTTCCTCCACGATGTAGCCGTCATCCATAAAGATCACACGGTTGCACACCTCTCTGGCAAATCCCATCTCATGGGTCACGACGATCATGGTCATACCGTCCTTTGCAAGCTGCTTCATGACCTCCAGCACCTCGCCGACCATTTCCGGGTCGAGTGCTGATGTCGGCTCATCAAACAGCATGATGTCCGGATTCATTGCAAGACTTCTTGCGATAGCCACTCTCTGCTTCTGTCCACCGGATAGCTGTGACGGATAAGCAGCTGCCTTCTCCTCGAGTCCTACCTTCTTCAGCAGCTCCATACCTCGTTCATTGGCTTCCTGTTTATTTAACTTGCCAAGCTGTATCGGTGCGAGCGTGATATTCTGCAGTACCGTCAGATGTGGAAACAGATTAAAATGCTGGAACACCATCCCGACATTCTCTCGCAGCTTATTGATATTCGTAGACTTCGCCAGTACATCCACACCATCTAACAGGATGGTTCCTGCGGTGGCTCTTTCCAGTCTGTTCAGACAGCGCAGAAAGGTACTCTTACCGGAACCTGACGGTCCGATCAGGCTCAACACCTCACCATCTGCGACCTCTACATCCATGCCCTTTAGCACTTCCAGATCCCCGAAGGTCTTTCTGAGACCCTTGACACTGATCTTACTCTTCTTATCTTCCATAGGACATCCTCCTCTCCAGAACCTTTGCAATCTTAGAAAGGACAGTGACTACAACCAGATAGTACACTGCTACGATCGTCCACATTCTCATGGCTTCCATATTATTGGCTATGATAATCTTGCCGTTCATCGTCAGCTCTCTGATACCGATGACAGACAGAATAGAAGTATCTTTCAGGGAAATGATAAACTGGTTAATGATAGACGGCATCATCATACGAAGTGCCTGCGGCAGGATAACCTTTAACATAGCCTGCGGATAAGTCAGTCCCAGACTTCTGGCTGCCTCCATCTGCCCCTTGTCGACTGCCTCAATACCGCCTCTGACAATCTCCGTCATATAAGCACCAGCATTGATGCTGAGTGTGATTACACCTGCAGTCATCGCCGGGATGCGTAATGACAATGCCTGACTGATACCAAAATAAATCAGGAAAGCCTGTACCAGTAAAGGCGTTCCTCTGATGATATCGACATAAACTCTTGTAATTCCCTTGAGCACTTTATTACTGGAAACGCTGAACAGACCAAAGATAATACCAATCACAGATGCGATGAGTAATGACAAAGCCGTTAGTTCTAACGTGAAGAGCAAAGCACTCATAAAGGAGGGAAAATACTGAATAAATAATTCAATAATCTTCATAATGTACCTCGTTTCTGAGTATAATCACTGATCATACAAAATCAGGGCAGCACTTACGATTCCAGTGCTACCCTAATATTTTACTTCATATGCCTTTGTAAATCAAGAAATACTTGATTGGACTGCTTACCTTGACTGCTTACTTTGCAACATATGTATTTAAAATTTCATCATACTTTCCGCTTGCTTTCAGATTAGCCAGTCCTGCGTTGAACTTCTCAATCAGCTCAGGATGTGCACCCTTCATAGTGGCAAATCCATAGGAATTACCGGCTTCCATAGCTAAGGGCATCTTCAGATCCATTCCTCTGGAGATTTCATAACCCATAACCGGATAGTCCTCGAAGCATGCAACTGCATTGCCTGAGAGAACTGCCTGATACATGCTGGAAGAATCCTCATACTGTACAACCTCAAAGCCATACTGGTCTGCGATAGATTCTGCAAATGTACATCCCTCTGTACCAACCTTGGCTGCCACTGTCTGGCCTGCCAGATCATCATAGGATGCAATTGCGGATGAGGATAATACACCCATGCCTACACCTGAATCATAATACGGCTCAGAGAAATCATACTTCTGTGCACGCTCATCTGTAATACTCATACCTGCGATAACTGCATCACACTGTCCTGCCTCAAGAGCGGTAACAGCTGCTGAGAATCCAAGTACCTGCAGCTCATATTCGAAGCCCTGATCCTCTGCGATTGCTTTCAGCAGATCCAGATCGATGCCGACCATATTGCCGGATTCATCCTCGAACTCAAATGGTGCAAATGTTGTGTCTGTTGCGATCAGATACTTATCTGATGCCTTCTTACCGCATCCTGCCATAGCAACTGCCATCACAGCTACCATCACAAGTGCCAATACCTTGTTGAACCTTTTCATAACAATTTCCTCCTTTTATTTATGTCAACCATTTCATGTGACATTTCGAAGCCTTCTATCAGTTCCGAACAGTTACAAAATAACATAAAACTGCTTTATCGTCAAACTGCCTGCTCTATACGTTGAAGCAGCTGCCTCCGACAAATTCTCTGATGATCGAGTTATTCGGCAGATTTTCGCTGCTGACTCCCAGGAAGTACTCCAGAAACTTTAACAGTCTCTTTGCCTCCTGATACTCCGGATCATCCTTCTCCACACTGAACAGTAGCGGCTCTGCGAACTGCTTCAGAACTGCCAGCTCATAGATCAGAGCAGAGTTAAACATGGCATCGGCCGATTCCTGATATGGGAAGATGTTCTCCTCCTCGCCGCGTCTGACGGACTGCCACATCGATAATGTTTTCTGGGCAGAAGCCCCTCTGGTTCTCGCATCCCTCACCATTCTGCGAATCAGTCTGCCGTCTGTTGTTGCGATACGGTTGTGTTCATCTACATTTAAAGATGTCAGAGCACTGATATAGATTTTATATTTGCTCTCCGCCGGCAGCGCATAGGAAAGCTTGTCATTCAGTCCATGGATGCCCTCGATGACCAGTATATCCTCCGGCCCCAGCTTCTTGAAGTTTCCCTTGTATTCACGCTTGCCTGTCTTGAAATTAAAGCTCGGCAGCTCTACCGTCTCTCCAGCCAGTAGTGCGCTCATGTCCTTGTTAAAGCCCTCTACATCAATGGCTTCCAGACATTCAAAGTTATAATTACCACTCTCATCCAGTGGAGTATTTTCTCGATTCACAAAATAATCATCGACCCCGATCGGATGCGGAATCATGCCATGCGCCCGCAGCTGGATGGATAATCTGTGTGAAAAGGTCGTCTTTCCGGAGGATGAAGGTCCGGCAATCATGACAAATTTCTTGCCGCCCTGCTTCACAATATCCTCAGCAATATCTGCAATCTTGCTTTCCTGCAATGCCTCCTGCACCAGGATCAGATCATGGAAATTGCCCTCGCAGATCTTATCATTCAATGCCCCGACTGTGTCAATGCCAAGAGCATTGCCCCACTGGGTAGCCTCCTTCATCGTCTGGTACAGCTTGTTCTGCGGTTCAAACGGCGGTACGATTCCCGGTTTTTTTCTGACCGGCATCTGAATGACAAATCCCTCATCGTACAGAAACAGTTCATAAGCATCTATGTAGCCTGTACTCGGCAGCATATATCCGTAATAGTAATCTTCAAAGTCCTCCAGTCCATAGATATTGACCTTGGATGCGCGACGATAGCGAAACAGACGCTCCTTATCCTTCATGCCGCGTTTCTTGAACATGGCAACCGCATCATCCAGTGCAAAGGATTTCTTGGTAATCGGAATGTCCTGTGCCACCATCTCATCCATTCTCGCCTTGACCTTGTCTAGAAAGGCCTGATCAATGGTAAAATCGCCGTATGCATTCACATAGTATCCCTTGCTGATGGAAAACTCAATCTTGATTTTCTTAAGCTTATCTTCACCAACAACATCATGGATGGCCTTGATCAGCAGCAGGCAGGCACTTCTTCTGTATGTTTTATATCCGGTTCTGTCCTTCACTGTTTTAAAAACAATCGTACAGTCCTTACTCAGCTTTTTCTGCAGCTCGTTCAGCTTTAGATCGACCATTGCCAGTACGATCCTTGCGTCATAGTCCTTCTGAAACTCCTCTGCGATCTCACGATATGTCGTGCCTGCTGCATATTCTTTCTGCGTATCCCCTATTGTAACCTTATAAAATGCTTCGCCCACGATATTTTCCTCCATTATTCTTTCTGCGCTGTACTGCCTCTTTGAGGTTCTGCCATAAAGGCTGTCTGCCTGATTTACATCAACGTATATGGCGATACCAGTGGATGTGTATACACCGTCATCTCCGGCAGTTCTCTGTGTATATATTCCTTGATATATGCAATAAATATCTTTTCGATTCCATAATGTCCCGCATCTATGATCATCAGTCCCTGTGCATTGGCATCGATCCCTGTATGATGATCAATATCTCCTGTAATCAGGACATCTGCCTTTGCCAGAACGGCATCAGACACTACAGACTTGCCTGACCCCGGACAGATCGCTACTGTTTCCACCGTTGCCTCCGGATCACCAAACACCTTGACATGCTCCAGCTGAAAGCATTTTTTGACATGCTCTGCGCACTCCTCCAGAGTCATGATCTGCGGCAGCCTGCCTATCCGCCCGATGCCTTCCTTGGCAATATCGTCCTCATAGGTAATGTCGAGAACCTCCCGCTTGCGCAGCCCGATCTCATCTGCCGCCGCATCTGCCATACCCATAATGTCAAAATTGGTATGCATGGCATAGCAGGCTATATCATGCCGTGCGAGCCGCAGGACACGTCTTCCGATATAGTCATCAGACTGTATCTTTTTCAGGGCAGAAAAGATAAGTGGATGATGTGTAATCAGCATATCTGCCTGCAGCTTTACAGCCTCCTCGATGACCTCGTCTGTTGCATCCAGCGCGATGTAGATCTTTCTGACATCCTTTTCACGTCTGCCGACGAGCAGACCGACATTGTCCCAGTCCTCAGCATACATCGTTGGTGATAGTTCTTCCAGACGTTCCATGATTTCATAGCATTTCATAAAAGAATCCCTCTTGTGTAATGAAATTACAGTAATTTGTAGTCTTCGTCAAATCCGTCAGCACCATACTGAAAATAGCCCAGAGCTTCACGTGTATACGTCAGCTCCTGCTCCAGTTCCTCACGTCGTTCTTCTACGCGCTCCGTCTTTCCTGACTGCTCCAGTTCTTCTATTAAGTTTACATAATGTTTTTCTTCTTTTCTCAAAAACTGATTCAGTATTGGATTCTCCTCATGCAGCAGAATCCTGCCATAGCGGAAATCCACTTCGTTTGTATAGTGCATCTCTCCATGGATTGTCTTCATCATCGGATAATACTTGCCTTCCTCGCACACCATGGACTCAGAGATAATATGGTATCCGTTGTCCTGCAAGAAATGACGAAACTCTGCAATCTCTGACTGTGGCTGCAGGATAAACTCCTTCATTTCGGAAAGTACTTTCCGGCCTTCCTCCATGATTCTTCTCATCAAAGGCCCGCCCATTCCGGCTATGATCAGACAATCCGCTTCTCCCGGCTGCAGCTCCTTTACACCGTCAGAAAGTCTGGTTTCTATGTAGTTTGTGAGTCCGGCTTCCCTGATATGGTCTCTGGCCCGTTCCAGAGGGCCTGTGCCCACATCCATTGCGATTGCATGCGGTATGATTCCTTCCTGTACCAGATAGATCGGCACATATCCGTGATCACATCCCACATCTGCCACCACATGTCCCGGTGTCACCATTTCTGTTATGTTGAATAATCTTTCAGATAATTCCATTGCCTGCCTCGCTGTCATCTCTTAGTATCTTAATCCAGATAATCCTTCAGCTTGCGGCTTCTGCTCGGATGTCTCAGCTTGCGCAGTGCCTTTGCCTCGATCTGACGGATTCTCTCACGTGTAACATTGAACTCCTTGCCCACTTCCTCCAGTGTACGGGCTCTGCCGTCATCCAGACCAAATCTGAGTCTGAGTACCTTCTGTTCTCTCTCGGTCAGCGTACTCAGCACCTCAACCAGCTGCTCCTTGAGCAGGGTAAATGCTGCTGCATCTGCAGGAACAGGTACATTGTCGTCCTGAATGAAATCGCCCAGGTGACTGTCCTCCTCCTCACCGATCGGAGTTTCCAGAGAAACCGGCTCCTGTGATATCTTTAATATTTCGCGTACTCTCTCAACCGGCAATCCCATTTCTGCCGCGATTTCCTCCGGCAGCGGCTCACGGCCGAGCTCCTGCAGCAGCTGTCTGCTGACACGAATCAGTTTATTAATCGTCTCTACCATATGCACAGGGATACGGATGGTTCTTGCCTGATCTGCAATCGCACGTGTGATTGCCTGACGGATCCACCATGTTGCATAGGTACTGAACTTATAACCCTTTCTATAATCAAACTTTTCAACAGCCTTGATCAGACCCAGATTTCCTTCCTGAATCAGATCCAAGAACAGCATTCCTCTGCCCACATATCTTTTGGCGATACTGACAACCAGTCTGAGGTTTGCCTCTGCCAGACGTTTCTTTGCCTCGCCGTCGCCCATTTCCATCTTCTTTGCCAGCTCGATTTCTTCATCTGCAGACAGCAGAGGAACCTTTCCGATTTCCTTCAGATACATTCTGACAGGATCCTCTATGCTGACACCATCCGGTACAGAAAGATCGATGGTCTCTACATCTACCTCATCCTCCTCTGTCAGGATGATCTCCTCGTCTTCGTCATCTTCCTCCACGATACGGAGTACATCGACACCACTCTGCTCCAATGTCTCCAGTATTTTGTCAAAATGCTCCTCCTGGAGTTCCATGTCATTAAAAAAATCACTGACCTCCTGGTATTCCAGAACATTCTTTTTCTTTTTGGCAATCTCTAAGAGTTCTTTTAATTTCTCATCAAATTTTGCCTGTGTAGCTTCATCCATGTTGTTTCCATCCTTCCATACTGTTTAGTAGTTTATCCTTAATCTAAAGAAATATGCAGATTCTCCAGTTCCTCAATGGCCTTCTTATCCGCTATGATACGTGCCAGAACATCTATATCCTCAGGCTGACCGTCATCCCGTTTTTGCTCGATGCTGTTCTTTTTGACCTTGATGATGATATCCTTCAGTGCCTTTTCCTGCTCTGCCTGAGATTCGAGTTCCTCCAGCTTTGTATTAAACAGTGCTGCAACCTCCCGCTGTTCATCCTCGTTCGTAAAGCAGCTGACGATTTTGGCAGGATTGACTGCTCCCTCCTGCAGCTGCGCAAACAGCAGGTCTGTCACCTGTCTGTAGATCTCCTCCGTGAAATCCTTTGGTGTGATCAGATGCTTAATGATCTGGTAGACCTTTGGTTCCTCAGTCAGCCATGTAATCAGCAGTCGTTCGGCCTTGCGGATACCCTCATTAGGATCCCTTTTCGACTGGATCCCTGACTTCGGTCTGGCAGTGATCGGGGTCAGCACATCCTTTGCCGCATATTTGACGACCAGCTTGCGCATATTTTCAAACCCCAGATTATATTTATCGGCAATTGCCTCTATGTAATTCTCTCTTTCCAGCTCGTCCTCGAACCGCAGCAGCTTCTTTGCGATTTCTGCGCAAAACTTCGTCTTGCTCTCCGGATCCTTCAAATCATAATCATTTTCCAGTGTCCTGATTTCATAATAGAAGCTGTTCTCCGCATTTGCGATACGCTCTTCAAATGCTTCCGCACCCATGTTCTTAATAAATTCATCGGGATCCTTGTATGGACGCATATTGATGACCTTGGCTGTCAGTCCCGCCTCCTTGAGGATCGGGATGGCTCTGAGTGCCGCCTTGACACCTGCACCGTCGCTGTCATAGGTCAGCAGCACTTCCTCTGTATATCTCCTGAGCAGATTGGCCTGCCCCGATGTAAATGCTGTGCCCAGAGAAGCCACTGCCTGTCCAAAGCCTGCCTGATGCAGGGCTATGACATCCATATATCCCTCACAGATGATCATGTTCTTTTTTCGTGAAGTACGTGCATGATTGAGCCCGTACAGATTTCGTCCCTTATCGAAAACCGGTGTCTCCGGAGAGTTCAGATACTTCGGTGTACCGTCTCCCATGACACGTCCGCCAAATCCGATCACTCTGTGGTTCACATCCATGATCGGAAAGATGACCCGATTCCAGAACTTGTCCGTCATGCCATGCCTCTCATCGATATTGAACAATCCACACTGTCTCAGCAGATCATCCGAGAACCCTTTTCCTTTCAGATACCGGTACATATGATCCCGTCCGGTCACAGCATAGCCGAGTCCAAACTTCTTGATGGTCTCCTCTGACAGTCCACGGCCGGTCAGATACTGATGTCCTGCCGCCCCCTGATCACTTTTGAGTCCGTAATAATAGAACTTCGCCGCCTCTTTATTGACCTCCAGGATCCGCGCCTTCAGGTCATCCTGTTTGCGCGCCTCGGCTGAGTATTCGATCTCCGGCAGCGCTATCCCTGCGCGGTCAGCCAGAAACTTCAGTGCCTCTGCAAATGTGTAGTTTTCATATTCCATGATAAAGGTAATGACATTGCCGCCTGCACCGCACCCGAAACAGTAGTACATCTGCTTGCCAGGAGATACCGAAAAGGAAGGAGACTTCTCATTATGAAACGGACATAGTCCAAAGTAGTTGCTTCCCTTTTTCTGCAGTCGTACATACCCCGATATCACGTCGACGATATCATTTCTGGCGCGAATCTCTTCTACCAAATCATCCGGATAGTACATCTGTTACCCTCTTTTCCTATATCAACAACATGCTTAATCCTTCCATGAATCCGGCAGATAGATCTCACCGAACTTTGCAATTGCAAACCGGTCGGACATCGCTGAGACGTAGTCACACACGATACGTTCTGCCGGCTCTCCGCGTTCTGCCATCAGCTTTTTCAGTTCCGGCGGCAGCAGCTCTGTATTCTTTAAATAATACTCATACAGGTTCTCCACGAGGCGCTCTGCCTTGCCTTCTTCACCCTTTGCACGTGGATTCTGATACACATTCTCAAACATGAACCTGCGCAGATCTGTGAGTGCCTGTCCGATCTCGGCAGACATGCAGATATCATTCTTGTCTGCACTGTTTGTGATAATATCATGTATAAACCGATCCAGGCGCTCTGTCGTCGTCTTTCCGAGTGTATTGCGCAGTTCCTTGGGAATATCCTCCTCTGCCAGTATCCTGCCTCTGATGGCATCATCCATGTCATGATGGATATAGGCAATTTTATCTGACAGGCGGACAATCCGCCCCTCCAGTGTCACCGGCTTGGTTGCCGTTTTATGATTACGGATACCGTCTCTGACCTCATAGGTCAGATTCAGTCCCTTACTTTCCTTTTCCAGTACCTCTACGACACGCACGCTCTGCTCATTGTGTGCAAATCCAAGCGGACATGCCTGATCCAGCGCACGCTCTCCTGCATGTCCGAACGGTGTATGTCCAAGATCATGACCGAGTGCGATTGCCTCTACCAGATCCTCATTCATGCGCAGTGCCTTGGCGATGGTTCTGGCATTCTGGGATACCTCCAGAGTGTGTGTCAGTCTGGTGCGGTAATGATCGCCCTCAGGCGTCAGAAACACCTGCGTCTTATCCTTGAGTCTTCGAAATGATTTGCTATGTAGGATTCTGTCCCGGTCGCGCTGATATACAGGCCGGATATCACACTGTTCTTCCTCAGTCTCCCGCCCTCTGGAGTTCATTGACAGAGATGCATGGGGACTCAGATATTCCTTTTCACGCAGTTCGAGTTGTTCTCTGATCGTCATTCCGTTGTCCTTTCCTGTATGACACCTGACTCATGGCTCGCGCAAAAACAAGCGCCTACTTTATATATTCTGCGGCGCCTGTTCAAATCCTTTTTTCATTTTATGAATTTTCTGCGGTTTTATCGAATCCATCCCGCTACAACCGGTACAATGACTACGGTCATAATACCCGTGACGACAATTGCCAGTGACCCCATCGCTGCCTGCGTCTCGCCAAACTCGACCGCCTTCGATGTTCCGACAGCATGTGAAGCCGTTCCCAGCCCCAGTCCCTGTGCGATCGGTTCCTGTATCCTCAGCACCCTGTAGAGCCACGGAGCTACCATTGCACCCATCATCCCTGCGATGACGACTCCAATGACAGTGACCGCTTCTATCCCGCCGATTTCTGCGGAGATACCGAGTGCGATCGGTGTCGTAACAGACTTTGGTAATATGGATGCAATCAATACACTGTCAACGCCAAATAAATACCCCAGACCAGTCACCACCAGTACATGAGAGATACATCCGCAGAAAATAGAAATCAGAATCGCACCTACATTTTTCTTCAGTGCCTGTATCTGTTTGAACAGAGGTACTGCCAGACAGACCGTTGCCGGCTGCATCAATGCCGTGATGTGATATGCCCCATGATTATAGGTGTCATAATCAATATGAAAAGCCTTTAATATAATAATGATAAAAATCGTAGCCAGCAGTAACGGGTTACATAACTCTGACGGTACATGTTTTCTGATCACCAGTCCGAGGGAATAGCAGGCCAGACTGAGTGCCGCACCGAAATAAACAGAATTGACTATGACCTCACTCATCCTCTTTTGCCTCCGTCTTTCTGTGTTTCCTTTTCAGTCTGATATACCACTGTGCTGTCAGACTGGTCACCGCCATGACTGTCATCATAGAAACAAATGCAATGATCACTAACGATACAGCCTGCTCCTTCACCTGCGCAAAGGAATTGATAATGCTGACATTCGGAGCAAGAAACATGATCGGCATGATGGCAAGTAAAAATCTTGCCACATCATCGACCTGATGCACCTTTACGATACCGGTACACAGACAGATGAATAAAATCACCAGACCATAGACGCTGGCAGGTACAGGCAGCGGTATGAAATGATTCAGGATTTCTCCGATAAAATTAATGGTAACGATGATTGCTAACTGCTGCAGATATTTCACTTTGATTCCTTCTTACTTGCAGATTTCATAAATAAATTCCGCTGCTTCCTTCACTGCATCAAATGATTTCTTGAATGGTGCCATCTGAAATACATGCCACATACCCTCATAGATACTGATGCGTGTGAGAACATTGTACTCGAGCAGCTTCTTATAGAGCATTCTTGAGTCATCTAACAGGATCTCATTGTCTCCTACCTGTATATAGGTGGGTGGAAATCCCGTAAAGTCCGCATATAGCGGTGAAACAAGCGGATCATCCAGCTCCATCTTTCCTGCTGTATAGTACTCTATTGCCAGCTGCAGATAATCATGATCCAGTACCGGATCGATCGAAGCCCGCGACTCCTGTGTCTCTCCTGCACAGGTCAGATCCGTCCATGGAGATAATAATACAAGTGCCTTTGGCATCATACGCTTTTTTGCCTTGATGCGCATCAGCAGCTCCAGTGCCAGATTGCCGCCTGCGCTGTCACCCACTACGATGATATCCTCTGCACCGTAGCCATAATACATCAAATAGTCCCACACCTTGACTGCATCGTCAATGGCTGCCGGATACGGATGCTCCGGTGCCAGACGGTAATCAAAGGCCAGTGCAGACATAGAGGTTGCCTCCACAAATTTTGAAGTGACTGTACGTGCATATTTGGTACTGCCGGTTGCATAGCCGCCCCCATGGCAATACAGAATCACAGGCTGTTTCCTGTGAGAATGTCTCAGCCTCGTCCATTCTGCATTCATATGGCCGATCTTGATCTGCTCGAATTCCAGCTCCTTATTGGCTCCGAACAGAATTCCAAAGCTGTCCTGTGTATGACGCTGCTTATCAATATCCACATTCTCTACAAAAGAATGCATACGTTTGATAGCCGCCATCACATTTTGATTGTTATTCCGGTCGGCTCTTCTGTCTGCCATTTTACTGACCAGCGAATCCATATTGATATCCTTTAATGCCATATGCTGCTCCTTTCCTGATTCCAAACACTATCAGCATAACACCCCAAATGGGAATTCTCAAGTATTTCTTGCTCAACCTGTAGTGATTGGGGTATACTGTCCTTAGATAGAATGAACGATCAAAACGAGGTAATCATTGAATGGCAACGGAAATCGCGAGAACAGCTTCCAGAAAATCCTGGTACAAACTGGATCTGTCTGCAAATGTCTACCCGACTCTGCAGCGCAAAAACTTTTCTTCTGTATACAGGCTCTCAGTCCTTCTCAAAGAGGATATACAGCC
Source organism: bacterium (assembly GCA_030539165.1). GTDB lineage: Bacteria > Bacillota > Clostridia > Lachnospirales > Lachnospiraceae > JAAYYM01. The sequence continues at coordinate 17,911 of JAUNSO010000027.1, forward strand.
TGCTTTATTACAAAAGGCTGTCAATATGACTCTGCCACGTTTTCCTTCCTTTAAAGTAGCACTCAGAAAGGGACTGTTTTGGCGCTATCTTGAGCCCAATAACCGTCCCGGTCCATTTGTACAGTCTGATATATCCAATCCCTGCATGCCACTGCATTTCAAGGGAAATAACCGCTATCTGATCCGCATCTATTATTATGGACGCCGCATCTCCTTTGAATCACATCATTCACTGGCAGATGGCAGCGGCGGCATGTATGTACTGCAGACGATTACGGCAGAATATCTGAAGCTGCTCGGTCACGAGATTAGCACCGGTGGTTATGTATTGGATATTCATGAGCTTCCTGCTGCTGAGGAGCTGGAGGATGCCTATATCCGCTATGCCAATTCCAAGGTTCACCGCGGCAGAAGTCAGGAACGTGCCTATCGCGTCCGTGGTACTGCGGAGCCTTTTTATACTCTAAACATTATTTGTGGTGTTATGTCAACCACACAGGTGATCAAGACTGCAAAATCCTATGGAGCGTCTATTACAGAATACTTAAACGCTGTACTGCTATATTCACTGATGCTGAAGCAGAAATCTGAGCATCCCTTCCGGGAACGTCCGGTCAAGATCGCTATGCCGGTCAATCTGCGCCGCTTCTTCCCGTCCATTACCCTCAGAAACTTTATCTCCATGATTTATCCCTCGATTGATCCCCGCCTGGGTGAATACACCTTCGAGGAAATCCTGCTGCAGGTGCATCACTATATGCGGTACTATATCAATGATAAATTTCTGAACGGTGACATCACGACAAACCTCGCAACCCAGACCAATCCGGTCTCCCGGATCATACCGCTGTTTCTGAAGGATTTTATCATCAAGACCTTTTACACTCGGGTACAGGACCGCCAGTCATCCGCCGGTCTGACCAATATGGGCATGATCAAGGTGCCCCCTGAAATGGAGCCCTATGTAGAACGGTTCGATATCTATATGGGACAGCCATTTTCGGCAAGAACCAACTGTGCCATTGTCAGCTATCAGGATCTTTTGACCATTAACTTTGCCAGCAGCATCATTGAAAGTGATGTGGAGGAATACTTCTTCCGCAAGCTGGTACAGGACGGGATCCACGTGAAAATAGAGTCAAATAAACATATGGAGGACAAATAATATGTCATACTGTGTACATTGCGGAGTAGAGCTGGATCAGACAGCCACGCGCTGCGCTCTCTGCAACACTCCGGTCATTGATCTGTCATCTGTCAGGGATGAAAATGCAAAGCCACCCTTTTCTACAAAAAAAGGACAGGTAGAGCGTGTCAAACGTACTGACCTCGCCATTCTGTCCTCTGTTGTGCTTGCTTCCACTGCAATTGCATGTGCACTCCTGAACCTTCTCGTATTTAAGGGAAGCTTCTGGTCTTTCTATATCATTGGAGCATGCCTGCTGCTTTGGGTATTTTCAATTCCGTTGTTTATTTATACACGACTGCCGATTTATCTGTCCATACTGTTCGATGGTGTAGCGGTAGCCCTGTATCTTGGTATCATTGCCTATGAATACTCGGGGCTCGCATGGTATACCGGCCTTGGAATCCCGATTACCTGTATGGTAACACTGCTCGTGCTGTTGTTTACTTTCCTGCACCGGTTTTTTCAGACCTCCATCCTCTCTACTGCGATCTATCTTTTTGCTGAGGTGGCTGTCTTCTGTGTTGGACTGGAAATGCTGCTCCGCAACTACTTCGACGGAGTCATCCGCATCACATGGGCCTCTGTTGTCCTGGTTGCCTGTGCCATCATCATCATAGCACTGCTGACCATCATCACACGTTCACGTCTGAGAGAGGCTGTCAGAAGGAGAATGCATCTGTAACGCCGATGATGAATCCGTCCTCTTCATAATATACAAAATCGTACGCTTTGCTTTGTTCTCTGGCTTCCTCAGTGAATATGTAGAGCGTATTTTGATTGGGATGCTTCATAAAATCCTCCGCCACCTCTTGTATCGGATAGGTCAGGGCACGTGCAAAGTAAAAGTCATTGATCGTGATGTCGTGCTCCGAGGCAAAGTCGGCAAAGGAATACAGCTGCTCCTGATTCATATGATCCTTATCTGCAAAGACAATATGCCTGATCTCTTTTTCCGCCACAGCCTTTTCCCAAAATGGACTCTCTAATTCACTGCTGTAGATCTGTATCGGGGCAAATTCATTATGCTTGTTCCATAGCTGCTCATGCAGATCGGCAATCTGAAAGACAAAGCTGATGCCCAATATAAGCGTCACCACCGCTGCTGTTGATTTTAGCCCCCTCTTTGGAAATGTCGGATATTTCCGATCCAGATAAGCCACACCGCGTGCTCCTGTCACGATCAGAAAGAGCATCAGCAGATAGACCGCCGGCCAGACCAGACGGCCCGATGCACGAAATACTGCCCATAATTCCTCGACTGCATGAGAGAGCGGAATCTGATACAGCAGCTTCGAGCCAAAGGAAACCTCTTGGGAAGCCGCCATCGCGATTGAAAGCAGACCCATCTGGATACAGATGCCGACATGGATATGTTCTCTGCCAAACTGTCCAAGATGCTCCCTGTGATAGAGCTGTTCAGAAAAGAAATACTGCAGCATGGCTAAAAGGGTAAACACCAGCAGAATACAAAAGCCAAAACCCAGATAGGCAAAGCCCTCATACTGTCCGTCTGCGTAGTTTTTCATCTGTGGAAAGAAAAAAGACCAATCCTGCGTATTCCAAAACCCTGCAAGATTAAAGCTGTAATAACCAAGTCCCGGTGCTCCGTCATCCATACCGGAGAGAAATCCACCCAGCCACCATACCACGAATACCGCACCTGCTGCATATGCTGCTACCGGCGCCAGTGCACGCAAAAGCTTCCGTCGTTTCCAAAGGTCAATGCATACAAATCCAAATAAAATCACCCCGCACATCGGAACAAAATAAATATGCACAGAGGCGCACAGCGCCCCCATCAGTCCCCATACTCCGGCCGTTCTGCCGGATGATTCAGACCACTCATCATAGTATACAAACAAAACCAGTGCCAACAGGATCAGCCACTGCCCGCCGAGAGACGTATGCCAGTACATCCGGCGCAGCAGGATCGGCGCAAACACAAAAAACAGACTGCCAATTATGACATGGATCTCTCTTTCCAGATATCTGCGCAGGATCACGGATGCCAGATAGCCCTGCAGGATAAAACACAGCAGCCCCCAGAGTCCGAAGTATTGAAATGATCCTGGCAGTATGCCCGCTAATAATTTAAAAAAAACCGCGAACAGCGGTATAGAATCTGTAAAGATCACTGACTCACTGTACGGATAGGCAATGTTGTTCATCATACCGATGTACCACTGCCATGGTGCACACCGAAAGAATTTCCAACCTAAATAGTGCTGTGAAAGGTCTCCCCCACACAGCAGCCAGTCAGTATATGTTACATTCAGGATATTGGTTCCATAGATCAGAATAAAGGAGAGCGCACTGAGAAGCATCACGCTGTACGAAACCCTGTGCTTTTTGAAATACTGCATCTGCTATATCCTCACTGTGATTTTCGTTTTGGCTCGTATCGCGAGCCTGCATTGGCATTCATCTGTTTTCTTGCCAGATTGATGCGTTCCTTCAGACTGATATATTTGTCGATCTCATAAGAACGTAACAGCAGCTCACAGCCGCAGACATACTTGCCGCCGTCTACCTCTGTGACCCTGCAGACCGTTCCCTGCAGACCGATATTGACGTTATTGAACCGGTCAATCCTGTCATTGATCGTCGTATTGCATTTCATGCCGATTTCCAGCTTCTCCGGCGGCAGTACATCGCTCGTCAGCACGATGCCAAAGCCTGTAGAACTGATATCCTTCAGGATGGCACGATACTGTTTGGAATCATCTTCAAGTGTCAGACTCGTGTTGTGTCCCAGAAAGCATCTGAATGCACTTCGACGGTTATATTCGATACCGATACCATCCACCTTGATACGATAGATTTTCTGCTGATTTTCCCCTTTACACGGAATGATCTTTGCTCCACGAAACAGAATCGGTTTCTCACCCGGAACCTCTACCAGCACACGTGCCTCTACCGTATCAAAGGTCAGTATCTTACCCTCATGTTCTATGGTACTCGTATATATAATATTATGATTTTCTTCTTTTCTGATTACAGAAGTCACAAACTGGATCTCATCCACCTGATTACGTGCTTCTACGATGATCTCCTGCCCTATTTCCACGTCCTTGATATCCATATGTATGCCCCCGCACATTTTTGTTTCCCATAAATAGATATATCATAAAATCTACTGCATGTCCATAGATATCAGCTTTTCAGGCGCATACGGGTCAGTGATGGAACAGTCTGATGCCTGTGCATGCCATAGCAATATTGTGCTTGTCACAGCAATCGATCACGAGGCTGTCACGTACCGATCCACCCGGCTGTGCGATATATCTGACACCGCTTTTAAAGGCTCTTTCAATATTATCCGCAAACGGGAAAAATGCGTCCGATCCAAGTGTGACATCTGTATTGCCATCCAGCCATGCACGTTTTTCTTCACTTGTGAACACAGGCGGCTTTTCCTTGAAGCGCTGCTGCCACTCTCCCTCACGCAGTACATCCTCGTACTCATCACCGATATAGAGGTCGATTGCATTGTCTCTCTCCGGGCGTCCCAGATCATCCAGAAACGGCAGATTCAGTACCTGGGGTGCCTGACGCAGATACCAGTTGTCAGCCTTCTGTCCTGCCAGTCTCGTACAGTGGATTCGTGACTGCTGACCTGCTCCGATACCGATTGCCTGTCCGCCCTTGACATAGCATACAGAATTTGATTGTGTATACTTGAGCGTAATCAGCGCAATCTTCATATCGTTCAATGCAGACTCAGGGATGTTCTGATTCTTCGTTACAATATTGGATAGCAGGTCTTTGTTGATATCCAGTTCATTTCTGCCCTGTTCAAATGTGATCCCGTATACCTGCTTTCTTTCGACCGGTGCCGGTACATAGTTCTCATCGATCTGAATGATATTATAATTGCCCTTCTTCTTTTCCTTGAGGAGAGCCAGTGCCTCCTCCTCATAGCCCGGTGCGATGATGCCGTCAGACACCTCTCTCTTAATCAGTCTGGCTGTATCCACATCACACACATCTGACAGTGCGATAAAGTCACCAAATGAGGACATTCTGTCTACTCCTCTGGCTCTCGCATAGGCACTTGCAAGCGGTGACAGTTCACCCAGATCATCCACCCAGTAGATCTTTGCAAGAGTCTCTGTCAGTGGAATTCCGACTGCTGCTCCTGCAGGTGATACATGCTTGAATGAGGTTGCTGCAGGCAGTCCTGTTGCTGCCTTCAGTTCCTTGACCAGCTGCCATCCGTTAAAGGCATCCAGAAAATTGATATATCCCGGTTTTCCGTTTAGTACGGTCACAGGCAGGTCACTGCCATCCTCCATATAGATTCTGGATGGTTTCTGATTCGGGTTGCACCCGTATTTTAACTGCATTTCATTCATGAACTGATCCTCCGTATTTTTATTGATTTTTATTCTTAATTCTGGTTTCATATGCTCCTGTTGCTATATCAATGAATCTGACAAACAGAGATACCTTATTGTCCATATTCAGGCTGTCCCAAATCATATTGGTATAGGCATCGATCTCGTCGTATACACTGACCAGCTTGGGCTCACCCTCAAAGCTCGGCAGCGGAGCGCCGTCATGCATATAGGTATGGATAAAATGTCCCTCTCCGGCTGTCGGATTTTCATAGGCAAATGTATATCTGTTGCAGGCATCCGGACTGCCGTTATTGCTCTTTAAAATAGACATGGCATAGTCATATTTTCCTTCATCTACCGTCAGGATTCCGGAGATACGCGGCGTATAATTGGGTCCGTCCGGCTCAAATTCACGACATCTGAGTGACTGTTCAAATGTGAGTTTGCAGTCCATGCCATCATAGATCGTATCAGTCTGATCTCCATTGGTAACGATGGTTCTGCGTCCGAGTACTCTGACCGGTGCATAGATGATCAGACTCGGATCCTCCAGCTTGGACGGATCAAATGCCTGTGTCCTGATGCCCTGTCCGTCTTCTACAAAGATACGGTTTCTGCTGTTTGTACTTCTGCCCATGATAAAGTATGCAGTGACAGCCTTTTTCCCGTCTGCTGATCTGCCGATCACAATCCCTCTGCCGGGATAGGCATTTTCCTTCAATTCCTGTTCCAGTGATAGTAATTCCATACTCAATTCCTCCATATAATCTGCGCTATCGGGTTCCTGATGGTACTAAAAAACCGTCCGGGCGCACTCTGATCATGCTGCCCAGACGGTCGGCTGTTATAATCCATTATAGTTTTTCGCTGCATCAAAGTCCTGATTCAGCTGATCTGACGGTGCCGGAGTCAGCAGTGATACGACAAGGATCACGATACAGGAAATGATGAATGCCGGAAGCAGTTCATAGATGCCCCATACTCCACCCATAGGCTTCAGGCAAAGCTTCCAGACAAATACCATAATACCGCCGGACAGCATACCTGCAATGGCACCTGTACGGTTGATTCTCTTCCAGAATAATGAGAACAGAAGCACCGGACCAAATGTAGCTCCAAAGCCTGCCCATGCAAAGGATACGATCTTGAAGATAACGCTGTTCTCATCCATGGCGATCAGTACACCGATGATACAGATCACTACCAGTGTCAGCTTGGACATATTCATAACCTGCTTGTCCGTAGCATCCTTCTTGGCGATTCCCTGATAGATATTCTTGGATAATGCTGATGCTGCAATCAGCAGATAAGAATCAGAAGAACTGATCGTAGCTGCCAGAATACCTGCCATAATCACACCTGCCAGAAGCGGCGGTAATAAGCTGGTTCCCAATACAATAAATACATTTTCTGCATCACTTGCTGTCTGCAGAGCTGTCGGATAGAGTGCACGGCCGACAATACCGATAAACACGCCTGCTGCCAGAGAAATCGTAACCCAGATGATTGCGATTCTGCGTGATTTTTTTAATTCTCCGGGTTTTCTGATCGCCATGAATCGCAGTAATACCTGCGGCATACCAAAATATCCAAGTCCCCATGCCATCGTAGATAATACAGTTAAGAAGCCATATGTACCTGCTGCTCCGAACAGAGGCTGGTTCCCGTTTACCTGCTGTACTCCGTCTACGACCTCAGGAGATGCGATCCCGAAGAACTCCAGATAGCCAGGGATGCTTTTTGCATTTTCAATGACAACATCAAGTCCGCCTGCTGCACTGACACCGCAGATCAGAACCGTACACAGGGCAAGGATCATGACAATGGCCTGCATAAAGTCAGATGCACTCTCCGCAAGGAAGCCGCCGAGATATGTATAAATCAATACAAAAACAGCACCTGCGATCATCATATAGATATATTTCACACCAAACAATGTGCTGAACAGCTTTCCGCATGTGACAAAACAGCTGGATGCATAAACTGTAAAGAATACCAGAATAAAGATAGATGCGATCAACATCAGGACTTTTTTATTCTCTCTGAAACGATTGCTGAAAAAGTCCGGCAGTGTAATGGCATTATCTGCCACAACAGAATATCCTCTCAATCTCTTCGCTACGATCAGCCAGTTCAGATAAGTACCGATTGCAAGACCGAATGCTGTCCAGAAAGCATCTGCCAGTCCGCACCAGTAAGCAACTCCCGGCAGTCCCATCAGCAGCCATCCGCTCATGTCAGATGCCTCTGCGCTGAACGCCGCTACCCACGGTCCCAGTGAACGTCCGCCAAGGAAAAACTCCTCACTGTTCTGATTGGAACGTTTCATAAAAAAGAGACCGATTCCAATGACGATCACCATATAACAAAGCATGGCAATCAAAACCTGTACTGTATCAAAATTCATTTCTAGTTTCCTCCTCAAAGTCACAAATTAGCACTATTATAACAGAATCAACGCTGATATGCAATTTCTACCGTGCAAAAAAATAAGAGAAAACAGAGAAGTGAAGCGTTATTCGACGCTCCACTTCTCCAAAACCACGATACAATCATTCATTTAACCACCAAAGTGGCGGCTGTCTGATTAGTTTGCTCTCTTCTTACGCGCCATAACCACACTCTGTACTACAAGGAACAGGCAGAGCATGGCAGCGATTGTGATACCGGTCCACCATGCCTGATCGAGTCCGGCAGAGGATACGATATTCTGGATCGTGCTGAGTGACAGCACTCCGAAAAATGTACCTATGATATTTCCCACACCACCTGTCAGCATCGTACCGCCTATGATGGAGGATGCAATTGCATTCATTTCTGCTCCGCTCGCATGTGATGCAGAGCCGGATCCGACGTGCATAAAGTAGACAAATCCACCTATGCCTGCCAGTATTCCGCAGAGCAGATAGGATAGAAATTTTGTTCTTTTTACGTTGATACCCAGCATCAATGCACTTTGATTGTTACCACCGACTGCATAGAAGCCACGACCGAGCTTTGTCCATCTGAGAACACAGAACAGTATGATGACAACTAAAACAGCAACAAGCACACCGATCTCAACATAAGCATTTACATACTTGCCCAGCTTATTGATAGAGCCGAGACCCGGTATGATGATACGTGTCTCCTTCAGAGCTACAAATGCCTGATTCTCTACGTTGAACGGGTTTGTATTGACAATCGTCGTCATACCACGTGCAAAGAACATACCGGCCAGTGTGACAATAAACGGTTGTATATCCAGATAAGCGATCAAAAATCCCTGTACCAGTCCGAATGCTACTCCGATTGCCAGAGCGATCAGCATCGCTGTGAACGGATTGCCATTATGGTAATCCAGATAGACTGCACAGCACATACTGACCAGTGCCGTCACACCGCCGACCGAAATGTCGATTCCGCCTGTAATCATGACAAGACTCATACCACAGGACAGGATGATCAGTGCTGCATTGGCATTTAAAATATTAAAGAAGGTCTGAGGTTTCAAAAATCCTTTTCCCTGAATCAGGATGGCACCGATATACATCACAAAGAAAACAACAATTGTGATCGTCAGCAACAGATTGGTATCTGTAATGTTTCTTGTTTTCTTCGACATATTATGCAGCCTCCTTTACACGTACTTTTAACTTTAATTTCTTCCAGAAATCTGATATGCCGTTTCTGACAACCGGTGCACTGATGACTACGAGGAAGATAACCACTACTGCCTTATAAGCTGAGAGTGCATCTGAGGATACATTCATCTTATAGAGAGTCGTCGTCAGGAACTGAATAACATATGCTCCCAGTATAGAGGCTGTCATATTGAACTTACCGCCATTCAGAGGATTTCCTCCGAGTGCAACCGCCAGAATCGCATCCATCTCTATATCCTTGGCTATAACAGAATAATTAATGGAAGACAGACGGCTGACCTTGATCAATGCAGCCACTGCGACGCACAGACCAAGAATCACAAATGTCAGGAACTTGATAAAGGCAGGATTCAGACCATTCAGTCTGGAGGAATTCTCATTGATACCGACTGCCTGTGTATACAGTCCCAGATTTGTAAAGCGTAAAACGAGCGTCATCACGAGCACACATGCAAGTGCAATGAAAAACGGTGTCGGAATCGGAATGCCCGGAATGAAACCTCCAAAATAGCTAAAGGATGGCTCACTGATGATCGGAAGTTCATTGTTGTTGATCCATGCTGCGATAGAACGTCCTGCGGTAAACAGTATCAGAGTCGCTACCATCGGCTGGATCTTGAAATATGCAACCAGTGTCCCGTTAAATGCTCCGAACAGCATCGCTACTACACAGCTGACCAGAAATGCTACGATGATCGGTGCCTGCAGTGTCTCCGGTCTGGAGTTTGTGCCACAAAGGACTCTCAGAACCACACTTCCACTGATGGCAATGGCTGCGCCTACGCTGATGTCCTGTCCGCCGGATGCCGCTGTGACCAGTGTCATACCGATAGCAAGGATTGCAAGCTCAGAGCCATAATCCAGAATCGTCATCAGATAACCGGATAATACAGGATCTCCTGCACTGTTGAAGCCATATGTGATTTTATAAAATGATGGGTCGGCGATCAGATTGAAGATTGCTAACAGCAATAATGCTGCAATCGGGATAAATATCTGCCGTCCAAATAATTTTCCAAAATAATCGGATACTTTTGTTTTTCCTGTTTTTTGTGCCTGCATTATGCTTTCTCACCTCCGGCTATGGTACTCATGATCATGTTCTGGGTCAGTTCTTCGCCAGAAAGTTCTCCTACGACCTTACGGTCTCTCATAACGATCAGTCTGGAGCAGGTACGCAGCATTTCATCTGTTTCAGATGAGATAAATGTAATACTCATACCCTCTGATGCCAGCTTTAATACCAGCTTCTGTATATCAACCTTTGTTCCGACATCTATACCACGTGTCGGCTCATCCAGAATCAGATATTCAGGATGTGTCAGCAGCCAGCGAGCCAGGATAACCTTCTGCTGGTTACCTCCTGATAATGATTTGATTGGAGTATCCGCTGATGCTGTCTTAATACCCAGCAGCTTGATATATTCATCTGCAAACTGATTGGCTTCCGCCTTTGTAAAGGGTTTGAAAAATCCTTTCATGACCTGTAATGCCAATATGATGTTATCACGTACGGAAAGATCTCCTACAATACCGTCTCTCTTACGATCCTCCGGCAGATATCCGATGCCGCTCTTCATGGCATCAATCGGCTTTGTGATCTTGACATGGCTGCCATTCTTTTTGACTGTACCGCCAAGTACTCTGTCTGCACCGAATATGGCGCGCACACATTCACTACGTCCGGATCCCAAAAGACCGGTAAAGCCATTGACCTCTCCCTTATGGATATTGAAATTAAATGGTTTGATGCCTGCATTGCTGTATAGCTGCTCTGTTTCAAAAACAGGTACGGATTTATCATCTTTGTTGTAGACTCTCTGCTCACCCTGTACATCTGACAGATTATCCAGATCCTTGCCGAGCATCTTGGAAACCAACTGCACACGAGGGAGATCTTTGATCTCATATTCTCCTACCAGTTTTCCGTCTCGAAGAACTGTAATCTTGTCACATACCTCGTATACCTGATCCAGGAAGTGTGTTACAAAGATAATGCCGACGCCTCTCTCTTTCAGATTACGCATCAGCTTGAACAGCTTTTCTACCTCCTGCTCATCCAATGAGGATGTCGGTTCATCCAGAATCAGTACCTTGCAGTCCATATCTACAGCACGTGCGATTGCTACCATCTGCTGAACAGCGATGGAGCAGCTGGCTAACTGCTGTGTCGGCTGTGCCTGAATATCCAGTGATTCCAGAATCCTGCCTGCGTCTTCGTTCATCTTTTTCCAGTTCTGATAGATATTTTTGCTGCGTCCTATGTACATATTCTCTGCCACTGACAGATTTGGACATAATGTAATTTCCTGATATACGGTACTGATTCCCAGGTTCTGTGCATCCTGAGGAGATCTGATTGCAACTGCCTTGTCGATTCCCCTGAGATAGATCTGGCCTTCATCTTTTCCGTAAACACCAGTCAGCACCTTGATCAGTGTAGATTTACCTGCACCATTTTCACCCATCAGTGCATGAATCTCACTCTCACACAGCGTAAAGTCCACTCCCTGCAGAGCTAGTACACCTGGAAAGCTCTTGCATATATTCTTCATTTCTAATATGGCTTTGTCTCTCACGAGTGGGTTCGCCTCCTTCTTTGATTTATGATTAAAATCGCGGCGCAAGTATTCAGATGTTCATTACATTGCGCCGCGCTTTTATTACTCTTTCAAATTACCAGAGCTTGATTATGAATTAGATGCCGTAGCTGTCAACATCATCCTGTGTGATGGTTGAAGCGTCAAAGCCCTTCTCGTCCATGATAACGGTCTTCTCTGCGATTGTTCCGCCGCTCTCAAGAGTCTTGATGATCTCATCGATGTATGATGACTGGAACGGATTGCACTGTCCGTCATAGTTCCAGTTCTGAGCCAGTAATTCTTCCAGTGCCCACTTGTTGCAGTCAAAGCCCATTACGATAACGTCTTTGCCTACGCCGTGTGCGATGTTAGCTTTGTCAAGTGCTGCTACAGCGCCCTTAGCCATATCATCGTTCTCTGCATAGATTACGTTGAAGGAATCGCCTGAATCGATAACTGACTGAACGATCTGCTGAGCCTTCTCTGCATTCCACTCTGCTGTCTGCTGTGTAACAAGCTTCCATCCGTCTGCTGCAACTGCATCATCAAGAGCGCCTGAACGTCCCTTCTGTGCTGCTGAACCCATAACACCCTGTAAGTGGATGATATTGTACTCTGAAAGTCCCTGTCCCTTTAACCAGTCAACTGCTGTCTGACCTTCTTTAGCCATATCTGATACGATAGAAGCCTCATAGAGACTAGGATCTGCATCGATAGTACGGTCAAATAAGATGACTCTGATACCAGCGTCCTGAGCATCCTTTAATACTGAATCCCAGCCTGCTGTATCTGCTGCTGAAAGGAGAAGGTAATCAACACCATCCTGGATGAACTTCTGAGCTGCTGTGATCTGCTCGTCGTTCTTCAGGCTGTATGCGAATGATGCTTCGTATCCGTTTGCTTCGCAGAATGTCTCTTTTAAATCTTTATCATTTGCTGTACGGTAACCAGACTCGTTAGGATCGTTGTTGATGATACCAACCTTGATCATTGCTCCTGCATCTGCTGCAGGTGCTGCTTCTTTAGCGCCGCAAGCTGTTAATCCGAGTACCATTGTTGCTGCCATAATGACTGCTAAAAATTTCTTTTTCATAACTCTTATTCCCTCCTAAATATGTTGTCTGTCAAAGGACCATTCCTTTGATGCTGTTATCTTACATCGCATCTCGCAACAAATCCATTCAGATAAATCATTGATTGTTTCATTTTTCTATTTGGATTGAAAAAGAGTTTGTTTTTCTATGATATCAGTTTATTTTTTTATTTGCCCTCACGATACTGTGTCGGAGTCATGCCCTGCGTTTTCTTAAACAGGTACGAAAAATAATGTGGATCCTTGTATCCTACCTCCGAACAGATCATACTGCTTCTCTTGCCTGTACAGCGCAGCAGTTCCTTCGCCTTATTCATCCTGAAATCTGTCAGGTATTTGATAAATGTCTGGCCTGTCTGCTGACTAAAAATCATGCTCAGGTGGTTCGGTGAAAAATTCACATGAGAAGCAAGCAGGTTCAAGGACAGATCTTCATCTGCATAATTCTCATCTATATACTGCATCACCTCATCCACAATGTCCCCATATCGATTGCTGGCTGACCTTTCCCGCAGATCCAATGCTTTCTCGATAATCCTTGCGATATATCTCATAGTCCCCTCTGCACTCTGCATCGCTCCGGAAGAGATATCTAATGGCTCGATTTCTTCCTTGGGAAACAGCAGACTCTCGGCGAACTCTGCAACACAGAAATACGTATCCATCGCGATATACTGTCTGAACATATTGGATTCCAGTGCATTTTTACCGAGACCCTTGAAAAACTCATCCACAAAATATTTTGTTTCCTCCGGTTCTCCAAGCTTCAGGAAGTCCAGCACCTTGCGTCTGTCCATCTGCTTCGGATCCACACTGCTGATATCGAAGTCCTTTTCTTCCGGTGTACTGCCCTGCTCCAGTTCTGCACTATTGATGACCAGACTCTCTCTGACCAGATAACGATGTGCAAATGCATGACTGGCCTTTTCAAAGGATACCGGCAGCTCTGTCAGACGGTTTACCGGCATTCCGATTCCACCGAAGTAGCGGACATGTGTATATGGTATCAGGATATCCTTCATCCTGTTCAGATAATCATTTTGTATCTGCTCCAGTTCCTCTGCCGAGTCAGCCTTGAACAGCAGCGCTTTTCCCTCCAGATTCCTGTCAAACATCAAAATATGTGTTTCATCATTGATTTCACCTAGCTTCTGCTCTATCTCGATCAGACTGTTGGAGTATTCCTCCTGCGCGTGATTCATCGACTGTGTCATGATCAGGACGATATTATAGTACATAGAAGTGAGGTCAATACTCAGTCTGTCTGCCAGATCCAGCAGTTCCGGTACTGTTTTGGAGCCGATAACCAGATACTGAAACAGATTCTTTCGTTCCTGCAGGAAATTCTCCTGCATTTCCTTTTGATACTGTTCACTGATTTCCCGTTCTCTGCGCTTTTCTTCTATTTTATCCGCAAGTGCTTCGACTTCCTCAAGGAGTTCATTGCCGCTGATCGGCTTGGTCAGATATTCTGCCACACCGATCTTGATTCCCTCTTTGGCATACTTGAAATCCTCATAGCCTGACAAAATAATGATCTCCATCCACGGAAATTCCTTTTTGATCAGTCTGCTCAGCTCCAGACCATCCATAAACGGCATCTTGATATCTGTGATCACGATATCGGGTTTCAGCTTTTGGATCATCGGCAGTGCCAGCTCTCCGTCGCTTGCCTCGCCGCAGAAATCGTAGCCGTGTGCACTCCAGTCTATATTCTTCTTGATGCCTTCTCTGACAACAAATTCATCTTCTACTAAAAAAATCTTTAACATATCTGTTTCCTGTCCTTCTTTGTACTCTTTTGATTATACGTCTGCTATCACTTCGCGGATCAGTCTGACTGCTGTGTCCAGTCCGTGCTCCTGCTCCATTTGACTGGAAAGTGTTTTCACTTTTTCTAAGATAGTATCGTAATTTCCTGATAAATATTCTATTCTGTCAATCAGTTTTTCTTCACTGAGTTCGCTTGCTTTGAGTGGTTCTGTCGTGACACCCAGCTTCTTCAATCGTTCTGCCACGCCAAACTGATCCAGTGCATGCGGTATTATAATAGAAGGAACTCCATACAGCATTGCAGATGCTGATGTTCCAAAACCGCCGTGATGGATGACACAGCAGCCCTGCCTGAACAGGTAGCTGTGCGGCACGGAACCGACTGCAATCATGCTGTCCGGCAAAGTATAGTTCATCAGTGTCTTTCGAAAGCCTTGTATGATGGCTCGCTTCCCTGTCTTTTCAAATGCTTTCAGAAAAAGCTCCAGCTTATCCTTTTCCTCTGCAGCCTCAAAGGACATCGCACCCAGTGCCAGTATCATTGGTTTGTCTCCCTGCTCCAGAAATGCTTTCAACTCCGGATCCGGCTCATATGCAGCTGTGCCCTCATCGTACCAGTAGCCTGTCATATGATGCTGCGGTGCCCAGTACGAGCTCGGTTCGATGACATAGCGGCTGATTGGAATCAGATTCAGCTGCTGTGACATCATCTGATCCATTGATTTGATCTTTGACAGCCCATAGCCTTCACGAAGCTTGTTATATGGTTTGACGATCATCGGATTGATGGCTGCATTGAACAGTCTGCCAAACAGTCTCTGTCCGACCGTCTGTGGTTTTCCTTCCTCCGGTATCGTTTCGGTCTGCAGCGTCACATCGACAGTTGGTATCTGCAGTGCCTCTGCTTCTGCTGCCCCGATGTGGCTGTGTGAGACGATGACAAGATCTTTTCCCTGACAGCATTGATAAATTTCTGCCGATGACTGCTCTACGATACGAAACACAAATTTCATCGTCTTCAGCATGGCTTGCATGGCATTTTTTTCTTTGCCTCGTATCACCGCCGCCTCCAGCTCGATATCTATATCCGGTCCAATCGGTGTAAATGTAACCCCAGCTTCCGTCACAAGTGAACTCCAGCATGGATGTGTTCCGAGTGTCACCTCATATCCTGCCTTCTGTAATGCCTGTGAGAGAAATATGTAGGGCTGCACATCTCCACGTGTTCCCATTGTAAACAGGATCATTTTCTTCATCATGATACTCTCCGTCTTTTTCTTTGTGTCTGGTAATCTATTCCAAAATACATTTACATAATTAATTAACATAATTATAATCCACGGCGTTTTAATCCTGCTGCAAGCTGTACATAAAACTCCCGTACATCAAACCCGGGGATATTCTCCCTGTTCAGATCGATCATGTCTCCGTGAGAGATTCCACGCTTTCCCTGAACCGTTAATAGCTCATACCGCTCGCCCCATGCAAAAGATTTCTCTGATACCAGGCCATCATTTGCTCCGTCAAAGTGCTTGACAAGCGGGTAGGTGAAGTTCAAAGGAAACCTGCCGTTCACAGCATGATTCAGTTTGGAGCCGACACTCTGACAATATATGTTCTGAAAACATCTGCTGGCTGCTTCCGTCTGAATATTCTGATTCAGCCTTGTACAGCTGCAGGCAGTCAGATCTGTAACAGAAGAAATAAAATCAGGATTCCGATCGCCCAGTCTGCGCAGTGCCTTATTGTACATACCTGCCACCTGTTCTCTTGATTTCTCCGGTATCTTCTGCAGCAGATAATCTGCAAACTCACAGCCTCTGTGTGGTGTATTGATGGTCGTCAGTGATGCTACATAAGGTGCTGCTCCGCAGTGGCTGATCGCATAACGACAGTCGAGTCCGCCCTTGGAATGTGCTATGATATTCACCTTTTCGCAGCCGGTTTCACACACGATCTGCTTGATCCGCGCCGTCAACTCCTGTGCACTGACCTCCACCGAGGCTGCCGATTCATGATTCCCATAATAAATGCATGCTCCGTTTCTGATTAGCTCCTCCGGTATCCTGCCCCAGTAATTCAGATATCTGAAATCCCTAAAAAATACACCATGAACCATCAGCAGCGGATATCGGGTATGACAGATCTGTTCTGCACTCCGTTCCAGATTCAGCCGCTCTTTATTTGTCTCAAACCGCAGTTCCTCCGATACAGTATGGATGATCATTCCTAATATAACGAGATGCACAACAGGAATCATCCCGCATACTATTCCGATGATGCGATACCTGATTCCGAGCTGCACAGAGGTACAGTATACACATATTATACCTGTCCAAAATAGCAGAGCTTCGATTAATCCACAGCACAACACTACTTCCGTCCAGATAAGCCATCTGTCCGGCAGCATCTGAAAGGCGGCCACAATCAGACCGGTCACTGCCATCACACAGGTGATACAGAATACTTTCAGACAACAGACTCCGAATCGGCACACCCTGAGTCTGTTGCTTTTGATAGAATGCTTTGCTCTTTTTGAGTCTGTGTATTTCTCTTTTGTGATCTCTTCATTCATTGAAACAGTTCTCTTGCCTTTTGCATCTTCTCTGTTACCTTGACCCCAAACGGACATCTGGTCTCACAGCCACCACAGCTGATACAGTCCTCTGCGTTTGCAGACAGCTCCTGATAATGTGCCTTCAGTGACGCGGGCACTTCCGGCTGCATTGCTGCCAGATCTGTCAGTTTATTTACCATTGCAATGTCAATCTTATTCGGGCAGGGTGCACAGTGTCCGCAATAGGTACACTGTCCTGCATAGGCATGCTTCGGTGCGGATGCAAGTACACTTGCATAGTCCTTCTCATCCTCTGATGCCGTTTCATATGCCAGAGCAGCATCAACATGTTCGCATGTATCATAGCCAACCATGACACTTGCTACTGCCGGACGGGTCAGGCAATAATGCAGACACTGTACAGGAGTCAGGGCAACTCCAAACGGTGATGCCGCTGCATCAAAGAGTCTTCCACCTGCGTATCCCTTCATCACTGTAATTCCGACATTTTCACGCTCGCAGATCTGATACAGCTCCACACGCTCTTTGGCGATTCCGCCCAGTGATGCATCATAATCCTCTGCAAAGTATGTATTCAGATCCTCTGTAGCAGGCAGCATGTCAAATGCGGGATTGATACTGAACAGAATCATCTCTATGATCCCGCTCTCTGCTGCCAGCTTGCCAACCTCCGGATTATGTGTACTGAGTCCAATATGGCGGATCGTACCATCAGCCTTCAGGCTCTTAACATATTCAATAAATTCTCCGTTCATAATAGACTGAAATTCTGCCGGCTCATCTACAAAATGAATCATACCCAGATCGATATAGTCTGTGCGAAGTCTGGTTAGCAGATCCTGAAATGCGATCTTCACCTCCGGCACCTTTCTAGTCTTAACGTACTGTCCGTTCTGCCATGTCGAACCGATATGACCTTCTATGATCCAATGCTCTCTGTGCCCCTCGATACCCAGTCCGATATTGGAACGTACATTTGGCTCTGACATCCAGCAGTCCAAGATGTTAATGCCATGTTCCATACAATAGGTAATGACTTCCTTCACTTCTTCGGTGTTATGGCGTTCCAGCCATTCTCCTCCAAGTCCGATCTCGCTGACCTGTAGTCCTGTCTTTCCTAATTCACGGTATTTCATATCATTGTCCTCCTTGTTTCTATCTTACTATGCTCTGACTGCCCAGCGTAGCTTTGCCACCCGTGCACGCGGGTTGCGGTTGCATTCCTCAGCGGATGGTCTGATCACATCCTTTGCGATTTCACTATATAGGCCTTCTTTATCATAATACTGAAATGATTTTTTGACCAGTCTGTCTTCACCGGAATGGAAGGTCAGGATGGCTGCCCGCCCACCGGGATTCAATACTCCGGGAAGCTTCTCCAGCAGCTCCTCTAATACCTCAAACTCACTGTTTACATCAATTCGTAGTGCCTGAAAGGTTCTCTGGCAGGACTTCTTCACCGCTTCTCTGCCTTCCTCCCCTTTCAGATCGGAGAGTGCATTTTCTATGATGGTACGAAGTTCTGTGGTTGTCTTGATCTTCTGCCCTCTGCGCTGCGCTTCTGTCACTGCCTTGGCGATCTTCTCTGCATATGGCTCATCTGCATTCTCCATCAGCATGCCTGTCAGCTCGTTCCGGGTAATGTCCTGCAGACGTTCGGCTGCTGAGATGCCCTTTTCCGGATTCAGTCTGAGATCCAGAGGACCTTCTCTTTTATAAGAAAAACCCCTGTCCGGATTATCGATCTGCATGGATGATACACCTAGATCTGCCAAAATAAAATCGAATTTTCCCGCCTCTGCTGCTACCTGATCGATCTCAGCAAAATTTCTGTGCCAGATGGTCAGTCTGTCCTGTCCATAGCCGAGCCTCTCCAGCCGTGCCTGTGTCTTGACTGATTCAATCGGATCTACATCCATGGCATGCATATGGCCGTTGCCGTTCAGACACTTCAGCATCTCCAGTGTATGTCCGCCATATCCCAGCGTGCAGTCCATCCCTGTCTGTCCCGGCTGAATCTGCAAAATATCCAGAATCTCCTGCACACAGATAGAGATATGCATCCCCGCCGGCGTACTTCCCTTCTGTATCACCTTGTCTATCGTCTCTGCATATTTCTCCGGCTGCATTTCCTTATACTTCTCCTGAAATGTCCTCGGATGTGTTCCTCTATATCTCTGCCGGCGCTTATGCGTCTGCTGCGGTTCATGTGGTTGATTTTGTTCCATAATATGAATCCCTGTCCTTTCCGCTAACTCTAATCATAACATTATCTTACTGAGGTAGACAAGAGATTATTATGACAGAAATCCATAATGAACTCCATAAGTAAAAAAGCCAAAAAAATACCCCGGCTTCTGTCAAAGCCGGGGCTGTATGTTTGATACTCATAGATCAGATTGCTCCATCGTAAATCTTTCCAACGCTTGCAGAGTAAGAATATGCTCCTGTTGATGTATATGTATTCAGCTTCTGGATCTCATTCGTTGCTGCACTGTTGATCATGGAGGCTGTAGAAGATACATTGTATGCATAAGAACCTACACCGCTGAACAATGCCTTCAAATCATTGATATTGGCTGCCTTTAATGTCTTCTCGTCTACCGTCAGCTTATTATCCTCGCCGATTGATACACCGACCTGACTCAGCAGATTTGCATTTTTCTTTGTTCCATTCGTAATGGACAAAGTTTTGCGCAGTACAGAGTTCGAGTCTGAATCTCCTGCAGAGCTGACCAGATTATTATAGTTATCTGCAAAACTCTTGACTGCTTTATAGATAGCATCATAATCATAGTCCGTCTTTTTATTGCCATTCTCATCTTTCATTTCCTTCATATTAAAGACGGAATTGGAACCGGTTGCAATCAATGCATCCGCAGATGATTTCAATGCCTTTGCATCTGTGCTGATTGTTGAATTTGTCTTTGCGCTCTCTTCGATCTCATCAGATGTCTTTGCTGTACTCGATGTATCATTCTTTGCATAATAAGCCTTCAGCAGTTTTGAATAACTGCCGTTTTTGATGCTTGCATAATCACTCAGATACATTGAGGATCCTGTCGATGATGTACTGCTATTGCTGCCTGACGAAGATAAACTAGAAAACAACGAGCTGTAATCCCACGTTGATGTTAAACCTGATATTCCTGCCATATGATCACTCCTTTGATTAGACGACGGCATCCATGCCTTGTTACAATATCAATCCTGTCTATATATTTTACTACATTTCTGCCATTTTTGCAATACATCCGGCACCCACCTTTGTACTACACTGTACCACGCACTTCAATAAAGACAAGATCTATATATTATATATATCGACTAATCTTTCATATTCTTTAGAGGTATTTTTGACTTGCTAACCTCTATATCTTCCTAATATCCATTCCCTTTTGGTTCCTATTTCCTCGCTTTTAGCTT
>JAUNSO010000083.1 GCA_030539165.1 bacterium
TTTTTTTACAATTTCTTAATTTTATTATAATCCAACAAAACATTTGTTCAAAATTCTCCTCATTTTTTCTTTTCAATTTTGTGGATAATGTGTATAAGTTGGTGTATAAGTACAATTTGCGCATTTTTGAACCCATTTGATTGTGGATATCTTTTTAGGCAATCGACAGCATTCTCCACGACTTTGTTCGTCCGTTTTCTACAATTTGTGCACTTTGCATATTTGATATTTTGTCAATACTTTTGTAACAACTTTTTTATATTATTTCCTGCCGGATTGACTGTGAACTCAAAAGCAGCCCATCCTTCGATGAGCTGCTTTCACACCTTACAATACTATTCTAGAAGATTCTTCTTACTGATAAGATTGATCTGTATCCTGCGTTTGAAACCTTAATACCTGTAGCTGCGGTGCTGGCATGTACGATCTGACCGCCGCCAATGTAGATACCTACATGACCTGAGTAACATACAATATCACCCGGCTGTGCATTTCCAATACCACCTACATCGTAGCCCATGCTTCGCTGAGCACCTGATGAATGAGGCAGGGATACGCCAAAGTTCCTGTATACTCCCATTGTAAATCCTGAACAGTCTGTACCGTTTGTCAAGCTTGTACCGCCATATACATACGGATTTCCTACAAACTGCAATGCATAGTTGGCAACTGCTGAGCCTGTACCGCTTCCCGATACTGTCGCTACAGGTGCAGAGGATCCGCTTGAAGACGTTGATGTCTTATTGGATGCCTGTGCCTTACGTGCTGCTTCCTGTGCCTGTTTACGTGCTGTTTCTTCTTTCTTCAGACGAGCCTCTTCCTCCACCTTGGACTCAGCCTTTACAAACTCGGTAGAAACATCGACAAATTCCTTGGATACCCATCCATCACCTTCTTCGATGGATACCTTGACCCAGTTTTCAGTTTCCTCAACTACGGTCAATTCATCTTCTATCGGTACCAGACCCAAAACAGTTGCTTCGGTGCTGGGATCCTGTCTTACTTTCAATGTTGTTGTTGTAACAACAGCCACTCTGTGGCCTACCTCTGCGGCAAGTGCTACTGCTGCATCTCCTGTTACTACAAACTCACTCTTTACATAACCTTCCACGTTGCCGGATTTGATCTTGTACCAGTCGCCCTCGGCTCCCAGCCATTCACCTGCTGAGTTATTGTACAGCTTTCCGACTACTTCGCCCTCTTCACTGGCTGCATCTCTGATATTCACATAATTAGAAACCTGAGCAATCATCAGCCCTGAAAAATCTTCTTTCTTAGCAGTATCCTCTGTGGTTCCAATTTCTATGACAGGAACCGCTCCAGTCTGCGTCTGGTTTGCTGCATCTGCTGCTGCCACACTATTGTCTGAAACCGAACCATTTGATGCTGTATCTGCTGCAGGCGCTGCTGTTGCTGTCGGATCTGCTGCGGGTGTAGCTGCTGACGGTGTTGCTGTCGTTGTATGATTCTGAGCAGTTGATGTCTCTGTTGTATTCTTAACGGAAGTGTCCGTTACAACAGCTCCGCCTGCGGCCGGCAGTCCGACAGAAATGACTGCATTACTTGATGCCGGTGTAGCATTGGCTGTTGTTGTATCTGTTTTTGTATCGGCTGTTGTATCAGCCGTTTTATTTGCTCCGGCCGGTGTTGCTGTAGTCGGAACGGATGATTCCTGAATGGTCTGTATATTATTACGTGCCTTTGTAACAATCTGGTCACGCTTGGCTTTCTCGATCTGTTTCACCGATACGCCTTCACCAACTACCAGTGCTCCCCCTGCAGCCGGCAATATGGATGTAAGTAAGGCTGCATCCGTCGGTATTGAAAATCCGGTTAATACAAGCGTACATGTCAAACCGAATGCTGCTGCCCTAAGTACCCCTTTCTTCATCGTAACCCTCCAAATTGTAGTTTTGTATCTCTATCTTTTGTATCAATCATTTGTTACAAAATTGTTACATCCGTAATAAAATATACCATGCCCCATATAAAAAGTCAACCGAAAGTGAAGCTTTGCATCAATTTTCCATATGCAATAAATAATCCTGAACACTTGTAATCGCATTGGCCCCGTCCGCTACTGCCGTCACGATCTGACGAAGATTTTTTGTTCTGATATCTCCGGCTGCGTATACTCCGGCTACGTCTGTTGCGCAATCCTCTCCGGCAATCAGATATCCCGCCACATCCTTTTTGATCTTCTTAATATATCCTGTGTTTGGAATGTTGCCGACTGCAATAAATACTCCGTTAACATCCATCGTGGACTCTGCTCCGGTATATACATTCTGGATTTTCAAAGCCTCTACCTGTTCTGTTCCCTCGATTGAAGTCACAACGCTGTCCCAAACGACCTCTATATTTGAAGTTTCCTTCACGGCATCACATAGTACCTTTACTGCTCGAAACTCATCTCTTCTGTGAATCAGATATACCTTTTCACATCCACGTGCCAAAAAGATGGCATCCTCCAGTGCTACATCACCGCCGCCCACAACCGCAACTGTTTTATTCTTAAAAAAAGCACCATCACAGGTAGCACAGTAGGACACTCCCATGCCTGCCAGCTCTTCTTCTCCGGGCACCTTTAATTTTCTGTGTTCCGCCCCTCCTGAAATGACTACGGATCTCGCCTCAAAAATATCTTTATCTGTGTGGATTCGCTTAATCGTGTCCGCGACATCAATATCCGTTACATCTGCCTCTATCGTTTCCACTCCCAGCTTTGCCGCATGTTCCGTAAATTTCATTCCCAGATCAAATCCGTTGATCCCCTGCAGTCCCGGATAATTATCAACCTCATAGGTGTTCAGCACCTGTCCGCCGCCCATCGAAGCCTTCTCAATCAATAACGCATCCAATCCCGCTCTCTTCGCATAAATAGCCGCAGTAATCCCGGCAGGACCCGATCCGATAATCACAACATCATATAACTTACCCATTATTTCTCTCCTTTGCCAAAACTATTATTATTCTATCATCTCTCTTATTATTATTCAACGAATTTCTCTAGATATTGTGGTAAATATTTCAATTCGAAATTTATCACCCCAAATATTGTGAATTACGAAAAAAGATTGTAAAGCAGCATTCTCTCATTTATACTATTGTTAAAATGATCAGGAAAATTGTTTGAAAAGAGGCACGAAATGAAAAGAAAAACCGCACTCATAACAGGAGCATCAAGAGGCATCGGACGTGCTATAGCAACAGCGCTGGCACAAAACGGCTATGATCTGTTTCTTGCATGTCATAAAAATGAAGCATTCCTGTCCGAGCTAAAAAAAGACCTGGAGCATCAGTATACCGTCACATGTAAAACAATGATTGGCGATATCAGTCAAGAAGAAACCGTACGAAAGCTCTTTTTCTCCATTGATCATCTTGATGTTCTGGTCAACAATGCAGGCATATCCCACATCGGACTGCTGCATGAAATGGATTTGGAGGAATGGAATCGCGTCATCGGCACGAATCTGACCTCTGTCTTCTTATGCTCCAAATATGCCATTCCCCTGATGTTGAGAGAAAAACATGGTAAGATCATCAACATTTCATCTGTATGGGGTAATGTCGGCGCCTCCACTGAAGTCGCCTATTCCGCCAGCAAAGGTGGCGTCAATGCCTTTACGAGAGCCTTGGCAAAGGAACTGGCTCCGAGTGGAATACAGGTCAATGCACTGGCCTGTGGTATGATCAATACAGAAATGAACGGTCATCTGACACCTGATGAAATTAATACTATAATAGAAGAAATACCTGCAGACAGGATTGGACAGCCGGAGGATATCGCCTCAGCTGTGTTATCTCTGTGTGCAGGCAGTTCTTATTTAACAGGTCAGGTGATTGCAATAGACGGAGCCTGGATTTAAAAGCCCTTTTTCTTACGGTCAAACAGTCTGGCAATCGCCTCTTTATGATGTCCGTTGGCTGACAGTACAATGGCTGAGGCCAGTCCCGGCGGAAACAGTCCTCCGCTGGCGCAGGCCAGAGATGCAATCGTATTTTCTCTCACCCCGTCAATCAGGATCCTGACAGAAGGATCATCCTTTGGTTTTCCCCGATTCATCTTATATAGCGTGTGCTTCACATACGCCAGTGACAGACTTCCGAGTAAAGAATGCGCCGCCAGCTTTTCAAATGAATGATAAAGCGTAAACTCTCCCTTTTTTACATCGTCCAGATGACTCAGTTCTTTTTCGTATAATAGCTCAAATTGCTTTTCAGATATCTCGGGAGATTCTGTGTTGCCCATCGACATGTACTCACTGAGCCGTTCTGTGTCGTCTCTGTCATATGGCACTCCCTCCACCTCAATGTCCTGATCCAGTCTGATATCTTGTAGTGATGCGCCGATCAAGATCTTATATTCTCCTGAGGGTACGATAAATTCAGCTCTGTCTGTATCATACAGACTGAAGCTTCTCTCATTCAGAGTAATCGTAATGGTTTTGCTCTCTCCTGCTTCCAGAGATACCTTTACAAACTCCCTTAGTTCCTTCTTGGGTCTGATGTAGTTTTCCTTTGGATTCACCACATAAACCTGTGCAATCTCACTACCCTTACGACTGCCTGTATTGGTCAGGGTAAAGGAAGCCATCAGCTGGCCGCCACTGTATCTGGACGTACTGAGTTTGAAATTACTATATTCAAATGTTGTATAGGACAGCCCGTATCCAAAGTGATAACGGCAGGGCTTATAATATGAATCGTAGTAACGATATCCGACAAATATACTCTCTCTGTACTCAACATCATCACTATCCGGTGCAAAACACCTTCTGCACGGTATATCCTCCATAGCATACGGAAACGTCTCTGCCAGCTTACCACTGGGATTGACTGCTCCTGTGATCAGGTCTGCACAGGCTTCACCCACTGCCTGACCTCCCAGATACATATGCAGGATAGCCCTGACATCACCTGCCTGCGGCAGATCCATCGGCGAACCCCCAAAAGAAATAAATGCAACATCCTGATTGACCTGCAGAATCTGCTTTAACAGCGATGTCTGACAGGATGGAATCTTCAGTGAGGTTCTGTCATACCCCTCTCCTTCAAATTCATCTGTTAATCCTCCGAAAAACAAAATCGGAAGTTTCTGCTTTGCTGCTTCTACTGCTTCCTGTTCCAGTCTGTCGTCCGGCTTGTCCTTCTCATTATGATAGCCCTGCACATAAATGACCTCAATACCCTTAGCCTGCAGGCTTTCTATTGCATTTTTCGTTGGTGCAGTCGTGATATGACTGCTGCCTCCGCCCTGAAACCGCATATGGCAGGCCAGTTCACCCACTACGATGACCTTATCTGCATGTTCAAGTGGCAGCATCCCGTCATTTTCCAGCAATACGGCAGATTCACATGCCAGTTCACGGGCCAGTTCATGATGCGCTTTATAGTCTGTGGCAGTATCCTGTATTTTCTCTGCCTGAGTCATAACCAGCTGTAAGACGCGTTCTGCAGCCTGATCCAGTTCCTGCATCGTCAGACTTCCATCCTCTAATGCATTTCTGATCGGTTCTATATGTAATTCCTGACTATCCGGCATTTCCAGATCCATACCGGCCTTAATGCACTGTACAATGTCTGTTACGGCTCCCCAATCGGAAATGACTGCTCCCTGAAAGCCCCATTCGTTTCTCAAAATGTCAGTCAATAAACGACGACTGGCACAGGCATGTTCTCCATTCAGCAGATTGTAGGATGCCATAACCGTTGTCGGCTGAGCCTCCTTCACTGCCATTTCAAAAGCTGTCAGATAAATCTCTCGAAGTGCCCTCTCATCGATTTGACTGTTTGATGTTTGTCGGCGAGTTTCCTGATTATTGGCTGCGAAATGCTTCAGTGATGTCCCCACTCCATGCTTCTGCATAGCCTTGATGTATGCACTAGCCATCTTGCCTGCCAGATATGGATCCTCAGAAAAATACTCAAAATTTCTGCCGCACAAAGGCGAACGCTTGATATTGATCCCGCACCCCAGTACAACAGATACCTTTTCCTTTAGCGCTTCCTCTGCAATGGCGGCGGCCATTTGACTGATTGCCTCTGTATTCCAGCTGCTTGCAATTGCACTGGCAGTCGGAAAGCAGGTTGCCACCTCGCTCTTATTAATATCTGAGAACTCCTCGGCCTCCTGCTTTCGTAAACCATGCGGTCCGTCAGTCATCATGATCGTCGGTACCTTCCCATTGCAGTCATATGTATGCCAGCTGCCGACACCTGATAACAAACGTATCTTTTCTTCAGTTGTAAGTGTTGATAAGATATCTTTGATTTCCATAGGACACCTCCCTGATCTCCGACTTCATTTACTATTATAGCAAATGAGTAGATAAAGGAGTAGTCCTTTTTAGTACTGATCCAGATTTACTTTACCGCTCGTCACCTTCACCTTGACACGATTTGACGGATTGCTGCCTACAGATGCTTCGCGTTCATCATCGTCAATTGATTTTGTTTCAAAGTACGTATCTATGTCTCCTGACGTCACTTTTGACTCATATAAAAACTCTGAATCCTCCGGTAATGTAACATCTATTTTTCCGCTCGTAACATCTATGTTCATATCTCCGACTACTTCCGAAACCTTCAGATCAATCTGACCGGATGTACAGTGATAATCTCCGTCCCCTGTGGTCATGCCCAGTTCCAGATTACCGCTGGAAACATCAATGTCCTGTCTGCCTGACAGTTCATCAATAGAGATTTTTCCGCTTGAGAGATCAATATCAGATTTCTCCGCATCAATCTTACCGATGGCTGCTGATCCGCTTTGTAGATCTAGATCAAACTCTGTCAGAATCATGTCCATATCAATGGCCAGTTTGCCACTGCCTAGATGAATCGATACAGCATCACTGTAGTCTTCGGGGATATAGATTTCTATCCTTTTGTGCTTTCCGATGCCTGAAAAGAATATGTAATCATGATCTCCCTCTTCAATTGCCAGTGTCCCTCCTGTACGCCAGAGTGTACTCAGCTCACTTTTATTGGGATCATAATTCATGAATTCTTTGATTTCCAGATCTGCAGACTCGGACGGATAGATCTCGATATCCTCTGAGCCATAATCTATCTGGATCTTGTCTACCTTGGACAGTTCAAATGTGTTTTCGTATACCTGCTTCATATCCGTGTATCTGTCATTGAATACAAACAGATTGCTGCGGGTCTGTGGCATGATTCTGGTCATAAAAGCAAAGCCGATGACAATAATCACGCAAAATATGATAACAATGATTCTCCATATGTATTTCATGGTGTGGTGTCCTCCTCATGTGGTGATGTGTGTGAAAATGATATTTCTCACCGAATATAGTCAGTATACAAGAAAAATGAGGAATTGTCAGGAGTTGAATGTCATGGATTTTTAGTGACATATGTCAGTTGTGGTGG
>JAUNSO010000084.1 GCA_030539165.1 bacterium
CGATCAACCGTGAGATTTCTGAGTATACCAATATTCGTCATGCATAATAGATAAACTATGAGGCACTCTGAAAAGGGTGCCTTTTAGGTTGTCTTTCGAAAGGATACTTGGTATGCAGGCAGAACGAGCTTCATAAAGGCAAAAGCATGAAGCACTCCAATTACCGCAAATAAGATTCTTGCCGCTGTTTCCGGCAGAAGTAATGAAATCCCGTTCATATCTCCTCCGCCGAAAAAAACACACAAAATGCTCAAATACAACGGGTCAACAAATAGCATGGCAATGGTAATGTAATATGCCGCCGCACGGAACACAGGTGATTTAACTTTGCATATCTTTTCTCTAAATGCAGTCAACAACCATGCTGCTGCCAATGTTGCCGTCGCACCGACCAAGCAAAAAACACCGATTTGAACATCTGTCATTTTCTCCGTATAGATATCAATCTGTATTCCCAGTCCCATGAAATTGATTCTCTTAAATACTCCAATTGCCAAAGCGTATAACAAGTGTGCACCCTCATGGATTATATAATAGGCAACTACGGACAACAGCAGCCCTAAATATTGTCTCACTTTTTTGTTCATGTTTTTCTCTCATTCATCTCGATAATTTGGAATAGGTTGTGGAAATGTTCATTCTTACAACACCACCCTTGCAATTTCCAGCGTCACGATTTTGAGCAATGTTCCGCCTGACATCACGTAAAACCAGATTTCCCTGGTTTGCTGACCTTTGCTGAAAAGTGTTGCAATCCCGGCAATCAAAATCAATGCCGCTCCAACACAGCCAATCAGGTTGGGAAAGCTGATCAGTGGAAAGATTCCGGGAGCGCAGCTGCCATCAATGGCGCACTGAATTGTTTTATCTAATCCGTCTCGCGCTGTGGCAAAGCAACAAATCAACAGACCGAAGAATGCAAGGAATAGACTGCGTCGTCCCCAAAACTCAATATCTGCCCGATGCCAGATGGTATATCCCATAAATCCCAGCAATGCAAATAAAAGAATGGTGGTTATCGTTGTGGTTGAATTTCCAAAATAAAGTTTCATGCTTTGTCTCCTCTCTGACTGATTGTACAGTCCTCCAATGCTCTCAGATTCTCGGAAAACCTTTCTACATGAGTATCTAGGAGAGCTGTTACCGTTTCCTTATTTTCTGCCACGTCATAGAGGCTGTATAGTAAGAAAATTGGTCCGTAAAATTCAAGTGCCAATTGCTCTGCCTGCGCCTCATCACCCACCATACCCATAAAAATCTCTTTCATATAGGTAACAGGGCTGGATGTCAGATGCTTTTGGTAGAGCTCACTCATTTCTTTACTGCGGAACTGTTCCAATGTTAACATTTTACGAAAGAGAGAAGGAAATTCTTCCTGTGTCCAATGCTGGAACTGTGCCTTGCTGTATAAGCGGATCTGATCAAGAGGCAGTGTCTTATAAGCATCTACTATTTTCTCCATGTCTCCCTCCGGCATTTCATAGGCCTTTGCCCGCTCACTATCCATTTCGTCCATCCGTTCCGTAATACTGTCAAAAATATCACGCTTGTTTTTGTAGTGTTTATAGAGTGCACTTTTCACCATTCCCAGTTCACCTGCTATCTGGCTAACTGAAACAGCCTCAAATCCGTCTCTTGCGAACAGCCTAAGCGCTGTTAGCAGAATGTTTTCCTTTGTGTTCATATATTATCTACCTTCTTTCATAGAGAACCATCGTTCACCTGTATTATAGTGAACGATAGTTCTCTTGTCAAGAGTATTTAAAAATCATAAAAGATAATGCTGAAAGAAGAGTAGAATATAAATGTATTGACAATAGGTAATATTTAACCACGCACCTGTCGATAAATAATGCATAGAAATGATCATGCTATATAATTTCGGAGGTATTAATGAGTAAAGCAGCAGGTTCGATTTCGATGATCGGAGGTTCCGATGGTCCTACATCAGTTTTTCTTGTAGGTAGCAAGTATAAAGAAAAGAATCCAATCAAACGATGCAAGCATGCACTTATGATAAGAAAGCATCGAAATAGAATCAAGAAAGCCCGGAGATCCATTGAGCCCGGAACACATACACTTGATGAAACGATTTGTTACATGAAAGAGCACTATGGCATGAGAGAAGCAGATCATGCGTATCCGTTTTATGAAGTATATATACGAAGAATGCGTTTTTCGCTGGTGCAAAGGGAGCAGCTTGATTTGCTGCCAAAACAGCCGGAATTAACAGATTTTCACGATAAAGAAGCAGTTGCAAGGTGGCATATAGAGCTGGATGAGTGGGAGAAGCAGGCTGAAGCAATTGTGGAAAAACTGTCCCCGGAAGTTTTCAATATGGATTATCGCCTGTTTATACTGGATCAGGGTGAAGATGGTTCCATGCAGGTGGAACTGGAAATGAATCGTGGATTGATTGTAACACAGTATAGTGGCAGGGGATTTGAACCTATACAAAAGGATATTTATCGATATTACGGGGTATCAAAGGAAGACATTGTGAAAGAGACAGAGCGGTATCAGAATTTAGTAACAATCATTGCACAATAAGCATACAGAAAGGCATGAGATAAATACTCAAGACCAAAGCATATTATGGCAGAGCAGGTTATAAATTGCGAGGATCAGCAGCTGGACTATTAGTTTCTAAGGAAATGATATCAACGTACCGATATAAATACTACATGGATGACCAGAACAGCTACGGACAGCGAACCTTTTGAATGAAGAGTTTGTTGTCTGTTTTTTATTATAAGGAGATGAGTAATATGTCAATAGGAGTTCAAAATCATATAGGTGTGCAAAATACCGTATATAGTGGTTGGCAGAGTAAGAGTAAACAGATTTCAGATGTGGATAAAGGTTCCTTTGCAGCACAGGTTTACGACAAACAAGTCTTGGTAAAGAACTAACATTTGGGTGGAGGGTTACAATGCAGGTAAATTCAACAAGTGCATCCTTACAGCAAAGGCAATTTACAGGAACCGGCAGTATTGGTGGAATCCATTTACCGGATTTCAGTGATCCTTATGTTTTTACCGGAAAAAAGAGTGGAACAAGTGATGCTGAGTATAACCATCAGATTGTAGAACAGGCATATAAGGATTTCGCGCAGGGGAAATTTCAAAACGAGTCTGCTGATTTCAATAAACTGATGAAGAAGTATACCTCGGAGGTGTCGCCTGACCGCAAGGGCATCATTACTTCAGGGCTTAAGGCGGTTGCTAAAAATAACCAGAAGGTGTTGCAACCAATAGACTTAATTGCCACCATACTGGAAGGAAAGGTGAAGTATCAGAAACTTCCATCAGGTAATAGTGAATACATGGAGTTCTATGATAAAAATGGAGAGATGGTTGCGACTTACTCCAATAATGGCTGGACAATGTATACCACAAATGCGGAAGCAGCAAGACAAACAGAAATGTGTACGATTTATAATGAAGCATGGAGAAATGCAAAAAACGGTGTTCCACTACAAAGTGATGTCACTTGCAGTAGTGAGAGTGAAGAAGGAACATTTGATGTAAAGGCATAAATACTATCGCATGATTTGAAGGAGGAGACTAGAAGTATGGGAATAGCAGGAGTTAATAGTTACAACTATGCAAATTATTATCAGGATAATGTGAACAGACGAAGTGAGCAGGCGAGTGGTTCGTTTAGTACGAGTGCATCCCAGGGCATTGTATTACATATGTCAGATGGGGAAACAGGAACAAAGGCATTAACAAGCGTAGGATTCGCGAATGGTGCAAGTGCATCTGTTTTTAAGGCAGACAATTACACAGATGATAATCCACAGTATCTGGTGAAGTATTGGGATGAAAATGGTGATATACAGGAATACGCTGTAAATCCAAAAGAAGTTGATCCATCCAATGCTAGTTATATTGAAATGCTGGCATATTCTACATACAGTGATGTGCAAGGATATACAACAAATGCGTATAGAGATTTTATGTCGGCAGCAGGTGGGACAAGTGCAGATTTAGAGTATGATTCCAGTAATATCAATGAAAAGAGAAATTTCAAGCTGATGGTACAGGAATTTATGCAAATGCAGTATGATGCAGGTAATCTTAGTGGATATACTTCTAATAAGCAGTTCTATGAATATATGGACAGTACAGACAGTAAAATGAATTTTTCTAAGGCTCTGGAGCAGTATGGAGAGCAAATAAAGGAAAAGATTAAAAACGGTGAGACAGAGCCTACATATCAGATAGGCGGTCAGTCCTTTACGGAAACAGAATGGAAGAAACTGATAGAGAAAATTGATAAAGACATTGAGAAGATTCAAGAGGAACAGGCAGAGCGGCTAGAGAAAGAACAGGCAGAGCAGACAGAAAAAGCAGGGCAGGCAGAAACTGATGCTGTAAGTGGAACTGACAATAATGTATCCGAAGAAAAGGTTCAGGAACTGCTGAAAGATAATAATGAGAGAAGATTTGAAGTCTACGGACCAAACGCACCGGAGGAAGTAAGACAGGCATGGATGAAAGCGGCAGAGGAAACAGGACTTAATGGATTTGGAGTGAATACAGACGGGCAAATGAGCCATATCTCGCAGTTGGATGTCCAAAGGGCAATACAATGGTATAATGGTGAGAATCCGGATGTGTTGGGTACTACTGTAGAGTCAGCAAAACAAGCAGTAGAAAAAGCACTTTACGATTTAGAAAATCCTTTGGAGCCAATTACAAACAGGAGTGAAAGTGTTCAAAAGAGTATTGAACAGGAAAAAGCATTCTATAGTAGTTTGTTAGGTAGTTTCTTGTGATATTTTAAATCTGAAAGGAAAAACAGATGTACGATTGTATAGTAATTGGTGCGGGTCCGGCAGGATGCACCGCAGCGAAGATATTAGCAGAGAATAAAAAGCGTGTATTACTGGTTGAAAAATTCAGAATGCCACGATATAAGTCTTGCTCAGGTGTGCTGATAAAAAAATCAATGGACTTGGTGGAAAAGTATTTTGGAGAAGCTGTTCCGGATACAGCGATGTGTACACCAACAAATAATCGAGGTATGATTTTCACGAATGACAAAGGGGAAGAAAGTACCTTCGCACAGGAAGGCTTGAATGTCTGGAGAGAATCCTTTGATCATTTTCTCGCAATGAGGGCAATGGAAAGCGGGGCAGAGGTGAGAGATTATGTGACAGTCATTGATTGTAAGCAGCAGTCAGACTCTGTGACCGTAACTTTACATAGTAAAAGCACCTATACAGAGGAAACAAAGTATGTAATTGACTGTGAAGGTGTTGTAGGGGCTATTAAACGTAAAATTATGGGAAACGTATACGACTACATAACAACCTATCAGACTTTCAATAAAGGATTTATTGATTTGGATCTACACTATTTTTATGCCTATCTGCAACCGGAGCTGTCCGAATATGACGCATGGTTCAATGTGAAGGATGATATGCTGGTATTAGGAGTGTCTGTTAAGAATACGGAGAAAATATCAGAGTTTTATAGAAGATTTATTGTGTACATGGAAGAAAAGCATGGACTGATTATCAAGCAACGGGTCAAAGAGGAAAAATGGCTTATGCCACATATTCATCCGGGATGTAAGGTGGACTATGGAATAGGGAGAATATTTTTTGCAGGAGAGATTGCGGGCTTTCTCAATCCAATGGGAGAGGGAATTTCATCGGGGATGGAAAGTGGTTATTGTGTAGCTCAATCGATGATAGAAAATTTTGATAATGTGAGTATGGTTCAGACAGACTATGAACGGAGTGTAGCAGGAGTCAAAAGCTATATGGAGCGTCAGTGGAGTTTGGTTGCAGGAATGTCAGAAACATTTGCTGAAATGAGATGATAAAAACAAGAGAGTTTCTCCATGGAAAAAAGATTTGGCAGTAAAGCCATAATAAGGTAGAATACAAGAAGGCAGTCATAACCACAGGGACGCCAGCTTTGGTTCGTTTTTGAAAATGGAGGTAAAATGAGTTGACAATCAAGCAGATACGAGGACTGATTCTGTTTACGATACTGATTTTTGTGGGAGTATGGAAATTCAATATTGTGCTGGCAGCAGTTGAATTCCTTTGGGGTATTGTGTTTCCGTTTGTATTGGGAGGGGCGATAGCCTTTATCATCAATGTACCGATGACATTTCTGGAGAAGAAACTATTTGGAAGCAGAGTGCTGGAGACTCGTGACGGGAGTGAGGATGCTTCCGCAGAAACGAGCAGTCAGGAGGCATCTGATCAGGGTGAGAAGGCTGTCGGAAAGGCAGCAGGGAAATCTCTGAAATGGCAGCACTTAAAGGACAAGCTGGCAAGACCGGTCAGTATGATTATTACGATTGTCCTTGTCATTGGTGTGATCTTTTTGGTTATTTTCTTCCTGATTCCGCAGCTTGGGAATACATTTACCAGTCTGGCTGCGAATATTGAGGCTTTTGTTCCCAGTATGCAGAAATGGATGGCGGAGTTTTTCAATCATAACAAAGAGGTTACCGATTTTATTTCCGGTTTAGAGTTCAATATGGACAAGCTCGCCGACTGGCTGCTTTCCTCAGTCGGAAACGGAGCGGGCAGTGTGATGAATACCACATTTGCAGCAGCTAAGAGTATCGTGAGTGGTATTGCAACATTTTTTATAGCATTTTCCTTTGCCTGCTATGTTCTGGCGCAGAAGGAAAAGCTACATGTACAGATCAGAAAAGTACTGTATGCATTTTTATCACGGACAAAAGCCGAACGGGTGCTGGATGTATGTTCACTGACCTATAGGACGTTTTCAGGATTTTTAACAGGACAATGTGTAGAAGCAGTGATTTTGGGTACGATGTTTGTGATTACGCTGTCCATTTTCAGAATGCCATATTCGCTGCTGATTGGTGTGCTGATAGCATTTACAGCGCTGATACCGGTATTTGGAGCGTTTATCGGGTGTGGTTTGGGAGCATTTCTGATTTTCATGGAGAATCCGAAGCAAGCACTTATATTCGTGATTATCTTCCTTGTATTGCAGCAGCTGGAGGGTAATTTTATATATCCGCATGTTGTCGGCAACTCGGTCGGACTTCCGTCCATCTGGGTACTGGCAGCAGTCAGCATCGGAGGACAGCTGATGGGTGTTGTGGGAATGCTGATTTTTATCCCGGTTATTTCAGTCATTTATACACTGTTTCGTGAACTGGTTTATACGAAATTGAAGCAGCAGAGGATTAAAAGTGTTACAAAACTGACCGTAGAGGAGCAGGCTCCGGACAAGGGAGGAAGCATTTGATCTGCGGCATAAAGGAGTAGTAACAGAACCCCTCCAAATCGAGGGGTTCTGCTTTTCACAAATGGTATCTAT
>JAUNSO010000085.1 GCA_030539165.1 bacterium
GTGTGGTGGAATTTACCCTTGCACTGGAATTTAAAATTTTAAGTCACCAATTTACAGTTGACAAACTCTACTCTGTGTTCTATAGTGTTCCTAAATAGGAATACTATTATATGTTTATGAGAGTGAGGTGTCCGGTATCGATAAGCAAACATTAATAGACGATCTGATGCTCTATGGTATGACACGTCAGGAAGCGACTATTTATATTTATCTGTGCCGAAACGGTCAGCTGACCGGATATGAAGCAGCCAAATTAACCGGTATCTCCCGCTCCAATGTATATAATGCTCTTGCTTCTCTGGCAGATAAGGGAGCGGCATATGTCATGGATGGTGCCTCCAGTAAATATATCTCTGTACCAGTCGCAGAGTTTTGCAGTAACAAGCTGCGCCATATGGAGGAAGTACAGGCTGAGCTGACAGAACGGCTCTCACAGCCTATAGAATCAGAAATCGGATATATCACAATTGAAGGAAACCATCACATTCTGGACAAGCTGCGCAATATGATTGATGCAGCCCAAAAGCGTCTGTACCTGTCCGCATCCTCAGAATTGGTCATGCAGATGGCGTCAGATCTTCAAAATGCTCTTTCACGTGATATCAAAGTCGTACTCATCACTGACCACAATGTAGATCTGACAGCTGCTACCGTATACATTGCTCCCCGTATTCACAGTCAGATCAGGCTGATCACTGACTCTGAATATGTACTAACCGGAGAGGTAACAGGTAAAAATACTGATACATGCCTCTACAGTGGGCAGAAAAACTTCGTTGCCGTCCTGAAGGATGCACTCAGAAATGAAATCAAACTAATCAAGCTGGAAAAGCAGTCACAAACAGAAGGAGAACTTTAATATGAACAAAACACCATTTGTCACAAAAGAAAAACTGGATCAGATCATCGCAGACTATCCTACCCCATTTCATATCTATGATGAAAAAGGAATCCGTCAGAATATCAAAGCTCTGCAGGATGCATTTTCATGGAATACCGGTTATAAAGAATACTTTGCAGTAAAAGCCAATGCAAATCCCTTCTTGATCAAAATCATGCAGGAATGCGGCTGCGGCTGCGACTGCTCTTCTATGACGGAGCTGATGTTAGCGGATGCACTGGGGTTCAAGGGTGAGGACATCATGTTTTCTTCCAATGCCACTCCTGCCGAAGAATATGCATTTGCCTCTCAAATCGGTGCTACGATCAATCTGGATGATATCACACACATTGATTTTCTGGAGCATATTACAGCACTTCCGAAAACTCTCTGCTGTCGTTTTAATCCCGGCGGACTTTTTCAGATGAGCAATGGGATTATGGATAACCCCGGAGATGCAAAATATGGTATGACGACTGAACAGATCTTTGAAGCATTTCGCATTTTAAAAGCAAAAGGTGTTGAGCATTTTGGAATCCACGCTTTTCTTGCCAGCAATACTGTAACCAATGAATACTATCCGATGCTTGCAAAGGTTTTGTTTGAACTGGCTGTCAATCTAAAGAAACAGACCGGAGCCAATATCACCTTCATCAACCTCTCCGGCGGCATTGGGATTCCTTACACTCCCGATGAGATGCCAAATGATATTGCTGTCATCGGAGACGAAGTCAGAAAGGTCTATCAGGAGGTGCTGGTTCCCGCCGGTATGGATCATATTGCGCTCTATACGGAGCTCGGCAGATACATCACCGGTCCCTTCGGTGCTCTCGTGACGACAGCCATACATCAGAAACACATTCACAAAGAATACATTGGCTGTGATGCATGTGCCGTCAATCTGATGCGCCCTGCCATGTATGGTGCATATCATCATATTACCGTTATGGGAAAGGAAAATGACTCCTGCGATCATAAATATGATATTACCGGTTCTCTTTGTGAAAATAATGATAAATTTGCCATCGACCGTATACTCCCGAAGATTGATACCGGAGACGTTCTCTACATTCATGATACCGGTGCACATGGTTTCTCCATGGGCTACAACTATAACGGCAAATTGAAATCAGCAGAAATCCTGCTCCACGAGGACGGTTCCTATCAGCTGATCCGCAGAGCCGAAACTCCCAAGGATTACTTTGCAACCTTTGACTGTTTTGATATCATCCCTGATTTGTGTCAATAATCTCTTTAGACAAATCATCTATGTTACCTGTCGAACGTATGATAAAAGCGGTGGAATCGCACTTCATTCCACCGCTTGATTATTTCTGTTTATTCTATAAACCCTTCTACACCTCTCGGAGAATCATCTGACATCAGCATCGGATCTGAACTGCTGGATGTTTTTCCAATGTAATACTGTCCCTCTACACCGGTCTTTTCATTGCTGATCTTTTTTGCCACACCACCTGAGGTTTCATAGGCATATTTCAGTGTTTTTCCCGCTTTTGTCGTACCGGTCATCGACATCTTGCCTTCCTCCAGACCATTGCTGTATGAGCCTGTGATCACCTGCTTGACCAAACCGGTGGAGCCTATTTTATCTTTATAGAAGTTTGAAGTAGCCTCCCCTGTTCCGTTTGGTTTATCATCAGACCATGCTCCTTTAAATATATAGGAGCCTATGGACGAGGATTCCGAGTAGACCGCTCTGACCCAGATGCCTGAACCACTTCTCATATTGCCTGCATAATCACCATAGTAATAATACCCATTCGCGTATGCGCCTACACCTTTTCCGCTTTTGTTGCCATCTGCATCCTTTTCGCCACAGTAGTAAACATCCTCAGCATTGATCAGTTCATCTGACATCGTCACATATGCTTCACCACGGATCAGATCCTTAACGCCATCCATATCTTCCTGTTCAAACAGCTCCAGAAGTGGCTGCAGCAATTGATTATTTGCCTCTTCCTGTGCCGCCCGTTCAGCCTCCTCTGCCGCCTGCTCAGCAGCCAGTGCATCTGCCTCCGCCTGGATCCTGTCCTTCTCAGCCTGGATGGCATCCAGCTTGGCTCCGATGTTGACATCTCCTGTATTGGTATATCCGGTCGTAAGGGCTGACATCATATTGGCTTCATCCCCACGTCCTTCGAAGATATTGGCAACGCCCCAGTAAGCAGACACATTACCGATGTTATAGGCAAGAGCAGTCTGATAAACATCAATCGCCTCATCTGTTTCTCCCAGAGTCTGTGCGATCATGATATACACATTGGATATGTGATTTTTGATTTCAGTACTGTCAGGATTCAGTTCCAGCGCTTCTTTATAGATCTCAATTGCATTCTCATATTCCTGATTGTCCAGATATGCATTACCCTCAGCCAGTTTTTTTACGATCTTATTCGATGTAGAGAAATGGCTGACACAAATGTAGATTCCGATCAGCAGGATCACGAGTCCTAACACAGCCATAATGATCCGCAGGATCCATTCTGTCCTTTTTTCCTTTTCCTTGTCTCTGTGCTTCGGTTGCGGTGCATCATCGCGACTGATCTTCTGATGCTCCTTGTGATGAATGCTTTTCTCTTTGTGCTTGTTTTCCTTATGGCTGATGTCTTCCTTCTTTACCCTTCGAACACGCTTTTTTACGACTTCCTTACTCACTTTATCCTCCAATAACTACACGTTTTCTATCTGCCAGTCTATTTCCTGCAATCCGTTTTCCCTCAAAAACGCATTGGTCTTGCTGAATGGTTTACTTCCAAAAAATCCTCTGTAGGAGGATAACGGGCTTGGATGTGGTGCCTTCAGGATCATATGCTTTGGATTGGTCAGCATGCTTTCCTTCATCTGCGCCGGTCTGCCCCATAAAATGAATACAATTGGACGATTCTGCTCATTCAGTACGCGGATCGCCGCATCCGTAAACTCCTCCCATCCGATACCACGGTGAGAATTTGCCTGATGTGCTCTTACTGTCAATACCGTATTCAGCAAAAGAACACCTTGCTCTGCCCATTTTGTCAGATAGCCGTTGTTCGGCACATAACATCCTAGATCATCCTGCAATTCCTTATAGATATTCACCAACGACGGTGGGATCTCTACATCCGGTTTCACAGAAAAGCACAATCCATGCGCCTGCCCAACATCATGATATGGATCCTGTCCTAATATCACTACCTTGACATTTTCTAATGGGGTCAGATGAAATGCATTAAAGATATCATCTGCCGCCGGAAAAACCGGTCTGGTATTATACTCCTGTACAATTGTCTGGTGTAGTTTTTTATAATATGGTTTTTTGAATTCATCCTGCAGTGCAGGAAGCCAGTCATTGCTGATGGCTGCCATATGGATCGCCTCCTATAGCCTGACAGAGATATTTCTGTCACGCAGATACTGTTTCAAGTCATGGATCTCCAGTTCTTTATAATGGAATAGGGATGCAGCCAGTGCTGCGTCTGCTTTTCCTTCTGTCAGTGCTTCATAAAAATGTTCTTTTGTCCCGGCTCCTCCTGATGCAATAACCGGAATGCTGACATTCTCAGAGATCAATCTGGTCAGTTCCAGATCATATCCCGCCTTTGTTCCATCACAGTCCATGCTGGTTAAAAGGATTTCTCCGGCACCCAGCCTGTCTGCTCTCATCGCCCACTCGACTGCATCTATGCCGACATCGACCCTGCCGCCGTTTTTATAGATATTCCATCCGCTTCCATCAGCACGTCTCTTTGCATCAATGGCAACAACCACACACTGGTTTCCAAACTTCTCCGCCGCCTCGCTGATGAGATTCGGATGATCGATTGCCGAGGAATTGATGGAGACCTTGTCTGCTCCTTCTCTCAGAATCGCTCTAAAGTCTTCTACCGTCCGGATACCACCGCCAACCGTAAATGGGATGAATACCTTTTCAGCAACAGCACGCACCATATCCACTACTGTATTTCTGGCATCTGATGATGCTGTAATATCAAGAAATACCAGCTCATCTGCTCCTGCCTTATCATAAGCTGCTGCTATCTCCACCGGATCACCGGCATCTCTCAAATCTACAAAATTGACTCCCTTTACCACACGGCCTGCGTGTACATCCAGACATGGAATGATTCGTTTTGTATGCATCTGTTATACCTCCCTGCCGATATTGATGAAGTTCTTTAATATTTTCATACCGACATCAGAGCTTTTCTCCGGATGAAACTGGCATGCAAACAGATGATCCTTTTCAACTGCTGCATGTATGAGCGTCCCATACTCTGTTGTCGCTTTCACGATTTCAGGATCATGTGTTTTCAGATAATAGGAATGTACAAAATAAACATAAGACCCGTTTTCAATACCTGCAAACAGTCTTCCGCCATTGATCAAATCCAATGAATTCCATCCGATATGAGGTATTTTCAGGCCTTGATCTGCAGGTATCCGTATGATTTCTCCGGGCAGCAGACCCAGTCCCTTGACTCCGGGGCACTCCTCGCTACTCTCAAAAAGCAGCTGCAGTCCCAGACAGATACCCATAAATGGGGTTTTCCTGTCTGTCACCTCATGTATGACTTCCTCCAGTCCATAATCACGAATCCTGCCCATTGCATCTCCAAAGGAGCCCACTCCGGGTAAGATCACCTTTTCTGCCTCCATGATTGTTTTTCGGTCACGTGTTACAACCGGTGTTTCGCCTAAAAATTGCAATGCCTTTTCTACACTTTTGATATTGCCTGCGTCATAATCAATAATTGCTATCATATATTTCATTTCCAATCTGAAGCATTTCTATTGTATTACTGCTTCCGAATTTTGAAACAATTCTTCTACGTTCTGTGTACTTTTGCCATCCTCAAATTCGCTCTCTTCACCGGCAATGATCGGATTATCCGGCTGTTCTTCAGCCTGCTGATGATCTGCCGTTGATTCAGCAGTATACGGCTGTCCGTCGCTCGTCTGCAGATTCATCGTATCTGTACCGAGGAGAAAATCACTGATTGTTCTTGAATAAACCTGTGGATCCTCGATTGCCAGCCATTCCCTTGCTTTATCCGGACTGACACCATACTGATTGGACAGCATATCCTCTATCTGCTGTGCCAAAGTCCTGTACTCCTGCATGATTCCCAATAGCTCTGCCTGCTCCAGATATTGATCTGCTGCTTCCATTCCCTGCAGCAATGCATTAAATGCTTCCAACTCCATACCAAGCTTTGTATAATTCATATAAGATTGATATTTTCTGTCCAGTCTTAACATCAATGTTGTTTTTTGATATAAATCCTTTTCTTCATCATTTAGATAATGACCGGTCAGGCTCTCATATGCGGCCTCATAATTCTGGTTCTGGTAATCCAGTGCTGCCTGTCTCATATCCTTGTAATACGGATAATAAAAAGCTATGGCTGTCATCAGAATCCCGATAGAAGCACACATGATGCTGATCACGATGACCTGCTTCTTTGGCAGCTTCTTTCCGGGAGTCTTCTCCGGTTTCGGTTCTTTGATGACCTTTGGCTTTTTTTCCTTAGTTTTTTTATCTTTCTTCTCTTTTGGTTTTTTCTCTTTTTTGCCCTTTTTGCCCTTTTTCCCACTGTCCTCTGCTTCCATTTCATCCAGTAGTTCTTGGTTGGCAGCATCGGCATTCTCCAGTGACTCTGCCGCTGAGGCCTCACCGAACAGATCCTTGACTTCTTCTGCTGATGCCTCTGTCATTTCCTCTTCTGTCAGTGAATTGAATAATCTGGCAAAGAAGCCGGGCTTTTTCTCGGACTTATCCTTCTTCGCTTTTTTCTCTTTTTTCTTATGCTTTTTCTTGCCTGTATCATCGTCCTCTTCACCAGATTCCATATCGTCATCTGATAGCGGCTCTTCTATCGCAAATACATCCTCTGCATCTGCATTTGCGCCATCTTCTCCTGATGGTTTTTCCAGCATGGCAAGTATATCATCGTCTTCTATGGTCTCATTGTTATCATTCTTTTTTAGAAGATCATTGATCTCACTCAGTTCAGAGTCGTCTGATATCTGATCTAACAATTCTGTTACATCTGAACTGTCATTCAGGGGGAGCAATCCATCCGACTGATTGTCCTCACCTTCAGATGACAGATCTTTGATATTCAACAGATCAGCCATATTGGCAAGCTCTTCAGGGTCAATCACCAGTTCCTGTCCTTCTGCTGGCTGTGATACCGGAGCATCTGATTGTTGATCCTCAGTGATGGATGTTCCTTCATCCGATGATGGCTCTGTGTCCAACTCACCGAGCGATGCCAGCAGTTTTGAAATGTCTTCGTCCTGCAGGATCTCTCCGCTTTCTGCAGGTGGCACACCATCGTCAGGAAGCTCCGGCAGTTCTCCGTCAATCACTGGTTCTTCTTCGATGATCGGTTCTTCCTCGAT
>JAUNSO010000028.1 GCA_030539165.1 bacterium
TAGTAACAGAACCCCTCCAAATCGAGGGGTTCTGCTTTTCACAAATGGTATCTATTGTTTTGATATTAATTCTCACTGCCGTGCTGTACAGACTGCATCATAGCATAGAAGTATTCAGCCTTTCCGGTGTTGAAATAGTTGTACCAGGCTTCCAGTGTGTCAGCCTGAAATACACCTAAGTGCTCAATAATCTGCTTTGCCCACAGCAGAGACCCTGTGCAGGCTGCTGTAATCAAATTATGATCAGTTACAGCTGGTTCATCAATGTAAAAGCTCTGACCCTTGTAGCCCGGAGCAACCATATCGAGGAATCCGACACCATTGCTGGTATGCGGACGCTGATCTAATAGACCGCAGCACGCCAGTGCAACAGTGGCTCCACAGATGGCACATACTGTAGCATCTGCAGAAAGTAGTTCATTTACCTTTCCAAGAATGGCTCCATGCTTCGGGTCATTCCAGGTATCTCCTCCCGGCAGCAGCAGGGTACTCGACTTGCTAATTTCAATATCATCAATAGTACAATCAGGAATAATAGTCATTCCACCCATAGTCTTGATCGGATCCGTTGTAAGACCAACCGTTTTGAACTCCATCTGCGGCGCATTCTTTTTGAAGAATCTTTTTGAATGCAATTCTGCAGTTACATATCCCAACTCCCAGTCTGCCATGGTATCCAGTACATAAACATAAATTTTCAACATCATTTTTCCTCCGTCTTATCTGTGGCTTAGCTGCAAGCTATTTCTTACTATCAATTAAACTGTGACAAAATTTGTGGCAGTCATGCTGCTATGCTTTTGCTTGATTTCTACTACACTATAGCACACGATTGTTGACACCTGTATGGCAACAATTTATAATAATAAAAAGTATTTTTAGAGGATGATCACCAGATGAAGGTTGACAGGCTAATCAGTATTATTATGATACTTCTAGAGAAGGAGCGCATGGGCGCACAGGAGTTGGCGGATATGTTTGAGGTTTCACCCCGCACGATTTACCGTGACATTGACACGATCAATATGTCAGGGATTCCGATTTGCTCGATACCGGGAGTCGGCGGCGGCTTTGAAATCATGCAAAATTATAAAATTGATAAGAAGATTTTCTCAACGACAGATCTCTCAGCAATCCTGATGGGCTTATCCAATCTTTCAACGATAGTGCGCGGTGATGAACTGGTCAACGCTCTTGCGAAGGTGAAAAGCTTCATTCCGGCAGAGCGGGCGAAGGATATTGAAGTAAAGGCAAGTCAGATTTACATAGACCTAAGTCCATGGATTGGTAACCGAAGCATCCAGCCGTATCTGGAGATAATCAAAACAGCCCTGCAGGAAAGCAGATTGCTCGTGTTTGATTATGCGAACCGTTATGGAAATGAAACAACACGGAAGGTGGAGCCTTATCAGCTGGTGCTGAAGAATAGTCATTGGTATTTGCAGGGATACTGCCTTGAACGAAACGATTTCCGTCTGTTCAAATTATCCCGTATGTCTGATCTGAAAATATCGGAGGAGACATTTACTCCAAGAGAATATCAGAAGCCGCAGCTGGAATTTGATGAAGTTCTGGATAGCATACAGACAAATATCAAGCTGCGTATTCATAAATCAGTCATGGACAGAGTGCTTGATTTTTGTTCCTATGAACATTTCTTGCCGGATGGTGAAGATTATTACATTGTCAATTTTCCTTTTATAGAAAATGATTATTGTTATGATGTATTGCTTGGATTCGGAAGTAAATGTGAGTGTCTGGAGCCACTGTACATTCGGGAGGAAATAA
The DNA here is from genome assembly GCA_030539165.1 of bacterium. Classification (GTDB taxonomy): domain Bacteria; phylum Bacillota; class Clostridia; order Lachnospirales; family Lachnospiraceae; genus JAAYYM01. The sequence goes on from JAUNSO010000028.1 coordinate 1,789, forward strand.
AGCGCAGAATTCAAGACATCGCAGATTTATATCATGACGCAGATGTCAGTATTTAATGAGGGGGTATAGAGCTTGGGAAAGAAGAAAAGAGAACACATCGTATTTGATCAGACCTTGAAGCAAAAGAAGAGCATTCCGTTTGCTCAGGTCAATAAGACAGCGAACAAGAAAGTCAAGAAGACAGATATCGGAGGACAGGCATGAGTCAGACAGACCAGAAGAAAATACCGGGAGTGTCACGCGAGGATGAGGAGCGGACACTGCATGAAATATTAGAGATTGCGGAACATAATCTGAACAGGACGAAGGAAAATGTTCAGAATCTTGCAAATGAATTAAATGAACTGAGAGAAGTGTATGATATCAGTGATAAAGAAGGCCGCGCACAGTGGTTTAATACGGATGCCCGATTCAAGCAGGTAAGAGGGGAACTTCTGCGCTCTGAACGCTGCAGAAAGAAGCCTTATTTCGGACGTATCGATTTCATGGATGCTGCATTGAAAAAGAATGAATGCTACTATATAGGTAAATCCGTCATTGCAGAGGATGCTGCTGAACCGAGGGTCATTGACTGGCGTGCACCGATTGCATCTGTTTATTATGAGAAGTCTCTTGGAACGTGTACATATTCCGTGAAGGGTGAAGGTGCCTATGAGATTGAGCTTTCCAGAAAACGTACCTATGAGATTGAAAATGATGAACTAAAGGACTTTTATGACACGGATGTCGTAGCAAATGATGACCTGCTGACGAAGTATCTGGCAAGAAATAAGAGAGCGGTTCTAGGCGAAATCATAGCCACGATTCAACAGGAGCAAAATGAGATTATCCGCAAGAAGCCGCAGCACAACGTAATCGTACAGGGCGGTGCAGGCTCGGGTAAAACAACGGTTGCAATGCACCGTATCTCTTATATTCTGTACAATTATGAATTGGAATTTCAGCCGAAGGACTTCTATATTATAGGCAGTAACCGCATCCTGTTGAATTATATTACAGGAATTCTGCCGGATTTGGATGTTTACGGCATCTCACAGATGACGATGGAGCAGCTGTTCATCAGGTTGTTGTATGAGGACTGGGATGATAAGAAATACACAGTGAAGAGCCTGAACAAATCTGACCCAAAGACTGCAGTGAAGGGCAGCTTTACCTGGTTTCATGATCTGGAGGATTTTTGTGAGCAATACGAATGGAAGACGATTCCCCGAAATGATATCATCATTGAGAAGACACATCATCTTCTGATGAGTCAGTCAGCCATAGAGCGCCTGCTGAAGAAATTCAATTATTTATCACGACCGGATAAGCTGGATAAATTGACCGAGCATCTGATGTCACGACTGGAGAACGAAGTTTACGGCAAATATTATTCTTATCCGCCAGATTTGCAGAAATCACTGATCAGGCAATATGAAACTTATTTCGGAAGACGTGAATGGAATGGCTCTATATTCGAGCTATATAATGACTTTTTGACAAAACAGCATGAAAAGGGATACCATGTTCCGCTTCCGACAGACGAACTGGATCTCTACGACCTTGCGGCACTGGCCTATCTGTATAAAAGGATTAAGGAAACAGAAGTCATCCAGGAGGCCAGTCATGTGGTAATTGATGAAGCGCAGGACTTTGGCATGATGGTCTATGGAGCACTGAAATATTGCCTGAGCAAGTGTACCTATACGATTATGGGTGATGTTTCACAAAATATTTATTTTGACTATGGTCTGACCGACTGGGAAGAGCTGCGAAGTCTCATGCTGCCGGACAAGTTCGATTACTTTGGGCTTCTCCGAAAGAGCTATCGTAATACTGTAGAGATCTCAAACTTTGCGATGAATATACTGCAGCATGGTAACTTCCCTGTGTATCCTGTAGAACCGATTATCCGTCATGGAGAAGAGGTGGGAATCACAGACTGTAAGGATGAGAATGCATTATTTACAGAGACAGTCAATACAATACATACATGGCAGGAGAAAGGATATGAGACCATAGCTGTCATTTGCAAGGATGATGCAGAGGCAATGCAGGTATCTCAGAAATTAAGAAATCAGATAGAACTACAGGAGTTCAATTCAGAAACAGAAAATTTCGGAACCGGTGTAATGGTGCTGCCGATCGAATACTCCAAGGGTCTGGAATTTGATGCGGTTCTTTTATTTAATGCAAATATGCAAAATTACCCTGCTGAGGACGGAATAGTAAAGAGACTTTATGTAGCAGCCACCAGAGCACTGCACGAGCTTATAGTATTATATACCGGAAAGCTGACAGACTTGATTGCGGTTCCCGTAACAGAGGAGCAGAAACAGAAATATCTCATCAATCAGCCCAAATCTGATATAATAGCAGTGCCGGAGGAAGATACCAGAACTAAGAAGGAAATCGAACTGGAGCGGGCAAAGGAAGGTCATCGTGAGATGGAACTCCGAAATCAGTTTGGACCGCAACGCATCATCGTACATCGATCTGAGGCTAAGCCTTCCACGGGAAAGGCTTACAGCCGGACTTCTATTGTGAAAAAGACAGATGCTCATGTGGCACTCAATGCAAGGCTCATACAACAGAAAGCAGCCAGGCAAGATGTGACAGATGCGTCAGAAATATCAGATATCAATGAATTTGGAGAAATGCCGGAAAGTACAAGTCTCAGACCGTTAGGAAGACCCAATCTAAGTATGGCTGTCCGGTGGATCAACGGTGGAAAACAGTGTGTGGAGCTGACCAGTGCATATGGGAATCTGCGCATTACCCCTATTTCTGATGATACTGTCAGGATCAGCTTTGGCAGAGAGCCGATCAACAGACTTGCTGATATTCCGATGGAGATTACAGTCAGCAAGGATTTTAAATGGAATTGCAGAGAGGCAAGGGATATTGTTGAGATTTCGGCTAAAAAGTGGATCATCAGAGTGGATAAGAAAACAGGAGCATTATCATTTCTGACCAGCAAGGAAAAGCTGCTGTTGGCAGAAAATCCACAAGTACCAAGACAGGTAGGGAATGTTCCAAAGAACCAGACATGGACTTACTTCAACTGGACTAAGAAGGAAATATTAAAAGCAAGAGGTGCTTCTGAGGGAGAATGGCTTGATTTGAGCAATTCTGCAAGATATGTTTCTCACGGAACGTCCTCTAGCCAGCCAGCCTGTATCATGTCCAACCTGGGATATCAGCTGTTAGTGCCTGCAGGAAAAAGAGTGATGTGCTGTACGATACCGACCTATGGCCCATATATGTATATTGAAAATGAAAAGCAGATTGATTATTTTCTACGGACGGCATTATAGGCCAGTATAATATGGGGATGAGATTGTGAAGAAGAGAAAGCTGCAAAGAAGAAAAATAATAGCATCTGCCGGCATGCTGGTGTTTCTGTTATCATGGCTGTCAGGATGCCGGAGTGAGCAGGGTGCAGCCCCCACGGAGATGACGGATGTACAGACTGTAGAATCAATCGCAGAGCCAACGATAGAACCGGTTGGTGATGGGGCAACAAATAAACAGCTGCTTGAAGCGGCGGAATCCTACAGGGATCTATATGAGAGAGCTGTCAGTGAAAACACTCTGGGCAGCCTGTCTGTAACAGAGGACATTGTAAATTGGCTAGGTGAGCTTGGGTACGCGACTGTGGATACAGAAAATCAAAATCAGGTTAATATGACCAATCCGGAGCTCGTGGAGCAGTTTTGCTCTTTGGTCGAGAACCATCAGGACGGGGAGTGTACTCTGATTTCTGTTATGCAGAATGGCGGATTGATTTACTACCAGCTGCAGGCAAAGACGGGAGAGGTGTCTGTCAGCAGGGATGTCCTACAGTGGAACCAAGGCAGACCGGAGATAACAGATGAGGACGATTACAAGGCGTATCATTGGCAGTATTCTGATGGATACTTGTTTTTTGACAAAGAACTTCCGGCAGGATATGACGGTGCTGTCGGTTTTACTGCCGTACGTGTACAGCCCTTGGATGAGAAGTGCAGAGAACTGAACAGGCAATATATTCTTCCGGTATCGTATCAGTCCAATGGTATGTTTCTGACAGACTGGTCGGAGGAGGATTTTAGTCATTTTGATTTTGATGATATGTTCGACAGACTATACCCATATGTATATGGGACAGTCACTCCATATGAGCAGGGAGTGGATGGCATGCAGTATCTGGTGCCGGCCGAGGAATATGAAAAGGTGATTATGACATATTTTCGTATTGATCAGGATACTTTACGAAGGTATACGGCATACACAGAGCAGGGCTATGAATTCAGAACAAGAGGGTTTGAGGATTCTGTGTCTTCTCCGGTGCTTCCTTTTCCCGAGGTGGTATCTTATACGAATCACGAGGACGGTACGATCACGATGACAGTCAATGCGGTATGGCCACAGATGCACCTGTCAAGAGCAATCAGTCATGAGGTAACCGTCAGACCCATGGAGGACGGGACATATCAGTATGTTTCTAATCACATGATCATATTAGAGGATTCTGTAGAGCCGGAATGGTACTCGGAGAAAATCAGAAACTGACAAACGATAACAGTTCATTTAAAGAAGGGTAAATATGAATCAAACATTTGTAATTGGTATTCTGATCTATTATATCTTAGCATTTATCATACTGGAAATAACCAGTTTATCTGTACGTTGGAAAAAATACCGTCTTTATGCGAAGACAGCTGCCAGCCTCGGATTTGTCGTTATGGCATTTGTGTCGGCATCTGTATGTACCTGTCAGGAGTACGCATTATGTATGAGGCTGGGATTTCTTCTCTGTATGATCGGAGACATCCAGTTAGCGATTACGGGAACAAATGGAATCAAACAGTATATGAAACAGGGCCTGCTGTCATTTTTATTCGGTCATATTCTGTTTATCACGGGTATGTGTAAGCTGGGAGGATTTTCGCCAGTTAGTTTGTTGTTTCCTCTCTTTTATGTCGGCCTGATGTGTTTTCTGGTTAAAAAGCTTAGAATCAGTCTGGGAAAGATGAGATATCCTGTTACTGCATATTCGTTTTTTATATCTTTTATGTTTTCTACCGGACTCGTCACATGGCTCCGGATGGAACATACACCCGGAATGAGATTACTGTTGTTGGGAACGGTATTTTTCTTAATATCAGATACCCTGCTGTTTTTCTTATATTTTTATCATGGAGCAAAACACAGACTGCAGTTTTCAGAAACGCTGACCTATTATCTTGCACAAATACTGCTGGCGAGTTCTTTGTTCATGCTGTAAAATGAAAAGGATTCGTGTTATACTGATTCGTAATATCATATATTGTCTAGGGAAGGAATGAACAAATCAATGAATATCAGGGAACAGGCAAGAAAACTCAAAGAAGACAGCATCAGAATGGCAATTCTTTCAGCGGATATCAGAAATCATGCTTTGGCAGCCGCAGCGGCAGCGTTGGAGAAGAATAAAGCCGTAATTATGGACGCAAATCAGCAGGATCTCAAAGCTGCTGAGGCAGATCAGGTTGCTGCACCGATTCTGAAGAGACTGAAATTCGACGAGAGCAAGCTGCAGGGAGTGATTGAGGGTATCCATCAGCTGATAGAGCTGCCGGATCCGCTGTTTCAGCTTCAATTGTCCAGAGAATTGGATGAGGGACTGACACTTTACAGAGAGACCTGTCCCATTGGTGTGATTGGAGTTATATTTGAATCCAGACCGGATGCACTCGTGCAGATAGCAACGCTATGCTTAAAGAGCGGTAACTGCGCTATTTTAAAGGGCGGCAGTGAGGCAATGCAGACCAATCGTGTTCTATTTGAAACGATCTATCATGCAGCCGTGGAGGCAGGACTTCCGGAGGGATGTATGGCACAGGCGGAGATGCGTTCACAGATTGATGAGCTGCTGGAGTGTGATGATTCTGTGGATCTGCTGATTCCGAGAGGATCAAATGCATTTGTACGATATATCATGGATCATACAAAAATACCTGTGATGGGCCATGCGGACGGAATCTGTCATGTGTACGTGGATCAGGATTTTGATCTGCATAAAGCCATTCCGATCATTGTTGACTCTAAGACTCAGTATGTTGCAGTGTGTAATGCCACGGAAACCTTACTTGTACATAGAAAAGCAGCAAAGAAATTGCTGCCTGAACTGGCCAAGGCATTTGCACAAAAGCATGTTGAGATCAGGGGTACAAAAGAGGTACAGGATATCATTCAGTGTGCATCTGCAGATGAGCAGGATTTTAAGACAGAATATCTTGACTATATCATATCTGTGAAGCTGGTAGACAGTATGGAGGAGGCTGCAGAGCATATCAATCATTACGGTTCTCATCATACTGACAGCATTATTACCGAGAACAAAGAAACGGCTCAGAGATTTATGCAGCTGGTTGATTCGGCAGGTGTTTACTGCAATTGCTCTACCAGATTTTCAGATGGCTTTAAATATGGCTTTGGTGCAGAGGTCGGTGTCAGCACAGGCAAGCTGCATGCGAGAGGACCGGTGGGTCTGGAGGGTCTGGTGACCTATAAATACAAACTGTTTGGCGAGGGTCATATCGTGGCTGATTATGCAGAGGGAAGAAAACAGTTCCATTTTCGTGATCTTTGATATCGACGAATGGGGAGATGTCATATGATGGTAGATAATGATGATAATATTGTATTGATCGGTATGCCCGGTGCCGGTAAAAGTACAATCGGTGTTGTATTGGCGAAAAAGATCGGATATGAATTCCTTGATTCTGATCTTTTGATACAGAAGCAGACGGGAAAAAGACTGCAGGAGCTGATCCGGGAGAAAGGTCTTGATGGCTTTAATGCTCTGGAAGACGAAATAAATGCAGCTATCAATGTCAGACAGCACGTGATTGCTACCGGAGGAAGTGCTGTTTACGGAAAATGTGCCATGCAGCATTTTGGGAAGATAGGTCTGATCATCTATTTGAAACTATCGTTTGGGGCAATACAGAGACGTCTTGGTGATCTGAGAGACAGGGGCGTTTCTATGAGAGCAGATCAGACATTGTTTGATCTATATGAGGAAAGAACACCGTTGTATGAGAAATATGCAGATGTTACAATTGATTGTGAACATCTAGAGCTTCGGGAAGTAGTAGACAGGATTTATAAAGAACTGGATTATGAAGAGGGAGACTGAGGACAGTTATGAGAGTGAATGTGTTGCTGTTTGATGATTTTGAAACGTTGGATGCCTTTGGACCGGTAGAGATACTCGGGAAGGTAGAGGATTATGAACTCCATTATGGTTCGCTGTACGGAGGAGAGATCATCAGTGCGCAGGATACGCGTATTATGACAGAAAGGATTGATCTGGTCAATACAGATGGCATATTAGTGGTTCCGGGAGGCAAAGGAACCAGAACATACGTAGACAATGGAGCATTTCTTGCCAGTCTGAAAATGGCAGCAGAACAGGCTGCATACTGCCTGTCTATCTGTACCGGATCGGCATTGTTAGCCAGAACCGGACTATTGGACGGCAAAGAGGCTACAACAAATAAAAAGGCATTTGACTGGGTGAGATCTGTCGGTGAACATGTACAGTGGAAGGAAAAAGCCAGATGGGTCGCAGACGGAAAGTACTATACATCATCAGGAGTATCTGCAGGCATTGATATGACACTGGGCTTTGTGAGAGATATGCTTGGCGAAGAAAAAGCATGGGAAATAGCGAATCATATCGAATATATATGGAACAGTGACTGCGAAAATGATCTGTTTTGCAGATGCTAAAACAAAGGGTGGTCAAATAGGAGGGCTAAGACGTGAACAGCGGTAAGACATTTAAGGAGCGGTATCTGGCCGGAGAGATTGAGTTCGAGGAAATTGATGATTATTCACAAAAATGGGGCATGAGTGATGAAACCTGTACGTTGCGTGAGTATCTGGGATTGAATGCGGATGAAGAGGATATCTGGATCAGTGTCAGTGACGAAGCATTACAGGAGACGCTGGATCAGCAAAAGAAATAAGCAGAATCATTCTTTGAGAAGAGAAATGGAGATCATAATATGAATATTACGGTATTTGCTTCACATGGCGGTTCGGATATGCAGGCAATCATAGATGGCTGTAAAGCAGGAAAAATCAATGCAAAAGTAGTTGCCATGATTACAAATAATATAGATTCCATGGCTTACGAGCGTGCCGGAAAAGAAAAAATAGACCGTTACTGCCTGAATCACAAGGACATTTCTGATGCAGAGGAATTGGAAAGAAGGATGCTGGAGGTATTGGACAGTCATCATACGGATTTGATATTTCTCGCAGGCTACATGAGAAAGCTGGGAGACTCTATCCTGCATCAGTATCAGAACCGGGTTTTTAATATTCACCCTGCGTTGCTGCCGAAATACGGTGGTAAGGGCATGTATGGCATTCATGTTCATGAAGCAGTCATTGCTGCAGGGGAGAAGGTATCAGGTGTCACGATCCATCGTGTGAATGAGCAGTATGACAGCGGTGATATCGTAGCACAGACGGAGGTACCTGTTATAAACGGTGATACAGCAGAAACACTGGCGGCCCGTGTGCTGAAAAGAGAACATGAATTTCTGGTGGAAGTGATCAGCGATGTGGCTGACGGCAAGATAGCATTAGGATGATCTACTTTTGATACATCATACGAAACTCAGTAGGTGTACAGTTTTTACAGATCTTAAACATCCGGATAAAGGATGAAATCGAATTAAAACCTGACAACAGAGCCACCTCAGTGACTGAAATATCAGGATTAATCAGAAGCTTTTCTGCATACATGATTCTGTGCAGATTCAAATATTTATAGAAAGAAACACTGGTAAACTGCTTGAACAGACGTGAAAAGTGATATTTGCTGAAGCCGGCTTTTTCTGAAATCTCATCCAGAGTCAGGTTGTCCGTACAGTGTTTATTGATATAGTCACAAACATTCATAAATTTCTCTATATATTCCTGCTGTTTGGTCTGACTGGATTCAAACTTGTCAGATTCAACAGCGTGAGTTCTTCCTATGAGCACCAGAATCCGGATTAATTTCGAATAGATGGATGCATCACTCAGGATGGCATTTCCATTATACTCATCTAATATTTCCATCAAAAGAGTACTGATTGTTTCGTGAATCTGAGGGCAGTCCTCCGGTGTGATCAGTGTAACCGGAGAGGTAAGATAAACGGCGGATTCACATTCTTTGATTGCATTTAACAGCGTAATGTCTGCTTGAAAGATCAGCCGGCGGCCGGCAGTCGAGGGTGAATACAAAGCATGCAGTGTACCTGGCGCTATGAGCAGTATATCCCCTGTTTTCAGGTCAAATGTCTTATTATTGCATACTGCACGATAGGTATTCTCCAAGGGCATCAGAAGTTCTATCGGAGTATGCCAGTGGGTAGGGTAACTCTCAATTTCTCTGTTATCATATAACATAATAGTGGAATCATTCGAAAACAGGACAGTTTCGTGTACGCCATTCAATGATTCAATCATATCTGACACCTCCTTCGTGCTTCTTTTCAATGACCAATCATAACAATTAATTGAATATCTGTCAATTTTTTTAGTACGAAATATTGCGATTTAAACATCTCTTTGGAGTCGATTGTTTGTCAAAAAGTACAATAAAGTAAACGATTACGTTTCATTTTATTCATTTTTTTGTTACAAATTCACTAAAAGTGCTCAAAAAAAGAAATAAAATCCGAAACATTTTAAGTAATTTGAACAAGAGAAAATAGCAATAATTGATACCTATATAGCAATTATTAGGAAGATAAAAGGAGCAACTTTTGATATGCTGATAGCGTAACAATTATACCAATTTGGAAGGGAGAACTAAAAATGAAAAAGAAGTTACTAAGTATTTTACTCAGTGCAGCAATGACGGCAACATTGCTCGCAGGATGTGGTTCCTCAGCAGCTCCGGCAGAAGCACCGGCAGCAGAGGAAGCACCTGCAGCAGACGCAGCAGCAACAGGAGACAATGTTATTAATCTGTATGCTTTTACAGATGAAGTACCGAAGATGGTTGACAAATTCATCGAGACACATCCTGACTTTGGCTACACTGTAAATTCAACAATCGTAGCAACAACAGACGGTGCTTATCAGCCGGCACTTGACCAGGCACTCGCATCAGGCGGAGCAGAAGCTCCTGATATGTACTGTGCAGAGGCAGCTTTCGTTCTGAAGTATACACAGGGTGATGCAGCTCAGTATGCAGCTCCTTATGAAGATCTCGGAATTGATGTTGCTAAAGAAGTTAAAGATGCAGACATCGCTCAGTACACAGTTGATATCGGAACAAATCCGGATGGCAAGCTCGTTGCTCTTGGATACCAGGCTACAGGCGGCGCATTCATTTATCGTCGTTCAATCGCTAAAGATGTATTCGGAACAGATGATCCTGCAGAAATCGGCAAGAAGATTGGTGCCGGAACAAACAGCTGGGATGATTTCTTTGCAGCAGCAAAGGATTTAAAGGCTAAGGGTTATGGTATCGTTTCAGGTGATGGAGATATCTGGCATGCAGTTGAGAACAGCTCAGATAAGGGCTGGATCGTTGATGGCGCTCTGAACATTGATCCTAAGAGAGAGAACTTCTTAGATCTGTCTAAGGAATTAATGGACAATGGTTACCACAATGATACACAGGATTGGCAGGATGCTTGGTTCGCTGATATGAAGGGCGAAGGCGCTCAGGAAATCTTTGGTTTCTTCGGACCTGCTTGGCTGATCAACTACACATTAGCACCTAACTGCGGCGGAGAAGCTGTTGGTGAAGGTACATACGGTGATTGGGCAATCTGTGAGCCTCCTATCGGATTCTTCTGGGGTGGTACATGGGTACTTGCAAGCAAAGATTCACCTAAGAAAGAAGCAGTTGGACAGATTATCGACTGGATTACTTTGAACTGCACAAAAGATGGTCTTCAGTATATGTGGGCTAACGGAACATTCAACGGCGAAGGCGGAACAAAAGACTGTGTTGCCAGCGGTACTGTAATGGCTATGTCTGATGGTTCACTTGACTTCTTAGGCGGACAGAACATGTTCGATGTATTCGTACCTGCTAACCAGTATGCAAATGGAACAAACCTTACACAGTACGATGAGACAATCAACCAGTACTGGAGAGATGCAGTTCGTGAGTACACAGCTGGAAACAAGGACAGAGAGACAGCTATTGCTGACTTCAAGACAAACGTTGGCGATAACCTGGATGTTACTGTTGATTAATCAAATTCAATAAGTGGAATTAAGATATGGGCGGTGGAGCTATCTGCCGCCCATGTTTAAAATTCCGGAATATGGAGGCAGGAATGAAACGAAAAAGAGTAAGCTATGCAAAATACGGATACTTTTTCTGTATCCCTTTTGTATTAGCATTTCTTATTTTCTCATTATATCCAATCATTTACACAATGCTTATTGGATTTACTGATTTGAAGGGTCTTGGAACTACCAATATTCATATTTTGAAGGATGATTTATTTAAAAATTTTAAAACCATTTTAGGAAATAATTCTTTCCAGACAGCATTTAGAAATACATGGAAGATGTGGATCATAAACTTTGTTCCGCAGATTGTATTGGCTTTACTCCTTGCAGCGTGGTTTACGGATACAAGAAGCAAAATCAAGGGACAGGGATTTTTTAAAGTCGTATTTTATTTACCGAATATTATCACAGCCGCTACAGTATCTATCTTATTTGCAGCATTCTTCGGACATCCGATGGGACCTGTAAATGATATTTTTATGTCCTTGGGATGGTCTGAGAAACCTATTTATTTCTTAAGAAACAAAGCAGTTGCTCAGGGAGTAATTGAATTTATCCAATTCTGGCAGTGGTATGGCTATACGATGATTGTTCTGATATCAGGTATATTAGGTATCAGCCCTGAGATATTTGAAGCAGCCGAGGTAGATGGCGCTAATCGTATACAGACATTTTTCTATGTGACAATTCCGAATCTGAAGACAATTCTGCTGTTTTCTCTGGTTACAAGCTTGATCGGCGGACTGCAGATGTTCGATGTACCGCAGTTGTTCATTGCGAAACAAGGACCGGATAATGCTACATTGACTACAAGTGTATTTATATATAATCAGGCATTCAGCGGCAGTTACTTATATAATCGTGCAGCAGCAGCGAGTGTTATCATGTTCCTGATCATATGTGTTGCTTCAGCATGTCTCTTTATTACATTGCGTGATAAAGAAGAAATCGAATTGCATAAATTGATGAGACAACAGGAGAAAGCATATCGATTGGCAACCAGAGCCGCAAGAAAGGAGGGAAAAGCAAAATGAACACAAAGACAAAAAAACGTACATCCACCGGATATATGATTATTATCTATGCAGTTTGCATTTTCCTGACACTTTTAAGCCTGTTTCCGTTTACGATTATGATCGTAAACTCAACAAGATCTACAACACAGATACAGCAGCATGCAGTTTCACTGATTCCATCGACGTATCTGTTAAAGAATATGGCAATCCTGCTGGGCAAGAGCTTTAATCCCTTTAGAGGATTTTTAAATTCAGTCATCATTTCTACAGGCGCTACAATATGTGCTGTTTACTTTTCAACATTGACGGCATATGGTTTGGTCGTATATACATGGAGAATGAAAAGACCATTCTTTAGTTTTGTAATGGCGATTATGATGATTCCCTCACAGGTTACTATGATCGGTTTTTACCAGATGGTATACAAGGTACATCTAACCAACAATATGCTGATGCTGATCCTGCCTGCGATAGCATCTCCGGCAATGGTATTCTTTATGCGTCAGTATATGATTCCTGCCTTATCCTTAGAGATTATTCAATCAGCCAGAATAGACGGAGCCAAGGAATTTTTCATCTTTAACAGAATCGCACTTCCGATTATGAAGCCGGCGATTGCAACACAGGCCATTTTTGCATTCGTAACGAACTGGAATAACCTGTTTACCCCGTTGGTTCTGCTGACAGATAATAAAAACTACACGATGCCGATCATGGTCAGTCTGCTGAAGGGTGATATTTATAAAACAGAGTATGGTTCTATTTATCTAGGCTTAACTCTGACAGTATTACCTCTGATTGCAGTATATCTGTTCCTGTCCAAGTATATTATTGCAGGTGTAGCATTGGGTAGTGTCAAGGGATAATGGTATACGAAAGGAATTAAAATGATTAATAATGAGCAACGAAAACAAGCCAGAAAACAAGCCAGAGAACTGGTGGCACAGATGTCTTTGGAGGAAAAGGCGTCTCAGTTAAAGTACAATGCACCGGCAATCAAAAGGCTGGGTGTTCCTGCGTATAACTGGTGGAACGAAGCTCTTCACGGAGTAGCAAGAGCGGGCACAGCGACAATGTTTCCGCAGGCAATTGCTATGGCAGCAGTATTTGACGATGTGCTTTTAAAAGAAACTGCAGATGTGATTTCAACTGAGGCAAGAGCAAAGTACAATGCTTTTGTCTCAGAGAATGACAGGGGTATTTATAAGGGTCTGACGGTATGGTCCCCTAATGTAAATATCTTTCGTGATCCGCGCTGGGGCAGAGGTCATGAGACATATGGAGAAGATCCGTATCTGACTTCCAGACTTGGTGTTGCTTTTATTGAAGGTCTGCAGGGAGATGGAGAACATCTAAAGACAGCAGCATGTGTCAAACATTTTGCAGTGCACTCGGGACCTGAAGCAGTCCGGCATGAGTTTAATGCAGAGGCATCCAAGAAAGATATGTGGGAAACATATCTGCCGGCATTTGAAGCATGTGTAAAAGAAGCCAATGTAGAGGCTGTCATGGGTGCCTATAACAGGGTCAACGGTGAAGTATGCTGCGGCAGCAAGACTCTGATTCAGGATATATTACGCGGTGACTGGAAATTTGAAGGTCATTTTGTATCTGACTGCTGGGCCATCAGGGATTTTCATGAGCATCATATGGTCACAAAGACACCGACGGAGTCGGCAGCACTTGCTTTAAAAACAGGCTGTGACATGAACTGTGGAAATACTTATCTCCATATAGTAAAAGCCTATCAGGAAGGACTGATCACGGAGGAGGATATCACCCGTGCAGCGGAGAGACTTTTTACAACGCGCTATCTGCTTGGCATGTTTGGAAGCAGTGAGTATGATCAGATTCCATATGAAGAAGTAGAAAACAAAGCACATAGAGAACTGGCTGTGCAGATGGCCGAGAAATCAATTGTTTTGCTGAAAAACGAAGGTGCTTTGCCAATACAAAAAGAACAAATCGAAAAAATAGCAGTCATAGGGCCAAATGCAAACAGCAGGAGTGCTTTGATCGGTAATTATCATGGAACCTCCTCACATTATGTGACTGTGCTGAGAGGCATACAGGATGCTGTCGGAGAAGAGATCTTGGTTCATTATGCACAGGGATCCCATTTATCCAGAAACCGAGAAGAAGTATTAGCGGATCCGGATGATCGATTGGCTGAGGCAGTTGTTATCACGAAAGAGAGTGATATTGCAGTTGTATGTCTGGGACTGGATGAGACACTTGAGGGCGAAGAGGGCGATGAAGGAAATGCCTATGTTTCCGGAGATAAAAATGATCTGGAACTGCCTGAATCGCAGCAGAGACTGTTGGAGGGTCTGGCAGAGATCGGAAAACCCATTATATTGGTAGTGATGACAGGCAGTGCAGTGAATCTCGGATTTGCAAAGAAACACCCAAATGTGAAGGCTATATTACAGGCATGGTATCCCGGAGCTGAAGGCGGCAGAGCCGTTGCAGATATTCTGTTTGGAAAGGTATCACCATCAGGAAAGCTTCCGGTGACGTTTTATGAATCACTGGATGGACTGCCGGCATTTGAGGACTACGCCATGAAGGGCAGAACCTATCGCTATATGGAATGCCCGGCGCAGTATCCGTTTGGATATGGACTGACCTACAGTAAGGTCACGTTGTCGAATGTAAAGGTTCATATTCCGGAAGAGGTAAAAATAGGTCAGCCGGTCTGTGTGATCAAACAGCTCAATGCCGATGTCAGCATAGACATCAGTAATATCGGTGATTACGATACAGACGAAGTCATAGAACTATATATCAAAAACCATGAGTCTGAGTATGCGGTTAAAAATCATAGTCTATGTGGTTTTAAGAGAGTTCATCTCAGTAAAGATGAGACGCAGACGGTTCAGCTGCAGATATCATGCGGAATGTTCCTGTCGGTCAATGATGAAGGAAAGTCCATTCTGGACAGTTCACTCTTTACACTTTATGCGGGAGTCAGTCAGCCGGATGAGGTCAGCGTAAAGCTGAGCGGTGTCGAACCGGCTGCAATACAGATTAACTTATACTCAAAAACCCTTTGAAGAAATTCAAGGGGTTTTTTCTTGTAAATTCACATGGCAATTCATTGACAGTATGCATGAATCAGGGTTATACTATACTTTACCGAGTAAACGCATTAATGTAGCGAAGAAGCAATACTACTTAGATGTTAGATGAAGATACAAAGTATGGAGGAAGCAGATATGCCAATTACAGAACTACTGGAGAGAAATGCCCGTGAATACGGAAATGATATCTGTCTTGTAGAGATCAATCCTGAGATCAAGGAAGACAGAAGAGTGACCTGGAAAGAATATGAACTGATGGAGCCGAATCCGAAGGAACACTACAGACGTGAGATTACATGGGGTGTCTTCGATGAGAAGGCAAACCGGTTTGCCAATATGCTGTTAGCAAGAGGTGTCAGAAAGGGTGATAAGGTTGCCATTCTGATGATGAACTGTCTGGAGTGGCTGCCGATCTATTTTGGTATTCTGAAGACGGGTGCACTTGCTGTACCGCTGAATTTCAGATATGCATCTGATGAAATCTTATATTGCGTGAAACTGGCACAGGCCGATGTACTTGTATTTGGCCCGGCGTTCATCGGGCGTATAGAGGAAATCGCAGATGAAATCAGTAAAAAGAGACTGCTCATCTATGTAGGTGAGAACTGTCCTTCCTTTGCAGATGACTATAATTCACTGGCGGCGAATCAGTCCAGCCAGGCTCCTAATATAGAGATTACAGATGATGATGATGCAGCGATTTATTTCTCATCAGGGACAACAGGATTTCCAAAGGCTATCTTACATAAGCATATGAGTCTGATGCATTCCTGCAGAGTAGAGCAGAATCATCACGGACAGACGAAGGATGATGTATTCTTATGTATCCCGCCTCTGTATCATACCGGAGCCAAGATGCACTGGTTCGGAAGTCTGCTCTCCGGAAGCAAGGCTGTACTTCTGAAGGGAACCAAGCCAGAATTCATTCTGGATGCGGTATCAAAGGAGCACTGTACGATTGTGTGGCTCTTAGTTCCGTGGGCGCAGGATATTCTGGAAGCCATCGAGAGCGGGCGTGTAAAGCTGGAGGATTATGAATTATCCCAGTGGAGACTGATGCATATCGGTGCACAGCCTGTTCCCCCCAGTCTGATCAAGAAGTGGCTGCAATACTTCCCGAATCATCAGTATGATACAAACTATGGTCTGAGTGAATCCATCGGACCGGGCTGTGTACATCTTGGTGTAGAGAATATTCATAAGGTAGGAACGATCGGCAAGGCTGGCTATGGCTGGGAAGTCAAGATCGTAGATGAGAACCGTCAGACAGTAGCGCCGGGCGAGGTCGGCGAGCTGGCAGTGAAGGGGCCGGGTGTCATGACCTGTTACTATCATGATAAGAAGGCAACCGATGAGGTGCTAGCGGATGGCTGGCTCTATACAGGCGATATGGCAAGAGAGGATGAGGACGGATTTATCCTGCTCGTAGACAGGAAGAAGGATGTCATCATCAGTGGTGGCGAGAATATCTACCCTGTCCAGATCGAGGACTTCATCCGTACCAATGACGCAGTCCATGATGTAGCAGTCATCGGTCTTCCGGACAAACGTCTCGGCGAGATCAGCGCTGCCATCATTGAAACCAAAGAAGGCTATATCATGACAGAGGAGCGCATGGAAGAGTTCTGCAAGCAGCTCCCGCGCTACAAGAGACCACATAAATATATCTTTGCCGATATCCCAAGAAACCCAACCGGCAAGATCGAGAAACCAAAGCTGCGCGAGCTCTACGGCGGCAAAGGACTGATCGAAGCACAAAACAGAGGTTAAATAGAAGACACATGGGCATGTCACAGCCCATGTGTTTTTAAGTGCTGAAAATGAATTGACAATCAGATAGAAGTATAGTACGCTAACAACTAGATAGTTTAGTCACTGAACTAAGCATAGATGGACTTAGAGAATGTGTGATTCAATAAAGGAGGAAGCGATATGCTATACATAGGTGTGGATCTTGGAACCTCAGCGGTAAAGCTGTTATTGATGGATGAGTGCGGCGGCATTCATAAGATTGTTTCTAAGGAGTATCCTTTGGAATTTCCGAAGCCGGGCTGGTCTCAGCAGAAGCCGGAGGACTGGTGGACACAGACCATGTGTGGACTGAAGGAATTGACCAGTGAGTGCGATAAGAGTCAGATTGCAGGCATCAGCTTTGGTGGACAGATGCATGGCTTGGTTGTACTTGATAAGGATGACAATGTCATCAGACCGGCAATTCTGTGGAATGACGGTAGAACCGGTAAGGAAACAGATTATCTGAATAACGTGATTGGTAAGCAGAAGCTGTCAGAGTATACGGCGAATATTGCATTTGCAGGCTTTACGGCACCGAAAATTCTCTGGATGAAGGAGAATGAGCCGGAGAACTTTGCGAAGATTGCTAAGATTATGCTGCCAAAGGATTATATTGCTTATAAATTATCGGGAGTACACTGCACAGATGTATCAGATGCATCCGGTATGCTGCTCTTTGATGTAAAGCATAAATGCTGGTCTAAGGAAATGATGGAGATCTGCAGTGTGAAGGAAGAACAGTTAGCAAAGATCTTCGAAAGCTATGAAGTAGTTGGCAATATCCTTCCGGATGTGGCGAATGAACTTGGCTTCTCACCGGATGTCAAGATTGTAGCAGGTGCCGGAGATAATGCGGCTGCAGCAGTCGGAACAGGAACGGTTGGCGATGGTATGTGCAACATTTCTCTCGGAACAAGCGGAACGATCTTCATTTCCAGCAAGAATTTCTGTGTAGATGACAACAATGCATTACATGCATTTGCACACGCAGACGGCAGCTATCATCTGATGGGCTGTATGCTGAGTGCAGCATCCTGCAACAAATGGTGGATGGAAGATATCATCGGAACGAAGGAGTATGGAAAGGAACAGGAGGGCATCAAGAAGCTAGGTGAGAACAACGTATTTTTCCTGCCATATCTGATGGGTGAGCGTTCACCTCATAACAATCCGGACGCACGAGCTATGTTCATCGGTATGTCTATGGATACAACGAGAGAAGATATGACACAGGCAGTGCTGGAAGGCGTTGCATTTGGTATCAGAGATTCCTTCGAGGTCGCAAAATCGCTCGGAATCAAGATTGAGAAGACTAAGATTTGCGGTGGTGGTGCAAAGAGTCTGCTCTGGAAGAAAATCATGGCAAATGTACTTGGTATTCGTGTAGAAGTCATCGAATCAGAAGAAGGACCGGGATACGGTGGAGCCATGTTAGCTGCAGTGGCATGCGGTGAATATGCGAGTGTTGAAGAAGCAGCAGAAAAGCTTGTGAAGGTAGTCGGAGCAGTAGAGCCTGATGCAGAGCTGACTGCGAAGTATGAAGAGAAGTATCAGAAGTTCAAGAAGATCTATCCGACTGTGAAGTGCTTGTATTAAAAAGTAAACAACCAAGAATGAAATCAACTAAAATATCCCCCGTATAGTTCAGTGTACGAGGGATATTTCTATGAAAATCAGAAGTCTACAGCAAGGTAAAGATATGGCGATACAGGACATTATGAGTGATCGCTCAAATCCAGTGAATCAATTCCAAGAAAGTTTTTAATGCAGACACAGATGCCACCCATCAGGATCGAAGAATCCTGAAGTCCTGAGGGAACCAGTGTGCAGTGCTTGTTCATGCGGTTTTTCAGAGATGCTGTAATTTCCGGAATGATATACGGAAGATTCATGGTGAAGGAACTGTTGATGACAATCATCTCGGGATTGAATACATTGAGCAGATTGTTGATGCCGACAGACATGTACTTGATAAACTGGTTGAGCATATCCAATGCATCACTGTCCTTATCAATACAGCCTGCTATGAAGGTATCTATATCAACAGCGTTTAAGCCTTTCGTTGCGGCATAATCGCGCAAAATGGCGCGTTCAGATGCATACTGCTCCAGACAGCCCTGATTGCCGCAGGGGCATGGACGACCACCGGCTACGACAATAGAGTGACCGAATTCACCTGCATTTCCGTTAAATCCGGTATAGAGTTCATTTTCTATAATGATGCCGATACCGATACCGGAATGGACACTGATACCGATCATATTGGCCATGTTATGGCAGAAAACCTTCTCGCTCAGGATCGAGAGATTTGCTTCGTTTTCCAGATAGACGGGAATATGAAACTGAGCAGACAGTTCTGCATCAAAGGGAATCCCTTCATATGCATAATAGGGCGTAAAGGTTGCCTCATTATGATCCACCACACCATGGATGGCAATGCTGATTCCAACGACTCCGAAGGGAGACGCCGGCAAGGTGTCGATAGACTCCTGAATGATCTTTTTAAGCCCGGATATGATGCTTTTATGGTTGTAATGATTCGGGTATTGCTTCAGACTGCAATGATTTGCTTTCAAATCTGAACATAGAATATAAATAGTATCAACACCCAGATCAATTGATATGACATAGCCGCTTTCCTTACAGAAGTTGATCAGAATCGGTTTGCGTCCAAGGGAAGTATCATCACTGCCGATTTCCTGTACCAGCTGCTGTTCCATCAGACTGCTGACGATGGCAGAGATGGTCGCTTTTGTCAGTCCGAGCTTTCCTGCAATAGTTGCGCGGGAAATGGGACCTTCATTTAAGATGGTTTCTAATACAAGATGTGTGTTGATATCCCGGATGAGTTCTTTGCTGCCTGTGATCATATGAGAAGTTCCTTTCAGTACATATTTGCTTTCGTGCAAGCACGACGCGAATATGATCGCCTAACTCTTGCATCAAGTATAATACAATTAGTTTAATAAGTAAACTATTTCATTTTCTCAGGAAAAACAACTTGACCAATGTACGTACAAGTGGTATCGTATACTTACATTAGTTTAATGAATAAACAAAGTGAAAAATCTATGTAAATTGGGAAGGAGTTGTAAGAGATGCAGATTAAAAAAGTAACAGATCCTTCATTCCGTAAATACGGAAAGGTAATCGAGGGGATTGATTTTAGCAATATCATCCAGAAGATGGCAGATACACCGTTGCCGGATGATGTTGTATATGTGGCAAGTGTTCCGGAACTGGAAGCATGTCCGGAGATGGCTGCGATCGCAGAGAGTCTGTATGGCGGAATGCCGATCCAGATCGGATACTGCAACGGAAACAATCATCTGCTGAATGCAGTAGAGTATCACAGGGATTCAGAAATCAATGTAGCCGTAACAGATGCTATTATGCTATGGGGATCTGAGCAGGATGTGACAGATGACGGACACTATGATACATCCAAGATGGAAGCATTTTTGATTCCTGCAGGTGTTGCTGTAGAGTGTTATGCAACGACACTGCACTATGCACCCTGCAACGTCGGTGACAATAAATTCAAGGTCGTAGTGGTACTCCCGAAGGGCACCAATACAGATATCAGCAAGACAGGTGACAGAACACCTGAGGACAAATTACTGTTTGCCAGAAACAAATGGCTGATCGGACATCCGGATGCAAAGATTGATGGAGCATTTAACGGTCTGACCGGAGAAAACCTGCGCGTATAGGCAGAGTCAGGATGGGCGGTGTAGGACGTTTCTGCTCGCAGAAAGCGGCATACGCTGCTCATCCTGAGGAGCAACGCGACCGAAAGACGAAGTCTTGAGGTGCTCTGCCAATGAATACAGATAAAAAACAATCATAGAATCATTAAGGAGGATAACGAAATGACAAATTTACCAAAAGCAAAAATAGGTATTGTAGCAGTCAGCAGAGATTGCTTCCCGGAGGAATTATCCGTAAACAGAAGAAAGGCACTGATCGATGCATACAAGGCAAAATATGATGCATCTGATATCTACGAGTGCCCGATCTGTATCGTAGAGAGTGAGATCCATATGGTGCAGGCTTTAGAGGATGTCAAGAAGGCAGGCTGTAATGCCATCTGTGTATACCTTGGCAATTTCGGACCGGAAATCTCTGAGACATTACTGGCAAAGCACTTTGACGGACCGGCTATGTTCATCGCAGCAGCTGAGGAAACACAGGACAGCCTGATGGACGGACGTGGAGATGCTTACTGCGGTATGCTCAATGCAAGCTATAACCTGAAGCTTCGTAATATCAAGGCATATATTCCTGAGTATCCGGTAGGAACAGCTGAGGAATGTGCTGACATGATTAACGAGTTTGTACCGATCACACGCGCAATCGTTGGCTTAAAGGATCTGAAGATCATCAGCTTTGGTCCGAGACCGCTTAACTTCCTTGCTTGTAATGCACCGATCAAGCAGTTATATAATTTAGGCGTAGAGATCGAAGAGAACTCAGAGCTTGATCTGTTTGAAGCATTCAATAAGCATGCAGATGATTCCCGTATCCCGGCTAAGATCAAGGAAATGGAAGAGGAGCTTGGTGCAGGCAATATGAAGCCAGAGGTACTTCCTAAATTAGCACAGTATGAGCTGACACTTCTTGACTGGGTAGAGGCACACAAGGGCTACAGAAAGTATGTTGCCATCGCAGGCAAGTGCTGGCCGGCATTCCAGACACAGTTCGGATTTGTTCCTTGCTACGTAAACAGCCGTCTGACAGGTATGGGCATTCCTGTATCCTGCGAGGTTGATATCTACGGATGTCTGTCAGAGTTTATCGGTGCAGCTGTCAGCAACGATGTCGTTACACTGCTTGATATCAATAACTCAGTACCTGCAGATATGTATAAAGAGTCTATTGAAGGAAAGTTCAACTATACACACAAGGATACATTCATGGGCTTCCACTGTGGAAATACATGCTCCAAAAAGCTTGCAGCATGCAGCATGAAGTATCAGAAGATCATGGCCAGAAATCTGCCGATCGAGGTTACAAACGGAACACTCGAGGGAGATATCGCACCTGGAGATATCACATTCTTCAGACTGCAGAGTACAGCAGATACCAAGCTTCGTGGATACATCGCTCAGGGCGAGGTTCTTCCTGTAGCAACCAGATCCTTTGGCGGTATCGGTGTATTCGCAATTCCTGAGATGGGACGTTTCTATCGTCATGTACTGATCGAGGGCAATTATCCTCATCATGGTGCAGTTGCATTTGGTCATTACGGAAAGGCTCTGTATGAGGTATACAAGTATATCGGAGTAGAGTTGGATGAGATCGGATTTAATCAGCCGAAGGATATGAAATATAAATCAGAGAATCCGTTTTGCTAATGGCAGGAATATGATACATTGTTAATATCATTTTCTCATAATGTGCCTGTGTTTGCTGTTGTTATGACAGCGAGCACAGGCACTTCCTCTATATGAGCGACTCTGTGTTTTCAATGGTCATCTGTGCCAGATTTTTCCCGTCCGTCGCCAGCGAGGCGATAAATCTTCCGTAAAGCATCAGGGTATGATCGGAATAGGTGAGCAGTTCTCCGCGCAGATAGGTTTCATAGGAGGTGTTGCAGGGTGTATCCTCACTTGTATGGATGCTGCGCATACGATTCGTGATATCAGGTGATTCCTTTGCCAGATCCTCCATCCATGCGACCTGAATTTTAACAATTTCCTCTACAATCTGTCGTTTGGCAGCAGGGGTGTCGGGAAGCAGTGATTTGATCTCCTGAAATTCATCAGGAGAAGTGGTTTCCATCATCCAGCCGTATTTCTCAGCAATCAGATTTCTTCCGGCAGCGTTAGCTGCTTTGAAGTCAGCCGTAAAACTCTGCAGCATCTCATCTGTCCATGTCATATACTGGCTTCTGCGCATCAGCTGAAAGGTAGTCCAGTCATCCTGACATGCAGCCCTTCCATCGACGTTTCTGGCTTTATCAAAAGCATTCCATTCCAGTACAATCAGATGTGTGATCCGATCCTCGTGCTGTTTCTTGCGAAACTCCTTAATATCTTCTTCCAATACATCGCAGGCCTGACCCTTTGCCCATGGGCTGCCGACATCACATCGACCGTGGTGATAGACCTTCTCAACCTTGCCATCTTCCATTTCTTCACTGACTCTCAGCTTCATACGTGCTGTTTCTGACTGTGCAAAGGAATCCAGCATATTCACGATTTTCTCAATATCTTCTTTATCTTCCATCGCATTTCCTCCTGTCTGGAAAACGTCTTAAACGATCGTCTTACAACTCAAATATAGGCAACCAAAAGAGATTTGTCAAATGTGTATCAGAATGGTTGATTAATTGCTGAAATTAACCGATAATACAATAGACAACTATAGATTCAAAGGAGGCATTTTATGCGCGTAGCAAACGGTGACAACACGACACTGCTGGATTATCTGAACAAATCTACATCCCAGCAGTCATCGGGCAATGAGATCATTGATCTGATCAGACAGCACAATGCATCTAACAGTATTTTAAATACGACAGGGAAGTCAGGGACATCTTCATCTGATTCAACCGCTTCAGATAAAGCCAAGGCAGGCTATGCCAATGTAATCGAGAAGACCAATGGTCTGCAGGAGGAGGCCACAGCATTACTGGGCAGTACGGAGACCTCTCTGTTTGCAAAGGCAGAAGCATCCGGAAATACAGAGGATGTTGTGAAGTCTGTGGAGGCATTTGTATCAGATTATAACAGTATGCTGACCGCGATGAATAATCAGGGTGGCGAGGTGAACAAGGCATACGCAAAGATGATGAGTCAGTATTATACTGAGAATAAGGATGCATTAAATGCAGTCGGTATTACCCAGAATGAGAATGGAACACTGAGTGTAAAGGAAGAAACACTGAAGGCAGCACCATTAAGCTCATTAAAATCATTATTTGGCAGTGAGAAGTCTTATCTTGCATCTATCAAGGATACAAGTGAGAAAATTGAGTCTAATGCACAGGCCTATGTAGATTACTATAATGGTGGCACCTATAATGCACTGAAGGGTTCCTATGGATTAAGTGGCTCTTTGTTTGATTCACAGTCTTAAATACAGGTAAGGATACTATGTCAAGAGAATTAAAACAGATTGCAACAATTTATACTGATTTTCCCGAGAAGTTCGGAATCCCACGCCAGAGTGGGCTTGTGAAGAACTTACGCGGGAAAATCATTTTTTTGCCTGCATACAGAAATCCGGAGGCAGTGCGTGGACTGGATGGCTATTCTCATCTATGGCTCCTATGGGAGTTCTCTAAGGCAATCCGGAAGGACTGGTCGGCAACTGTCACCCCACCGAGACTTGGCGGAAAAAAGAAAATGGGTGTCTTTGCAACACGTTCTCCGTTTCGCCCGAATCCCATTGGCCTGTCCTCTGTCAGACTCGAATCAATGGAGATGGATGAACAGGATGGACCGGTCATCATCGTATCAGGGGTGGATATGTTGGATGGAACCCCGATTTATGATATCAAGCCATATTTACCATACACGGACTCACATCCGGAGGCGGCCAGCGGCTTTGCAGCAGAGGTTGAGGAGCACAGACTGGCAGTGAACTTTCCGGAAGAACTGCTATGCCTGATTGAAGAGACAGAGCAAGGAAACATCATAGAGATTCTGGAACAGGATCCGCGGACGGCATTTATCCATGATGAGAAACGCGTCTGGGGAGTTGCCTATGGAATCTATAATATTCGATTTACAGTACGAGATGAAGTGCTTACGGTGTGTGAGGTTACATTGAAGGATTCTTTTTTTGCCTGATCAAAAATTTTTAATGAGTTGTAACGAAATGAAATGTGCGTGCACTAATAGATGTAACAGATGAAACAGAAGATGCGAGGATCGGAGGAAGTACCGTTGGACAAGCAGGATTTGACGAGAATATATGAAGAAAATGCCATGGCAGTGTATAAATATTTATTATGCTTGACCAACAATTGTGATATTTCCGAGGAACTGACACAGGAAACCTTTTATCAGGCAACCAAAAGCATCGGAAAGTTCCGTGGAGAATGTAAGGTTTCTGTCTGGCTCTGTACAATCGCCAAGAGACTGTGGTACAGGGAGCTGGAGAAAAAGAAACGCAGGGCACCGGTATCCATGGAAGACCTGGAGGATACTATGATATCCGGCCAGGACATCGAAGAGGACTACCTCTTAAATGTAGAAAAGGTAGAGCTGTTTCGCATGTTACACGACTTGGATGACAAGACACGAGAAGTCATGTATCTGAGACTGACCGGTGAGCTTAGCTTCACAGAAATCGGCGAGATACTCGGGAATACAGAGAACTGGGCGAGGGTAACATTTTACCGCGGGAAACAAAAACTGATCATCCATCGACAAAGTAATGATTAACAGCACGCAAAGGAGAGTAGATTTATGGAACAAAAATTAAAATGTGCAGTCGTAAGAGATTTACTGCCGAATTATATTGAAAAGCTGACAAGCGATGAAACCAATCTGGATATTGAGGAACACCTCAGTGAATGTGAGCCATGTACGAAGGTCTATGAGGAAATGAAGGCAGAGGTTCCGTCAGACGGTGCACTGACAGAAGCAAAGAATCTGTCTAAGTTCTTACGGAAGACCAAGGTAGTATCAGCCCTTAAAACCTGTCTGATGGTGCTGCTGATCCTGGGAATTGTGGTCAATGTGATCGTGGATCTTGCGATTAATCAGAGAATTACGTGGTCTATCATTGTAATTGCCGGGATTGTTCTGGCTATGTGTACGGCATCTCTTTTGATCTGGGGAGGTAAGAACAAGGGGATTAAGGGTCTGGCGTGTATGTCAGTGCTGACCATTCCTGTATTGTACGTGATTGCCTATTACTGTACGGCATTTGGCTATGACGGAAGCTGGTTTGGGAAGGTCGCTGTACCGGTCACGCTGATCTGGCTCGTTGTATTGTGGGTCGGTGTGGCTGTATATAAGATATTTCGGTGGAATTTCTGGGCGGCCTGCTGTATTGTAATGGTTCTTGCAATACCGGCTAATCTGTGGACAAACGCATTGGCAAGTCAGGTATCCTTCACAAGACAGGCAGGAACCATTGATACAGTGATTAATTCACTGGCATACGGGGCATGTGCAATTGTACTTTTGGTGGTTGCATTGATCAGAAAAAATAAGAGAATTTAATAGATTTCCTATTCATTATATACCACAAAATCAGTAAAAATTCAAGTCTTGTACGTGTTTTAGCATGGAAGTATAATGTTCAGACACAATCATGAAATGCATTTTTGGAAGGAGTGGATATCATGGATCAACCAAACTGGTTACAGCTGATGACAGAGCAGACTCAGCTTGCAAATGTGATCAAGACCAATGAGTATACAGAGAAGTTCGGACTCAGCCTGACAGAGGAGGAGGCCGGACTTCTTGTCGCAGAGAGAAAGGACAGCCTAAAGGAACAGAGAAGGGTAGAATTCGGAGAAGGAATTCTTCCAAAGCTGATCTTTGCATTCTGCGATTCTCCCTATCTCTATCAGGATAATTACGTGGATACTATGGGAAGACTGCAGGATATCTTCTATTTATTTAAGAACGAATCTTTGGACGGAGCAACGGATGATGAGCTGATTGAGTACATGCGTGCAGCCTTTGATTCGGAGTGTGAGGGCTCGCTGGATCATCTGGAGGATACCGTGCTGGAGCAGTTTGCCAGAGAGGTGCGTATGAATACACATGACTTTATGTCGGTACAGAATACACCGACCAGATGGAAGCCAGGTGAAGAGGATGAGTAGCTATGCTATGGAAGAGCTGCTGCCGATTGTAGCAGAACTGACAGCAAAGTATACAAGAAATGAAAGCACTTCGGTGACATACGAAACGGCGGAGCAGCTGATGGGTGCGGTTCTTTACTGCATTCATGAATATCATGAAGAAAGCACATATGACACCAGTGTCATAAACAAAGAAAATACCATCAGAGCAATGACAACTGTGAAACAGTGTGAAAATGCAAGGAGAGCCTATGAAGAGGGGTATCAGAAGGTACTGAAGAAAATAGAATCTGTGCGGGTGTCCTATAATCATTTGATTGAAACATTTCAGGCTTATGGAAATGTCAACTATCATGATACAGTGATCAAAGGAGTTGCAGGATTTTTTAAGCTCTATGATCCCAGATTTGCGCCACAGGACTCGATCATTACCATGGACTATCCGACGATCAGGCCGATAGGAGAAATGACGGGAATCGATGCGATAGAGCGATATGTTACAGATATCAGTCTGGAACAGAGCCTGTTACAGGCACTTCCGTCGGAGTGGATCATGGAGACTCTGGCAGCTGATCATATGGACTTTCGAACCCAGTTTTATAATATATGCGGAATCGTGCTTCGTGAACTGTTGGGTCAGAGGAAAGTACGGGCATGGGTCAAAGAACTGCCGGCAGAGCAAACTCAGTCAGAGCAGTTTCGTGGTGAACTGGAGGAAAAGCTGACAGAGAAATTAAGAAGTATGGTAAAAGAACACTGTCATGATGATCAGGCTTTATTTGATTATTTATCCGGGGCACTTCCTGATATATGTGTGGAATTGATCACCGGATATGGATTATCAGTTTAGCCGGATTGTGTACGCTTTGCAATCATATTGCAATTGTGTTATTATCTGTCTGAACGGACTAATAGAGAGTGTATAACAGAAGGGATAAACAGAATGAAAATTGACTTATTTACAATAGGACATTTTACAGTACATGGATATGGATTGATGATAGGTTTGGGCTTTTTAGCCGCATACTTATTATTGGGATATCGTGCTAAAAAGTATCAGCTAAGCGAGAACGATGCAACGAATATTGCGATTTGTG
This sequence comes from bacterium, assembly GCA_030539165.1. Taxonomy (GTDB): domain Bacteria; phylum Bacillota; class Clostridia; order Lachnospirales; family Lachnospiraceae; genus JAAYYM01. The sequence goes on from JAUNSO010000028.1 coordinate 29,816, forward strand.
TGCTGCTTTTTGGATTTCTGGGTGGCAAGCTTCTATATATTCTGGTTGAATTCAAGGCATTTTTGCAGGATCCTTTGTCAGTTATCGGATCAGAGGGATTTGTAGTCTATGGCGGTATCATAACAGGCATTTTGACAATCTATATTTATTGTCGGATCAAGAAACTGAACTTTCTGCAATATTTTGATATTCTGGCTCCGGAGGTCGCGGTCAATCAGGCATTTGGAAGAGTAGGCTGTTTTCTTGCCGGCTGCTGCTACGGCAGAGAGACTGATTCTGCAATCGGAGTGGTATTTCCGGATGGATGTCTCGCCCCGGCAGGTGTGAAGCTGCTGCCGACACAGATTTTTTCAGCAGGTGCAGATCTCGCACTGGCGATTATTCTGATGATTTATGCAAGAAAGACAAAATACAAAGGCAATGTTGCAGCACTATATCTGCTGCTGTACAGCATCGGAAGACCGGTTATTGAGTATTTCAGGGCGGATGAAAGAGGCGCAGTCGGAACGATTTCGACCTCACAGTTTATCTCTATTTTTATATTCCTGATTGCAGTCGGATTCTTTCTGTTTAATGTTAAGACACAAAAATCCGCAGCGGATACAGTATCTGATTCTAAAACGGAGTAGGCGGCAGGAGCGATATTGATAGAGGCCTGCAATGGAAATTAAGGTGATAGGATGAGTCGTACAGTATATAGGAACGACTATGAAAAAATGACAAAGATGCCGGTTCAGCAATTGATTCTGAGTCTGAGTGTGCCGACAACAATTAGTATGCTGGTGACGAATATCTACAATGTGGCGGACACGTACTTTGTCAGCAGCATCGGAACCAGTGCCAGTGGTGCAACGGGAGTTGTGTTTGCTTTAATGGCGATCATACAGGCTTTTGGATTTATGCTGGGGCATGGTGCCGGAAGCAATATCAGCAGAAAATTGGGAGCAAAGCATATTGAGGAGGCAAGGATATTTGCCTCCACCAGTTTTTTTCTGTCCATATTATGTGGGCTTCTGATTATGATCCTTGGATTGACGTTTCTGGATCCGCTGATGAGACTGCTGGGAAGCACAGATACCATACTGCCGTATGCCAGAAGCTATGCAACGTATATCCTGATTGCCGCTCCGGCTATGGCAGCAGGATGTGTGATGAACAATATATTACGCTATGAGGGAAAAGCTTTTTATGCCATGATTGGTCTGGCCTCAGGTGGAATCATTAATATTTTTGGTGATATGCTACTGATTTTTGGGTGCGGCATGGGAATTGCGGGTGCCGGACTTGCGACAGCGATTTCTCAATATATCAGCGCAGTGATTTTGATCATTCCCTATCTGACAGGGAAGACACAAAGCAGATTTGCAATCAGGCAGGTTTCGCGTGATCCTGCGGTCTTGAAGAATATTTTCTTTGTCGGATTCCCAAGCATGATGAGACAGGGACTGCAGAGTATTTCGGTGATGGTATTGAATCTGATGGCTGCTGCATATGGTGATGCAGCAATTGCGGCGATGAGTATCGCATCGAGGGTAATTAATTTCCTGTTTTGTGTTGGACTGGGAATCGGCCAGGGATTTCAGCCGGTCTGTGCCTTTAATTATGGAGCCGGTATCTATACACGAGTGAAGAAGGGTGTATTGTTTGCACTTGGTTTTGGTACATGTATGCTTGGAGTGTTTGCGACCATAGGGTTTTTGAATAGTGAGCGGATCGTGACATGGTTCAGAAATGATCCGGAGGTGATCTCTATCGGAGCCTATGCTTTAAAAGCACAATGTCTGTCTTTGTTTGTAGTTCCACTGTCTGTCTGTGGAAATATGCTGTTTCAGAGCGTGGGTAAGGGCGGTAAAGCCACATTTCTGGCAAGTCTTCGAGGTGGTATTTGTTTTATTCCGTTGTTGTTGATCCTGACACCGCTGTTTGGAATCAGAGGAATACAATTATCACAGCCGATTGCTGATGCGATGTCGGCATTGATTACGCTTCCGTTTATTTTAGCCTTTATCAGAGCGCTTCCGACTGACCGGCCGGTATCTTCTGATACGGTAAGCGAGTAAGGTATGTTTGAAAGTTGGGATTATTTACAGAAGGGATTGCTGGGGATTCGCTATGGGAATATGTTATATTGCAGGTGCTGCAGATACTACACGTATACTAAAACAGTCAATGATAAAAAATGATGATTGTGTCATAGCGGCAGATGGCGGATATCGATTATTACAGCACTGGGGAATCAAGCCGGATCAGATTGTCGGGGATTTTGATTCGCTCGGGTATGTGCCGTCAGAGGAACATGTGTCACAGTATCCATCCGAAAAGGATGACACCGATATGATGATTGCTGTTAAGACCGGTCTTAGTATGGGATACCGGCAGTTTGTGATATTAGGCGGGCTGGGTGGCAGACTGGATCATACACTGGCAAATATCCATACACTGGACTATCTCGTAGAGCATGGTGCCAGAGGCTGCCTGATGGGCGACGAGGAAAATGTACTGTTGATTGATTCAGACAGCAGTATTACATTTCGAGCAGAGGCCATTGGCAGGCTTTCTATATTCGCATACGGAGGCAAAGCGGAGGGAGTATATCTCACCGGCCTGAAGTATCCGTTAAAGGATGCAGTATTGACAACAGATTTTCCGATTGGCGTCAGCAATGAATTTACAGACAGAGGGGCAACAGTTTCTGTCAGAAGCGGAAAACTGCTGGTGATCTGGACTGGCTCCGTCAGGTTGTGTGATTGGATTTAGTGTCCTGGCAGATGGTGTTAAAGCTGCCTGTACTAAGGCTTATTTATATTTTTGACACTTACGTCTGAATATGGTATGGTTACAAGTAAAAATGAAGAAGAGGACGTGATTTTATGCCAATTAAGATTCAAGATCAGTTACCTGCATGTGCTACACTTGAGAGCGAGAATATATTTGTCATGACGGAGCGACGCGCCATGCATCAGGATATCAGACCGCTTAAGATGCTGATTTTGAACCTCATGCCGACTAAAATCGTGACGGAGACGCAGCTGCTGCGCAAATTATCCAATACACCGCTGCAGGTGAATGTGAATCTGCTGCAGACGGCAAGCTACATTCCGCAGCATATTGATTCCAACCATCTGGAGTCCTTTTATACGACCTTTGATCAGATTAAGGACCAGAAGTTTGATGGTATGATTATTACCGGTGCACCGCTTGATTATGTGAAGTTCGAGGATGTGAACTACTGGGATGAACTTTGTACGATTATGGAATGGGGCAAGACTCATGTGCATTCGACCTTCCATCTTTGCTGGGGTATGTATGCTGCATTATATTATTTCTATGGGTTGCAGAGATATGATATGGATGAGAAGCTGTCAGGCGTCTATGCACATAAGGTGATTAAGAAGACTTCTCCGCTGTTCCGCGGCTTTGACGATATCTTCTATGCACCACAGTCCCGCGCTATGGGAATCTCAGAAGAAGAGATAGCGAAGATTCCGGAGCTGGAACTGATGGCAACCTCAGATGAAGCTGGGGTCACAATCGCAAAAACGGTTGACAGCCGTCACTTTTTCGTATCCTGTCATCCGGAATATGATGAGGACACACTTGCACTGGAGTATTTCCGTGATGTAGACAAGGGCTTGAATCCACATGTTCCATGCAACTATTTTCCGGATGATGATCCCACCAGAGAACCAATCGTTAACTGGCGGTCTACAGGCCAGCTACTGTATTCTAATTGGTTGAATTATTACGTATATCAGACCACGCCATATGATGTTATGGATATCTAGAGTTTTAGAAGCCTGTAAGCAAATCGGACAAATGCTTATGGGCTTTCTGTTTTAATAAGAGGCAGAATGCCACGGCAACATTCGGGCACTTCCTCCGTTTTAGAGAAAAATATAAATTGATTGATACAGATTTTATTTCGTGCGTATTAAAATATGAGATTGCGGAATGATAATATTATGAAAAAGAAAATATAAATCAAAAATGACCATTGCAAAATCACAATAAATGAGATAAAATAGTTGCATTGTGTCATCACAAGAGTATAATAGTAATTGAGAAAGATAAAATCTCATAATTTAAGAGGAGTGAGTGTCATGACAAAGTTTATAAGCAATGTAAACAAGTACTTGTCTGAAATGAAAATCAAACAGACTTATCTCAGCATGATTACCGGAATTGATAAGAATAAGATGTCACGCTTATTGACTGGTTCACAAGAAGAAAGTGGCACGGATATAGAAAAAATAGCACATGGATTGGGGAAGAGTATAGAATTCTTTTTGGATGATTCTATTATTATCCCTCAGGTGGGAAGTTTTTCTATGAACAAAATAGCTTTTTATGCTGGAGAACCCTCTTATAAGCAGGAACAGGTTGCAAACCAATTGATGGAACTGATGGAGAATATCGATGAAGTGATGAGTGCAAAAAGTCGATTTGAGAATATGGCTAGGGGATAATAGATGAATGTAGAGCGTTTAAGAAAAATTATTGCATATAGTGAAAGTAACCATGAAGAGATAGACTCTAAGGTTAAAAGGTTCTGTTCATTTACAGGAACCCCATACGATAGAGATCTTCTAAATATTCTTCAGATCGTAAGGTCTTCATTTCAGAAAAAAGGATTTCTCGTTCTTGAAATGCCTTTTGCTGATGATGAGATAGGAGCACTGTGCTATAAAGGTGATGGTTTAGGGTATGTGGTAATTAATACATCATTGCCTAAAGTGAATGCGAATTACGCTATAGCCCATGAGATCTATCATGTATTCTTTCAGAAAAGCGATTTTGTGTCTAAGGTAGAGTTTGCAGATGATCATTATTATGAACATAAAGAGGAATATGCTGCTAACTTGTTTGCAGGTATGTTGTTGATGCCAGAGATTAGTTTCAGAGGTATGTATTCAAAGTTTAAGGATGAATCTAATGGTGATGTAACGGATACAATCATCAGATTAATGTCATATTACCAAGTTCCATATATGTCAGTATTAATTAGATGTCTGGAATTAGATTTAATGGAAGGAAATGCATTATCGGAACAGATTCTTAATATGGATAGACATCAGATAAAGCAGAAATTAGCTGACTTATGGTTAGATGAAAGTATAATGGATGCTTCAAACAAAGATGATTTTTCTCATATAGAGATTATTGTTGATAGGTTGGGAAGAGAATATATTGAGGATGAGTATATTAATGAACGAACATTAGATAAAGTACTTCATAATATGCAAGAATTGTATGTGAAGATAAAGGGGGAGTAAGATATGGCTACGACATATACTGAAAACCCAATTAATTTCTGCGAGATAGAAGGATTTGTCAGAACTGAGATTGATGAAATAAAGGGTGTCTTTTTCGATGCTGAAAAAGTGTTTTTTTATGATGCATGTTCTTTTCAAAGACATTCAGATTTAGCGGATAATGAAAAAGATATTCTGATAAAATATTATAGTAAATGTGGAATAGCAGTTTTCATTACAAGATGTATTTTAATGGAATTGGCATCGGATCAGCATCGTCTGATAGAGAAATACATTGAATTCATAAAAGCAATGAATCATGCTGGAGTTAGTGTTATATTATATAATGAAGAATATACATATGATATATTGGCTGAATGTTTTTCTACAAACGACAAAATAAATGAATACTTAATGTGGGCTGTTAGAACAGTAAAATCACCTGTAAGCACGATTGAAGAGACTTTGAAGGCGGATAAAAAGCTTAATTCAGAGGTCATTCTGGGAAAGAATGCAAAGTCGTCTGACTTATACCAGAGATTTTTTAGAACAGTACGAGGAAATAAAGAACATCATGATAATTTGGGTGAAGAATTAATATCCATATGTGCACATATTTTATCATATTTGCCTAATGTTTTAGATGGAAAACTTTGTGTTTTGACTGATGACAAGGGTACAGTTGGAAAGATTGATTCTGTGATGAGAAGGACTAATCCACAGAACAGAGGTTCCAAAATTATTTTATTCAGTACACCGAAATTAGTACAACATATGTATCAAGAACATGTGGAGATATCCGAAGACGCGATGATAAATCTTATTTCGCAAGGGGCATCAGGAAATATAACGGTAATGGGAATAACAGCGTTTGATTTGAAAGTTGATGAAAAAATATCATTGACAAGTAGGGATTTGGTTCAAAAGATAATGGAACCCAATGGTATAAAAATAGTATTTTAGAAATGAGTAGCGCGTTTGCAGAAATGCAGACGCTTTTTTATGCAGAAAATAGGGAAGGAAAGATCCCGGTGGCAGGAAGTAATGAGAATATGCTAATAAAGAGTAATTCGGATAAAGAGAAAGAAATCGTTCAAATATTAACCGAATCTAATGAAGAATTATGCCAGCAGCATGAATTGTTTCTAGCGGAGATGGAGTTTAAGCAGAAGTTAATAGACACCAGGAAATCAAATTCTATTACACAGCAGGAGGTAAGTGAACGATCAGGACTTTCTCAACAGGCGGTCAGCAGGCTGGAAAAGGGAACAGGGGGAACGTTAGAGACAGTAATGCGTTATTTGCATGCAATAGGATATAGCCTGGAGATTAAGAGAATTCTTTAGACTTAAGCAGGGGTTTTGGTGTATATTATATAGATGGAGGTATTAGAGGTTGAAGAGATTAATGCGGATAAAAACAAGCAAAATGATAGCGGAACTGTTGATAATAGCCATTGTACTGACAATGAGTGGCTGTTCTTTATTAGATGCGGGCAGAGTCATTCAGGCTTTGACGGATGCAGAAACAGGAAAACAAGAAGACCAAGTCATGGCGGTAGACGGATATGATATCCTGGTGATGCCGGGCAGTGACTGGGAGCAGCGGACAGATGAGGACATCCCTTATGATCTGCAGTGTATTTACAAGAATAATGAAGCATATGCAAGCTTTTTCTATTACTTTTATATTGATATGAGTGACGGAACATCCGCGGAGGATGTTTTTGAGATGCAGACAGATGATATCATGGGAAAAAGAGATCATGTGAAGGTCGTGGAGGATGTATCAGAGAGAGAAAATAACGGTAAGACAATCAGGTCAATTCTGTTCGAGGGAGAAAAGGATGGATATAAGAATTATTACTATGCCAATCTTGTAGAGTTCGGAGAGGCAGCAGATCAGTTTGCATGGGTCATGTTTACTTCAATGCCCTCGGATATGGAAAAGAATCGTGCTGCGTTTGATGCA
>JAUNSO010000086.1:0-2963 GCA_030539165.1 bacterium
GTTTTTCGGATATCTTATAGTAAAACCATAAATGGAGTTACTATGAACAATTTATATATATTGGACTATGTGAGAGTTTCGATTCTCATTGCAATCGGTTTGCTGCTGATGTTTGCTGTGGTGCGGAGAGTGATTGCATACAGGAGGGTCAGGCGGCTTTCAGAAGGAAGAAAGGATATCCTCTTGAATGATCTGAGCAATCCGCTGGGGTATGATTATGTTCAAAGTCAGGACATTTTTGTGACGAGGCTGGATGCATGGCAGAAGAAATACGGGTATGAGGCGATATATGATGAACTGGCGGTGTCAGCAGGGATGGTGTTTGATTGTTTCCCTGTTTATTTTGATTACAGGGGGAAGACATGGCTGCTGGAGTTCTGGAAGGGACAGTACGGGATATCTGTTGGGGGAGAGATTGGACTTTATCATGCAGATCATATCGTAAAGCCTGAGGATTATCATAATACACATTTTGATGCGGCTTCCATACGTGAACTGCTGGGGTTTGGGCTGTATTTGCAAACAGGAGACAGAAAATTACTGGATTATAAGAAAAGACACTGGTGGCTGGGGGCATTTCGTGTAGGAAGGTATATCAAACCTGGAAGGATCAATGCATTATACCGTATTCGTTTTTTTGATTTTGAGATGCAGGAAGCCTTTATGCGGGGAATGGCGCGCTCGGGTTATCCGATGGATCAGGTTCAGGATCAGGGAAACTGTGTGGTGAAGATCTTTCAGACGACAGAGACATATCTTGAAAATACATGGTTCAGGCGCTTTCGAGTGGCATTTGCGCAGCTGCGTAATTATATATTGAATGCGCTTTATCACTTGTTTACGTTTCCGTTTCGAAGCAGTGAGGACAGACTGCTGTTTCTATACTATCAGCTGCCGTTTGTCGTTCGCAGAATGCTGAATATCAAGAAATGCAGCAAATTTGGAAGGCCTGCAACCGGATGCAAGACAGAACGGGGCTGCAGGATGTCTGAAAACGGACATGGTGAGGATCATGGGCTATCGTAGACGACTGCAAAATGCGTTTGAACATGCACAGTGCCTTCCGCTCGGGGAGAACACTCGCTATATTTTATTGAGCGATTGTCATCGCGGAACGGGTACTTCTTATGATAATTTTCTGAAGAACCAACACCTGTATGTCGCGGCATTACAATACTATATGCAGAGGGGTTATTATTACATTGAGCTGGGTGACGGCGAGGAACTCTGGGAAAACCGGTGTCGGGATCAGATTATCAGCAGCCATTGTGAGACATATCGATTGTTTGACATTCTGGAGAGAAAATGCAGGATAACACGTCTTTTTGGCAATCATGACCACGTAATGGAGGGGGTTCTGCCGGAGGCTGTGATATTGCAGACAGGAAACGGCTGCGTGAAAATCGGGCTGACACATGGACATCAGGTGGATTTTAAAAACAGTGTTATGTGTTGTCTGACAAGATTTCTGGTGCGGTATCTCTGGAGACCATTGGAGCAGTTTGGCGTGAATGATCCGACGAGTGCTGCCAAGAACAATAAGAGGGCTGACAGAACAGAGCGTAAGCTGGAGCAGTGGGCCAAGGAAAATGGCATCATTCTTGTGACTGGTCATACACACAGACCCAGACTGACGGAAACAGTGTATCAGGCAGCGGAAGGCATCTACCTGAATACCGGCAGTTGTGTTCATCCCTATGGCATCACAGGAATCGAACTGAATGGTTTGAGAGCCTATCTGGTAAAGTGGAAAATGACAGCTGGCAGCGACATGATACTCAGAGCAGAACGCGAGATTTTGGCGGGGCCGTTGGTGATGATAGCTTGTAATTGATGTGACTGAGGCTGATGGGTTACGGCAGATGGGGATGTAGTGAATGAGCCCACAGTGAATGAGACTACAGTGAATGGGACTACGGTAAATGCAGCAGCAATGATAAAGTTATGTAAACAATTAAGAGAATTATGTTAATCATCGAGTGCACTTTGGATAAATAAACCGCCATACTGTTGATAGCATATCCAAAATTCATCAAAATGTGAGCTTACTATGTGCATTTTGGATAAGAAAGTTACTAAGAGTGTGAATCAACTTCCAAATAAGTAAGGGATATCCTTGTATTTTGGAATTGGTAATGCATTTAGGAAGCTTTACTTGTCCAAAGGAAGCGAAAAACTGAGGGAAAGAGAGTGTATTGGAATTGGTAATGCATTTAGGAAGCTTTACTTGTCCAAAGGAAGCAAAAGGCTGAGGGAAAGAGAGCATCCCACGGTAAAGTGTCAATCAACACTCATCATATACAGAAGATGGAAAATATGATAGAATAATCAAGGGAGAGATCGCCCAGATTGAGAATTACGTCAGGAGGAAGAATTATGAAGAAGAAAATGTTTGTGATTATTGTAATGACGGCAGCTGTTCTGGGCCTGTCAGCGTGTGGCACGGGTACTGGAACGAAGCCGGCTGATACACCTGTGGCAGAAGAAAGCAAGACTGGAGAGGTTAAGGACGAAAATGTGTCAGCCAAGGAGCAGACTGCGGATACTAAGGAGGCTTCGACGCCTGAGAAAGCGCCAACTGAGGCAGCAGATCAGGAAGCACAATCGGCTGAATCAATCGAATATATATTTCCGGAGGATCAGGCAAGTGACTGGCAGAAGGCATATCATGAGAAGCTTTGTGAACTGCGTGACATTCAGGCAGCCAACCCTGATGGCGGTGACCCGTTAAAAATAGTGGATTCCTATTTCTTATATGATACTGATGACAGCGGAACCCCTGAACTGTATGTGAAATTTGGTGACTGTGAAGCGGCTTATACGATGATTGTTTATTCCTATGAGGCAGGAAAGGTGAATGAGCTGGATACAATCAATGCAGGACATTCTTCCTTTTATACAACACCGGATCAGGGGCTGATGGTATACTGGGGTCACATGGCTTCGGAGTTCGTACAGCTTGC
>JAUNSO010000086.1:3063-7123 GCA_030539165.1 bacterium
AATTATGTCATGCTGAGCCTGCAAAATGATACAGTCTACGCATACAGCTTCCATTACTGGTCAGGAGATGCAGTATTTCATGAGGACGGAACCTTCGATTACGAGTATTCCTACTACAACCGCATCATCTTTGACAAGGATCAGTGTTATGCAGTGATGGAATAAGATATTACATTTGACACTAGGAAATGCATTGATGGAATGGTAATATATATGAAATGATAAGATCAGGAGGCTGAAAATCAGTCTCCTGAGTTAGTATCAAAGTGATAATGCATGTATGAAACAAGCGGCAGAACAAGACGAAAGAAGAGCGGCTAAGAGAGTTTTGTATCTGCCAGAGGATGGGAGAAGTGAACGATGAAGACAGTGATTGTCAGGGAATGCGGACCGGAGAATCCGGACTGTGATTATCTGTTAGATTTAACGAAGACAGAAGTGAAGGATTGTATCGGATGTTGGACATGCTGGCTGAAAAAGCCGGGCAGCTGCGCACATAAGGACTTGGATGATTTCTATAGAGCATTCTTAAGTGCGGATAAGCTCATTATATTTTCTAAGGCAAATCAGGGATTTGTCAGCGGTAATATGAAGTCGCTCTTTGACCGTATGATTCCGCTTTATCTTCCATATATCAATTATAAAAAGGGCGAGTCCATGCACTTTCCACGATATGAGAAGTATCCGGATATAGAAGTGTATTATGAGGGCTCATTTGATACAGACGAAGAGAAGGACATTTATGAAGCGTATCTGAATCGCTTGCTGTATCAGTTCCTTTGTGAACATTATGTAATCAAGCCGATATCTGAATATACAGCAGCCCCTGCAACAGCTGGCAATGCTTCGAAATCTGCATCAAAGGGTCTCATCATCATGAATGGTTCACCCAACGCAGCACGCGGCAATACAGAAGTATTTATCCGTAAGTTTATAGAGGGCATGCAGGAAGATCAGGAGAATCAGAATGTATGCGGAGTGAATGAGGTCGCCTATGCAGCGAAGGAAGACCATGAAGCACTTGCAGAAAAGCTGCAGGAGCATGACGAAATCATCATTTCATTTCCACTGTATGTACATGCAATGCCGGGGTCAGTCAAGAAGGTGCTTGAGTGTATGAAGCCTGTGGAAGGCAGTGGTAAGAGAATGGGCTTCATTATCCAATATGGTTTTATGGAGGGCGCACAGTCTGATTATGTGGTTCGCTATCTGAAGAGTTTCACGAAGAAAATGAATTATGAACTCATTGGAATTGCAGTGCATGGCGGCTCTGCCGGGGTCAGCATGATGCCTGAGAAGATGAACAAAAAGCTGTTTACCGATCTTAAGGAACTGGGCAGCGGATACAGCCGGGATGGTTCTTTTTCAAAAGAGGTTGTTGCTGAACTGAGAAAGCCGGAACATCTGACGAAGGGACAGTGCCATATGTATGATTTTATGGGTAAGCTTGGTCTTACAGACGGTATGTTCTGGAATATGCAGCTAAAGAAAAATAATGCATTTGATCATCGGTATGATAGACCATATATTGGTTGACATCCCTTAAAACAATTGTAAGAAAAACCATCAATAGAGTATCAAATAATCTGAAATCTCAAAGGAGAGGGAAAATGGAACAAACAGAACAAACACAACTAACTTATGCAGAGAAGAACAGGAAAGCAGTGATTTTATTCCTAATCATTGTGATCTCAATCAGTGCGATTGTGGAAACAGTGACGATTATAACCGGTATTATGGCGTTTGTTGCGCTGATGATGTGGGCACCGGCACTTGCAGCATTCATTGCAAAACAGAAGTATTTCAAGGGGGAAAAGGGAGTCCTGTTATTTAAGAAATGTAAATGGAAATACATAGGTCTGGGTCTGTTGTACCCGCTCATCTATCTGGGACTTCCCTACGTGATCTACTGGATTGCAAATCCGGGAACTCTGCAGATGGGAAATGCAACCGTTCCGTTCTTGGTCGTATCAGCGCTTATAGGCATTCCGATCAGTCTGATTACTGCACTCGGCGAGGAAATCGGATGGCGTGGGTTTCTGGTTCCGAGAATGGTACAGTGGCTCGGACTGGAGAAGACCCTGCTCATTACCGGACTCATCTGGAGTCTGTGGCACTGTCCGTTATTGATTTCAGGTATGTATATGCCGGGGACACCTGTATGGTATAAGGTTCCGGTCTTTGTCATTCTGATTGGAACGTCCAGTGCGATTTTCAGCATCCTGACATTACGCTGCAAGAGTGTGTGGCCTGCAGCCCTGATGCATGCAGCACACAATGATTTTGACCAGACGATTTTTGCACCCATTACGACTGGCGACAATAAGATGTTCTGGGTCAGTGAGACAGGCCTTGTGACACTGGCTGTAGTCATCGTATTGACTGCATGGGTATATCTGTCCTATAAGAAATCATTACAGGCGCAGATACAGCAGGACGAAGCGCAGTCGGCGTAGATATCTATGAGAAATATATCGTGCGAGGAAGAATCAGATGATTAAAATCGGTGAGTTTTCAATCTTAACCGGAATTAGTATTCATATGCTCCGTAATTATGATAAAATCGGACTGCTGGTGCCTGCCTATATTGACGAAGAATCCGGGTATCGCTATTACAAAGAGGATCAGATTCCTACGGCCAATCAGATCGTCGTGCTGAAAAATCTGGGCTTCGGGCTGAAGGAGATTGCAGACATTCAGACGCAGTACAGTTCCAAGGAACGGATGCAGGAATTTCTCCGCAGCAAGACGAAGGAAAAGCAGGCTGAAATCGAGGCAGCCAGAGAGCAGCTTAAGAAGATGCAGCAGGCGATCAGTGAAATGGAGCATGAGGAGCCGCGTTCCCTTTCTGTTACAGTGAAGACGATACCGGAGAGAACGGTTGCATCGCTGCGTGGGAAAATCACGAAATTTGAAGATGAAGGGCTGCTTTGGAATGAGCTGAATCAGATTTGCGGACGGCTTCATGTGAAGGATGCGCATACAGAAGGAAATCAGTATTCCAGTGCACTTACACATCATATTGAATTTGCACCAGAGCCTCCGCAAAAGGGACAGCCTTACAGTATCAGAGAGATTGACGTTGAAGTACAGAAAATCATCGAGAGGCTTCCGCCCAAAAAGCTTGCAGAGGAAGGGCAGACTGTCTGTACAGAAATCTGCAGTGAGGACAGGAAACTTACCTTCCAACAGATTCCGCAGTGTGAGGCGGCGACCTTTGCCTTTCAGGGACGTTATGACCAGCTTGGAGAAATCAATGCCTATATGGCAAAATGGGTAAAAAAGAACGGCTATCGGGTAACAGGAATGTCGTTTGTGACCTACTATCTGTCGCCCGGAAATGAACCGGATCCGGAACATTTTATTACGGAAGTGTGCTTTCCAATCGAAAAATAAAAAAATGAAAAAACTCTCTTGACCCTCGCATCGTGCGAGGGTTTATTGTATGTAGGAGAGAGACTCCTACATACAATAAGTGATGCGCAGCTCGCGAAATTGAAATTAGCTGCAGGCAGCACCGCTCGCGCGCAAATGAGTGAGCGAGCTCACTCATTATCGTAGGTGAATTTAATCAGAGAGGATAAGACAATGACAAAGAATCAAGTAGAGTTAGAACATCATTTCGACGATTACGAATGTATGTGGAATGGAATTGAGGATCTGTATATCCACAAAATGAAAGAAGAACTGCCTCCCAATCTGTTCTTTGGGCTGTCCGGATTTGGTTCATTCTGTTATATGAAGACCGAGAAGGATGAGTTCAAGCGGCTGGTTGCATTCGGAGACGGACGTACGAAGAAAATGTACGAATTTCTGGCACCGGTGGTCGGATTTGAGTACAAGCATTATGTACATAAGACCTTTGACAAGGCAATGAAGCGTGCAAAAGCAGAGATTGATAACGGATTTTCATGCATTTTGGGAGCACTCGATATGTATTACCTTCCGTACCTGCCGAAGCTTTATCACGGAGATCATATTCCGTTCCACTATGTTATGATGGTTGGTTATGATGACGAGGAACAATGTGTCACCGTATTTGACTGTGGAAGAAAAGAGC
>JAUNSO010000087.1:0-5690 GCA_030539165.1 bacterium
CGGAATATACTAAATCAGCTGATTCTTTATAAGGAAATGTGAAATGAGAAATATTACAAGATTAGTCTGTACCGGTCTGGGGCTCTTACTTCTTGGAATCGGCTGCATCGGGATTGTCGTTCCGGTGCTGCCGACAACTCCGTTTCTGCTTGCAGCGGTATTTTTCTTTGCAAAGGGATCTATAAAATTTCATGACTGGTTCTTGCGTACAAAGCTTTATCAGCATTATATCATCAATATTGTTGTAAAGAAGGAAATGACACGCAAGTCCAAGATAATTGTTCTTGGAACCATCACCGGGCTGTTGATCATTGTGATGATCCTTGCACCGATCTGGCATATCAAGGCGCTCATTGTGGTTATCGCTCTGCTGCACTACTATTACTTTCTGTTTCGTATGAAAACCGATGATCAATAGGATTTTCTGAACATCCCACCTATCCTTTCATATAATAAATTATAATATCCCGATGTATGAAAGGATTTCTATGCAAAACAATTATTTCTCCATGAACCGGTTTCAGCGAGCCGCGTCCGGCTCCATGTCAAACAACAATATGTCATCTAACGGCATGCAATCCAATGGTATGTCATCTAACGGCATACCATCTGGCGGCATGCCGTCCAATGAGACACCGTCTGACGGCAGAACAGATATGCCCATGACGACGCCTTCATTTCCTGAAATGCCCGTGTACAACCCTGAAAACGAGTCAAATGGTGGAACAAATGCCGGACCGTTTCCGCTGCCGACTCCAAGTGTACCCTCAAACGGAGCCTCTGGCGGAACTGATGCAGGTCCATTGCCGCTGCCGACTCCAAGCCTTCCCTCAAATGGAACCTCCAGCGGAACTGATACGGGCCCACTGCCACTTCCGACTCCAAGTGTACCTTCAAATGGAACCTCCGACGGAACCGATATCGGACCTTTCCCGCTTCCGACTCCAAGTGTACCTTCAAATGGTACCTCCGACGGAACCGATATCGGACCTTTCCCGCTCCCGACGCCCAGCCTTCCGTCAGGCGGCACTACGAACGGTTCTGACATCCCGATGACACTGCCGTCCTTCCCGGACACGCCAGTTGCATCTCCGATTCCGCCGCTTTATCCGAGCCTTCCGATCGAGCGGTACACGAATGTTCGTTTTTTGCATGCTGACGAAAGTATAGGTGCAGTCAACGTCATTCTGAACGGAACGACACTCACAGAAGGACTGACCTACGGAAATATCACCGCCTATACGACCGAAGCCGCAGGTAATATCCTGGTCACGGTTCTCTCAACAGACAATCCGGCAAGATATATCGTGCAGGAAACCTTACGCTTCAATTATGGAGATACGTACACGATTGCTCTGGTTCCATTCTCCGCGGACAATAGTGCCAATCCCGCAACCGGATTTAACAGCACACTTTTCAGGATTGAAGATACTTCCTGCAACAAATCGCTTTACAACTCCTGCATTCGGGCAGTCAATCTATCTACCTATGAGAATCCCCTTTCTGTCGCATTGCTGGACGGCCGGGTCATTGCACAGAATCTTTCCTTTAAAGACATTGGAAACTTCAGGCAGTTTACCCCGGGCAGATACCGTGTTCTGGTTTACGAAAATTCATGCAATCATAACAGTCAGATCCAGCCACGTGCACAGGTTCTCGGCTCTGCCGTCATCGGAGTCATCCCAATCATTATTGGTAATGCCAATGCATCCTGTATGGCCGATCTGTTTGCTGCTTCTCAGATTACTGTGGGATCTTCTTCTGTCTATACCTACTATATTCTTGGCAATCCCTATACAAGTGGCGGTATCAAGGTTCTTTTTGTAGAAAGCTACTTTGATGCGTAATATCCTGCCATGACCAATCAGCGGAGAAAACCTTTTCTACAAAAGACAGCCTTTCAATCATTTGAGGGGTTGTCTTTTTTTGCAAATGATTTTATTATGAATGATAGAAGTTTGTAGTTGTCACATACGAGGGGGTTCCGATATGAACATTGTGATTTTTGTCATTCTGATCTATCTGGTCGTAATCAATCTATTTGGATTTATGCTGATGGGAATCGATAAACACAAAGCACGTAAACAGGCTTGGCGCATTCCGGAATCCACTCTTTTTTCCGTTGCAATCATCGGCGGCGGCATAGGGTCACTGCTGGGTATGTACACTTTCCGTCACAAAACGCAACACAAATCCTTTGTTATCGGCATGCCTGTGATTATAGCTGTACATATTATCATTGCAATTATATTTATTTTTTTCACACCGTATACAATTAGATTCATGTGATAAAACAGGGTCAGAAAGTCATTTTGCTTCATGCTCGCATGAAAGCAAATATGACCTTATGACCCGCAAAACATGAGCAAGTAGTGCTACGGCACGGATTGCGAATGTTTTAGGATTGCGGGTACTGCGTTTTTTTGCAGTGGAGCAATCCGTGTGTTATCAGTACATAAATCAGGGAGGTTCTCCACATGGCACTATATATAGCAATCTGTGATGACCACGTAGCAGACCGGAAACAGTTGGAACGCTTACTGGATCGCGAAAAGGACAATCGGCTGAAGTCAGATCTTGTTCTCTATATTGATTCCTTCGGAAGCAGCGAGGCATTGCTGAATGCCCGGATTCGATATGGACTTTTACTCATTGATGTCACAAACGGACTGGATGCTCCTGTTGAACAGACAGTTAATGGCATGGATATTGCAAAACAGCTTCGTTCCATGGGAATGAATGCTCCGATTGCACTTTGTTCCTCCTCCATCGACTATACTGCTTACGGCAATCCCCCTCCGGATCATATCATCTATCTGACCAAGCCAATCTCTCAAGGACAGCTGTCCCACCTGATTGATGTGGCCATTGAACAGCAAAAGACACAAGAACCCCTCATTGAAATCCGTGGGCAGAAAGACACCTGTAACGTCACACAGACAGAGATTCTATATGCTGTTGAAAAGAATAATCTGACAGATGTGATCATGACAAATGCAAGAGATTTCAAAATGCTCGGAAAATTAAACACGCTCATCAGACAACTATCGGATCCGACTGCATTTGCGTACTGCGGCAAAGACTGCATGATCAACTTTGCTCATGTGACTGAAATGCAAAAAAACGCCTTTGTCATGGATAACAAAGACGTTCTGCATTTTCCTTTTATACAAAGACATGCGCTCAAAGAGGCATTGCTTAAATACCAGCTGCGACATAACAGATGATGCACGGATTGCTCCTTATATTTAACCGTTTGACACTTGCATCATCATATCGTTACTATAATCCCGCCGTCTCCGGCATATAAGCTGCTGATGCCGGCTGTATCTGTGATGATGATATCCTTAACCTGCATTCTTTTATTAATCTCATCCCGAATAAATAATGCCCGTTCCTTACAGTTGCAGTGTGCAATTGCAAGTCTCTTCATAGCCGCATCCGGTGTGTTCTTCTGAATCAGATCCAGCATCTTCTGCAAAGCCTTATTGATTCCCCTTGCCTGATCGAGCTGCTGAATGGAGCCCTCATCTGTGGAGCCCATAACCGGCTTGATGTTTAACGTGCTTGCCACAAATGCCTTCACGCCTGTGAGTCTGCCGTTCTTACGCAGATGCTCCAGTGTCTCCAGCACAAAATAAGTTCTCATTCCTTCTATATACTGCTCGACCTCTGCCACCAGTTCATCATAATCCATTCCTGCATCCGCACACTCCATGATTTTAAGTGCAATCTGTGTTTCTCCGCAGGAAGCTGACTTAGAATTAAATACATAAATCTTCTTTTCATCCTCCTCATGCTCTTCACGATACAAATCCACAGCCAGTTCTGCACAGCTATAAGAGCCGGATAATTCCGCGGATAACGTAATCATAAAGATACAGTCCTCATCCCCTTCGAGCAGCTTCATATAGCTGTCAGGCGACGGACAGGACGACTGAGGTGATGTCGGATAAGCCGCTACCTTCTGCAGAAAAGAGGCCTGATCAAACGTATCATCATCTATGATGGTCTCTTCGCCGATGCGAATCACCAGTGCAACATTGGTTAATTGCGGATTACCCTTCAGTTCCTCCGGTATTTCCCCACAACTGTCCAGTATAATTTTATAATTCATTTTCTGATTCATAGTGCTCCCCTTTTTACATTAACGCATTCATAACTTTGTTATGTAGTTTTTGATACTACATATCATAGCATGTATTTCTTTGTTTGAAAAGGGGTTAATTGTAACAATTCTGTGAACTATGATTCATAAATTATAAGCTAAAAAAGACTCTCAGCAAATCCGTCAGACTCTTCTGATCACGACTGCCCATCAGTTCTCTTGCTGAGTGCATCGCAAGCAGTGGTACACCGATGTCCACGATTGTCATTGGTAACAGCGTAGAGGCAATTGAGCCCAGTGTACTTCCACTTGTTCCGTCTGAGCGGTTCACGAATTTCTGATAAGGTATCCCCGCATTCTCCAGTATTTGTTGTACAATTGCCACGCCCTCTGCATCCGTCGCATAGGACTGTCCTGCTGCCTCCTTGAGACAGACTCCGGTATCCAGAGAAGACTTCACGACCGGATCATACTTGTCCCTCTGGTTCGGATGATAGGCATGTCCGACATCCACTGACAGGAATAATCCCTTCGCCAGAGCCTCTGTATAGCCAACGTGATCCTTTCCAAGTGACATATAGATTTTCTCCATAATCAAGGACAACAGCACAGAACCGGCACCCTGCTTCGTCTTACTGCCGATTTCCTCATGGTCAAATAATGCGATGACATCAATTCCGTTCTCACGTGTCCCCTCTATAATTGCCGACAGACACGCCTGCACAGACGTCATATTATCAAGACGCGGAGCCGATATAAAATCATCCTCCACTCCGACAAAGCCGCCTTCTTCTGCACAGTAAACCGTTAACTCATAGTCCAATATTTCCTCCGGTTTTACTTTACATTCCTTCGCAATGAAGTCCATAAAATAAGTGGACTTCGCATTCTTCTCACTCTTTTGATTCAGCTTCTCTTCAATCATCCCCGCAATCGGAATCATATCCGTCTGCTTGTTCAGCTCGATTCCCTTATTGATTTCTTTATTCAGATGAATCGCAAGATTCGGAATTACGAGTACAGGTCTTCCGGCATCCAATAATTTCATCTCAGGATGAAACGGATCTTCGGACTTGATGGCAACCCGACCTGCAACAGACAGCGGACGGTCCAGCCATGTATTTAAAATGGCTCCGCCGTAAACCTCCGTATTGACACGTGCATATCGCTCTTCCTTCATATCCGGGTAAGGCTTGATCCGAAGACATGGAAAATCAGTATGTGCTGCCGCAATTCTGATCTGTCCGAGCTCTGCATCCTTTTCTTTACCTATATGAAATGCCACAAGCGTAGAACCGTGATGCACCACATAATACCTGCCGCCGCGCTTCAATTTCCATTCATCTCCAAGTCTTAATTCCTCGAATCCTTTTTCCGTCAGCTGCTCTACCGATGCCGCCACCGCATGAAATGGTGAGGTTGCCTGTGAGATCAGCTTCAATAACTGTTTTGCATCTGATGAGTGCGTTTCTTTTTTCAAATTCATACATCTCCTTTTTCAATTCATCTGACTTAGTATGTCCACTCACTCTGATTGTATCGGAAAACTTATTTTTTTTCACTATATTTTGGAAACGATACC
>JAUNSO010000087.1:5700-7100 GCA_030539165.1 bacterium
CTATATTTTCACTATTTTACACTATTTTTTCACTATATGAAACGAGAACTGTCCTTTGCGTGCTGCATCATGTGATGTATAATTCCAGCTTTTCTCGCAATACTATCTGTAAAGCAAAAAGTAGCTGTCACAATGTTCATGACACTTACATCAATTATCTTAGAAACAGGAGACTATGCAGATGGATTATTTGAATGCATTTTGGGTCGGGGGACTGGTGTGTGCCCTCGTACAGATATTAATGGAGAAGACGAAACTGATGCCGGGCAGAATTATGGTAATTTTAGTCTGCACAGGTGCTGTGCTGAACCTGTTTGGCTGGTTTGCACCACTGCAGGAATTTGCAGGCGCCGGTGTCTCAGTACCACTGCTCGGATTCGGTAATACACTCATGAAGGGTGTGAAGGAAGCTGCGGATGAGCAGGGCTTTATCGGACTGTTCTCCGGCGGTTTCAAAGCAGGGGCAATCGGATGCTCCGCAGCTCTGATCTTCGGCTATCTGGCGGCACTTGTTTTTAAACCTAAAATGAAAAAATAAAAATGTTGAAATATTATCATCGGCTTTCTCGTTCTGTTTCATGTAGCATATCAAACATGAAAAAATGAGGAGCATTCACATGAGAAAATTGAAACATATTATGAAAATGATTGGAAAGGGAATTCTGATTCTGTTAGGGATTCTCTTCCTGATTTTAATCGGCATGACAATTTACAATACCATTCTGACAGTCAATGACAACAAGCTGCTTGCAGATGTCGGTCAGAATGTCACTGTAGAGGGTAAGAACATGCGAATTGACATACAGGGTGCCGGCGAGCACACCATCGTACTGCTGCCGGGTCTCGGTACATACAGTCCCATTGAGGACTTCAAGCCGCTTGCTTCCAGATTAGCCGAAAGTAATCAGGTAGTAACAGTGGAATACTTTGGATATGGTCTCAGTGACGATACCCAGGAAGCAAGAACCAATGAAACTATTGTATCAGAAATCAGAGAGGCACTGAGTCAGGCTGGTATCAAGCCGCCTTATGTCCTTGCAGCACATTCTATTTCCGGTATCTATGCACTTGACTATATTAAGGATTATCCGGATGAGGTTGAGGCATTCATCGGCATTGACCCTTCTGTTCCGAATCAAGTGGATTATGAAAGTGGAATGCAGGTCGCTGAATGGCTCTATTACCCATCCCGTGCCCTTGACATCACAGGCCTTACCAGAATGCAGCTAAAAGATGACGGCATGTTAAAGGCAATGACAGACAGCGGCTACTCTGCTGAAGAATTGAAAATCATCAAGGCTGTAAAGGCAAGACGCGCTGCTTCCCGTGCACTAATTCATGAAAACAATTCGATTCCCGAGAATCTCGGAAGCCTAAAGGATATGAAATACCCCGAAAAT
>JAUNSO010000029.1 GCA_030539165.1 bacterium
GAGGAAGCATCAGAGTGTAAGGTCTGATGCTTTTTTGTGTCTGTTTTGTATCCATTCATCTGATATAATAAAATATGATTTATTTTCAATCATCAGAAGCCATAAAAGTGTGATTATGTATTGTTTCATTCGTATATATGGATATCTTAATCAGACAGAAGGTGCACTATATGATACCACAGTTAAAGAACACCGTTGAACTCAGGAGAACTTCACATTGTGTCATTATGCGTGACACGAAGGCATCTGCTTCAACAGAAAGAGAGCTTGCGCCGTTGGAGGCAGTTGTTCTTGCATTATGTGACGGGAGTCGTGACGTTACTGCAATTGCGGGACTTTTGCCTGAAACACTTGCTAAGGAAATGTCGGTTACCATTGAACAATACGTGAGAAATGTATTGGAGCGAAACAAAAACTGTCTGAATAACTGCGAGATTCCTATAAGCGGTTCCAACCGCTACAATCCGGCGGATTTCCTATTCATCCCGAAGAGGCAGTCGGATACGGGAAGATATCGTTCGCCAATCAATGCTACTCTGCTTCTAACATACAGATGCAATTTTCACTGTGTATATTGCTATAACAATTCAGGTCCGGCACAGAGTGAACAGCTAGGTACATCAGACTGGTTAGAGGTCATCAGGCAGCTGTCGGAGGAGACGGACTGTCAATCCATTTATCTGAGTGGAGGAGAACCACTGATACATCCTGGATTTTTTGAGATTCTTGCCGCAGGGCGTCGTGCCGGAATGATGATGGACTTTACCACAAACGGGAGTCTGATTGATGACGAGGCCGTACAGCGTCTGGTTGACCTGGGAATCGGTTATGTGCGCGTAAGCCTTGATTCACCATATGCGAAAATGCACCATCAACTGACGCAGACGAAGGACACCTTTGAAAAGGTTACCCACGCAATTGAAGCAATGGCGAAGGCAGGTATTACGCTCGGCACTAAGGGGATTTTATATGACGGTAATTATAAGGACGCAGAAGAACTGACGAGATTCGCACATAGTCTTGGAGCGACGGATGTCATGCTCGATGCTTATGACTGTTCAAACATTGGGCGCGGAAAAAGCGATATTACTATGTCCGAGGAACATTATGCCGTTGTTGAGAAACATAAAGAGGATATCGGGTACACGATCAGGAACAATAGAAGAACAGTGTGACAATGATCAGTTTCATTCGTATACACAGGTATCTTAAGAAAAAAAGGAGGAATCATTATGACAGAGAAAATGAAAAGAGAACTTGAAGAAAAGGTAGAAAGCATCGGTCAGGCAAAGGCATTGACTCCGGAAGAACTGGCAACAATCGTAGGTGGAGAGGGTGAGCCGAAGGAGAAGGATCAGGAGCAGGAATTCTGCTACGTTTCCCACAAGGCATAATTTGAAAAAATAACGAATTTGTATCTCTTTTATGTCCTTGTATCTGATATAATGGAACTATTCAAAAGGAGTGATGAGTATGGGCATATGGATTATGAATTGTATAATTGCTTTATTGATGCCGGTGATTCTGCTGATTGTGGGGGCTATATTTCATAAAAGCCCACCAAAAAAAACCAATGGAGTCTATGGATACAGAACAACCAGATCCAGAAAAAATCAGGATACATGGGATTTCTCTCAGAAATATGCGGGAGAACTGTTTTGGAAGATCGGATGGATCAGCGTCTTAGTATCTGTAGTTGAGTGCATCGTACTTTGGTTTCTGTCGGAGCCGGTACAGGGAATTCTGATTTCCATTGTGCTGGTATTGGAAATGGTAGCAATATTTGTGATAATCGCTATGGTAGAAAAGAAATTAAAAGAAACGTTCGATGATAACGGTATCAGAAGATAAAAGAACAGGAATCTAAGAGAGGAATTGCAATGAAAATACGAAAGAGAGCCGGAATTACATTTATATTATGTTTTTGTCTGATATTCAGTATGATTTTATCAGGATGTGATGCGCAGACTGTTACTCAAGTGGAGGATGCGTTGGCTGCAGCCGAAGAAGCTACGGAGAATGCAGGTGCAATCGCTGACGGAACAGAGCAGCTGGCGGAGGAAATCAAGCAGGCAGCAGCTGAGGCGGAAAAGAGAGCCTCAGATGCCAAAGCAGCAGAGCGGATAGCGGCAGAGGCCCAGAAAGCCCTCGAGGCAGCTGAAGAGGCTGCATTGGCGGCAGAAGCAGAGGTGGCACAGCTGGAGAAAGCGGCAGAGGCAACAATGTCAGAGACCTCACAGGGAGACAAGACGGCTGCTTACGAATCAGCCAAGATTGAAACCGGAAAGACCGAGACCAGCAAGACCGAAACCGGAAAGACCGAGACAGGTAATACCGAACCCGACAAGACCGAAGCAGGCAAGGCTGACACATCCAAGAAAAATGATTCTACATACAGATTCGTAGACAGCCACCTTCACTATCTGGATTTCACACAAAAGACGGATGGATTCGAGAAACTGGTTGAGAAGATGGACGAGGCAAATGTAGACAGTGCAGTGATTTTCGGAATGGGAATGTCCAAGAAATGGGATGCATCAGCACCGGAGGCACCGAAGTATTATTTAAGCAATGATTCAGCCGCATATTATTTTACGGGAACAGATTATATCATGCTGGAGCAGCTGAGTCAGGCAAGTGAAGAGATACAGGATCGTTTCTATCCGTTTATCTGCGGCGTGAATCCGACTGACCTGTATGCAGCAGATTATCTGGAGCAGCTGTTGGAGCTGTACCCGAATCAGATTAAGGGCATTGGTGAGGTTATGAGTCATCATGATGATCTGACAGCGTTGACAGGCGGTGAGACACCGAGAGCCGATCATCCGGCGATGCTGAAGATCTACGATCTGGCGGCAGAATATGATTTGCCTGTTTTGATTCATCATAATATAGCAGGTTCCTATATGGATGAACCGATTTATCTGGAAGAAATGAAAAACGCCCTGAAATATAACCGTGACGTGAATATCATATGGGCACATGCCGGTATTTCCAGAAGAGTTGAACTCTCGAACCTGACAGAAATCACTGACCAGATGCTGAAGGATAATCCGAATCTGTATTATGATATTTCATGGGTCGTATATGATGACTATATTGCAAAGGATGATGCTTCGCTTGATGAATGGGCGGCATTGATCGAGAAGTACCCGGACAGATTCATGATCGGTTCAGATAAGGTGGGACACTGGGACACCTATCCGGAAGAAATCACGAAGTACTATCCATTGTTAGAACGGTTATCCACTGAGACAGCAACTAAGCTGTGCTCAGATAATATATTAGTATTGATACATGAGAAGGAAGCAGAAACGGAGGAGATTACATGAAGAAAAAAACACTATTTTCGGTATTACTGGTATGCTTATTGACAATGATGAGTGCCGTACAGGTATTCGCAGATGAACCATATCTGTTTGACACGACAGGTGACGGTAATCTAAACGCAGCTGTATGGGACAAAGACGGTGATGGAAACTATGAAACAGTTGAATTGAACTATGGAAATATGCTTGGTGAAGGAGAAGATCCTGATCCGGATCCTGACCCTCCGGTTCCGCCTGTTCCCGATCCTCCGGTTCCACCGGTTCCTGACCCGATACCCGTACCGATTCCAGAGCCCATCAAGCTTCCAGTTCCGAATGCAACAGTCAATCTGATCAATATGACCTTAAATGATGTATCCGGTAATCTTGTATCATTTTCCGTAAATGGAGGACACTGGAGTTATCCGCAGATTGGCGGCGGCTCACTGGATGGCTATGGAATCAAAGCAAATGATTATATCAAGGTAAAATACATCGCAACACCAAACAGTGAAGAAATCGATTCAGACGAGCAGACCATCAGCATCGAGCAGGCACGTGCACCAATCGGTATCTTTACGACAGATGCACCGAACGCAGGTGCAAACGGCAGTATCAACGGTCTGGATACAACAATGGAATATTGTGTTTCCGGCACAGGTAATTTTATATCGATTTCTTCCAGTTCTGTATCAGTACAGCCGGGAAATTATGATGTCAGAGTGAAAATGAGTGCAGCTAAATTCGCCAGCAGTAATGTGACTGTAACAGTAGGACAAGGGCAGAAGCAGAAACAGCCGACTCCGAATGCGAATTTCAATGCCATGAATATGACACTCGGCAGTGTCGGCAATGGTGTGATGTATTCATTTGATGGCAGTAATTGGACGAGAAACGGCAGCAATTCCAATGTCACCGTATCAGATTCACAGGCAGCCAGCGCATTGTCACACATGATACAGCTGAAGACACCTGGTGACGGCAATACCGTTGATTCAGATATCCAGGCAATCAAGATTACGAAGGCAAATACACCGAACGGAATTTCATCACAGGGCGCTTCCGGTGGAAATAACGGAGCTATCCTGAATATCCCGTCAAACTGTCAGTACAGACCTTGCGGCGGGAATTGGCAGAATGTGAATGGCAACAGTGTTACAGGACTTGCAGCAGGCAATTATGATGTCAGAGTTGGCGGTATGTACACTTGTCTTCCGAGTGATTCTGTCACAATCAACATCTCCAGTACCGGTGTTGTAACACCTCCGGGCAAGACAGGAACACCTTCAGCAGATTTTGATGCGAAGACAGGCTTGCTGACAGATCTGCTTGGAACAAGATTTTCAGTAGATGGCGGTAAGACATGGAGTGCTATTTGCACAGCTAATTCTATCGTACTGAGTGCATCACAGCTTTCTACCAAGAATGGAATAGAAGTATACAGACCGGGAGATGGACTGACCATCAAGGATTCGGGTGTTCAGATTATCAAGCTTGCAAAGGCAACCAAACCTACCAAGATTACAACGACCCCTGCAAAGGGCAAGGCAACAGGCTCTATCAATGGACTGAACGGCACGCTTGAAATCTCACCGGATGGTGGTAAGACATGGGCTGCAGTACCGGCAGGAATGAGAGTTCACCCGGCTACAGCAGGTACTTATCTGGTCAGAACAGAGGGCTATCATACAACACTTCCGAGTGATCCGGTTAAGGTAACGGTAAAAAAGACAAAGTAAGGTAACGATATAACGCAAAGTCCCTTATCCGGTTATTTTCGAAAGAGGATACGATAAGGGACTTTCGCTATTTCAAATGAATGTATGGAGGGATTGCTATGAAACAATATACAGGGCGTCCGGCATCGTCTGGAATTGCAATTAGTGCATTCACTGAGTGGAGCAGCGGACAGCTGAGCGTAGAGAAAAAGCAAAACCAGAATGTGGATCAGGAGCTTGCCAGATATGAAGCAGCTAAGGATGAGGCTGTTACTGAACTGGGTGAACTCTATACCAAGGCAGTACAGGAGGTTGGAGAGGAGAAAGCAGCCGTATTTGAGGTACACCAGATGCTCCTAATGGATACGGCCTTTACCTGCTCCGTACAATCTATCATCAGGGAACAGTCAGTCAATGCAGAATATGCTGTTGATCAGACAGGACAGGAACTGGCAGCAATGTTTGAGGCGATGGATGATGAATATATGAAAGCAAGATCAGCTGATATGAAGGATATTGCCGGACGTGTGGTGCGTATCCTGCAGGGCAGTGCAGAGTGTAGCGGCACGCTTGAAGAGCCTTGTATTATCATAGCAGATGATCTTTCTCCCAGTGAGACCATTCGACTGGATAAATCCAAGGTGCTTGCATTTGTAACAAGACAGGGTTCCCTGCAGTCCCATACGGCAATATTAGCCCGTACAATGGGTATTCCGGCAGTCGTAGGCGTACCGATTCCTAAATATGCCTCACATCAATCCGGAACATGCATTGTAGACGGAAATCAGGGCAATGTCTACATCGAAACAGCAGAAGATGCGAGAACAGATGGTAAGGAATGGCAGAACCTCCTGAATCAATATCAGGAGAAACAGGCAGTGGATCAGAAGCAGAAACAGCTTCTGCAGCAGTTGAAGGGGAAGCCGATATATCGGAAGGACGGCAGTCAGATGAAGCTATGTGCGAATATTGGCGGTGTCAGTGACATTGATGCTGCGCTTCTCAATGATGCAGACGGAGTGGGGTTATTCCGCAGCGAGTTCCTGTATTTAAAATCTGCTGATTATCCGACAGAGGAAGAGCAGTTTGCTGCTTATAAAGAAGCTGTAGAGAAAATGGACGGCAGACAGGTTATTATCCGGACACTGGATATCGGGGCAGACAAACAGATTGATTATTTCAATCTGGAACACGAGGACAATCCGGCACTTGGCTATCGCGCCATCAGAATCTGTCTGACGCGAGAGGAAATCTTCAGGACACAGTTACGCGCTCTGTACAGGGCAAGTGCCTTCGGCAATCTTGCCATTATGTTCCCGATGATTACGGCGTTATGGGAAGTAAAGAGAATCAAGGAAATCGCAGCAGAGGTACGGGAGGAATTAATCATCGGATATACCGCTGCCACAAACCAGGAAAAAGAAGATACAACCCTTAGAAATACGGAAACATACAGAAAAACTCTGGAAGGGGTGCCGCTCGGCATTATGGTAGAGACTCCGGCCGCAGTGATGCTTTCAGAGGAATTAGCGAAGGAAGTGGATTTCTTCAGCATAGGAACCAACGACCTGACGCAGTATACACTCGCAGTTGACAGGCAGAACCGTAATCTGGAGAAATTCTATGACGCACATCATCCGGCAGTTCTGCAGATGATACGCATGACCGTGGAGAATTCTCATAAAGCAGGCATTTGGACAGGCATCTGTGGAGAACTTGCAGCAGATGTATCTCTTACGCAGACCTTTATGGAGATGGGAGTTGATGAATTATCAATGTCTCCGTCCTCCATTCTCAAGGTGAAACACGAATTATTATGTAAATGATTTATGTAAACATATTATCAGAAAAGACTTGATATGTGACAAGGAGGGGTACTATGAAGGATGAAGCAGGAAACCTTGAAAAATTTGCAGAGACACTCGTAGAGCTGATGGGTGGTCAGGGTAACATCATCAAGCTGACGAATTGTATGACCAGACTCCGTGTGACCATACGCGATATGGAGCAGGTAGATAAAGCTAAAATTGAAGGTACGGACGGTGTTCTGGGATATGTAGCAGTGACTGATGGAATTCAGATCATCCTTGGACCTGGCAAAGCAAAAACAGTTGCAGATTTATGCCTGAAGCTCATGCAGGGAGCTTCGTCAGAGAGTCCCTCAGTGCAAAATCAGGGAAACGACTGGGAACAGAATAAGAAACAAATGAAGGAAGCTCATCAGAGAGGCCGTTTCAAGGAGGCAATTCGAAATATTGCAGAAATCTTTTTGCCTTTGATTCCGGCCATCATTGCCGCCGGGTTATTCGCCGGAGTCGGGAATCTGCTTCTGGCATTACAGGAGGGCGGAACGCTTCCGAGGGAGGGCATCTGGAATTCGATTCAGCTGTTATTGAATGTACTCAGCAGTGGCTTTCTGGCATATTTTGCAGTATTTACAGGAGTCAATGCTGCAAAGCAGTTTCATGCAACAGAGGTACTGGGCGGAATGATTGGGGCAATCTCCATCAGTGCAGGCATTGTTGACTTCTCTCAATCTCTGGGACTATATAATAACGAAGTGCCGCTTAATTCCATCTTGACAGCGGGTAAGGGCGGTGTGATTGGCGTGATCATTGGTGTCTGGATTCTCGCCAGAGTGGAACAATGGTTTCGTAAGAGGATTCCCGATACACTTTCCCTGATTTTTGTTCCTTTCCTGACCTTGTTAGTGGCAGGAAGTTTATTTGTCATTGTCATTATGCCTTTAGCAGGGCTGCTGTCTGATGGGCTTCTAAAGTTTCTGAATCTGTTTATAGGATCTTCAAATCCTGTTATCAGTATCATTAGCGGCTACATTCTTGCGGCTCTTTTTCTGCCGATGGTTCTGTTCGGACTCCATCATGGTCTGATTCCCATTTATTCTGTTCAGCTGCAGTCCATGGGCGGAATCTCATTGTTCCCGGTATTGACCATGGCCGGAGCAGGACAGGTCGGAGCAGCGATTGCTTTGCTCATTCTGGCCAAGAAGGTTAGAAATCAGACAATGGTGAAGACCATTCGGGGTGCATTGCCGGCAGGAATATTGGGCGTCGGAGAACCACTGATTTATGGAGTTACGCTTCCTCTGTTTAAACCGTTCATTACTGCTGGACTCGGAGCTGGTTTCGGAGGGGCTTATGTCATGATGACCCATGTAATGTCTGTGGCATGGGAACCATCAGGTGTCCTGGGTGTGATTGTGATGCAGCCGGCCAGTATGCTGAATTATCTGATTGGATTAGTATTAGCGGTGATTGGAGGCTTTGTGATTACATTTCTCGTCATGAGAGAACGGGATGTGGCAGAGGGCATACTGACGACGCCGCTACAGGGCAGAGTACAAAGTCTTGAAAGTATGCAAGATGGAGTGTTTTCTGAGAAGATTCTGGGCGATGGGATCGCAATTGAACCCAGTGTGGGAGAAGTGTATGCACCTGCGGATGGAGTCATTGCGTTAGTCATGGATACGAAGCATGCGATTGCAATGAAGAGTAAGAGTGGTACAGACATTATGATTCATGTCGGACTTGATACCGTCAAGCTTGCAGGCAAGCCTTTTGAGGTCTATGTGAAGGCAGGAGATTCGGTGAAGCGTGGACAGCTTCTGATGAAATTTGATATGGAGATGATCAGAGCAGCAGGCTGCAAAATGATTACGCCTGTTATCATAACAAACGCGGCTGAATATGAGATACAGGAGTTAGTCAATATGGAACAGGATGTGAAGAAGGGGAAGGATATTTTGAAGCTGACACATAAAGAGGCTTAAGGGGGTGTCTGTAAAGTGGCAAATCATAATGAACTGACAATCTATGAGTTCTCAGAGTGTGATACGGATGAGCTGATTGCAGTATGGAACGAATCACTTAAGAGGGATTTGATCTGTCAGGACATCTTCGAGCGTAAGGTACTAAAGGATGATAACAGGGAGTATGCTCTGATTCTTACGGCAAAAGAGTGTACGATAACAGGTGTCCGGATTGCAGGCTTTCTCATAGCGGTTCATCGTCTGGTTCCTTATCAGCAAAGAGGTCTGGAGCCTGAGAATGGATGGATTACGGCAATGGGTGTACTTCCGGAATATCGCGGCAGGGGCATTGGCACTAAGCTTCTGACGGAAGCAGAGAAGCGGCTTAGGGAACGCGGCACTACCAATATCATACTGGGGTCTTACAGTCCGAACTATTTTATGCCGGGTGTTGATATTATGGCATATCCGGAGGCAGTACAGTTATTCGAAAGACACGGATATATCAGAGAAAACCGCGGACAATCCATGTATCGCACGTTATTTGACTATGAGATACCGGAGCACATTCTGCAGAAGCAGACAGAAGCAGAGCATGCAGGATATGTTTTCGGTTCCTATGAGGAGGCATATCAGACAAGGTTCATAGCATTTATGGAGAAGAATTTCTCACCGGGCTGGCTATACAACGCAAGGAAGCTGATCGGGGAAGGGCATGCAGAGAGTCATATCAGAATCTGTATTGCTCCGGACGGACAGGTATGTGGCTACTGTCAGCGTGGAATGGACGGTAATGAGTCACGCTTCGGTCCGTTTGGCGTAGCCGGGGAGTGCCGTAATCGTGCAATCGGCAGCATTTTATTTGCCCATATGCTTAAGGACATGGCGTGCAGAGGCATTTATCTGGTCTACTTTATGACGACAGATGAAGCCGGAGCAAGGTTCTATACAAGACATGGACTGCAGGTATTTCGGGAATTCTATCATTATCGGAAGACATTTTCATAGAATGGAGTGAGAGCAATGAAACAGCTTGATGAATTGACGACAGAGCAGCGCAATCCGAGAACGGTTAACATTGATCGGGTATCTACATTCGAGATGATGCAGATGTTCAACCGTGAGAATGAAGAGGTTGCAAGAGCAATTGAACCAGAGCTTACACATATTGCAGAAGCAGTAGACTGCATCACAGCCCATATGAAGCAGGGTGGAAGACTGTTCTATATAGGGGCAGGAACGAGCGGTCGGCTTGGAATTCTGGATGCGTCAGAGTGTCCGCCGACTTATTCCGTAGCACCGGATCGCGTAATCGGTCTGATTGCAGGTGGAGAAGCAGCAATCCGAAATGCGGTGGAGAACGCAGAAGACAGCCTGATGCTCGCAGAGGAACAGCTGAAGGAATATAGACTGTGTGAGAAGGATGTTGTCTGTGGTATTACGGCAAGCGGGAGAACACCCTATGTGATTGGCGGATTGAAATATGCACGGAGCGTACAGGCCGCCACAATCTGTATTACGAATAATCAAGACAGTGAGACAGGCAGGTACAGTGACATTGCAATCGAGGCCGTAGCGGGACCGGAGCCTGTGACAGGCTCGACCCGTATGAAGGCGGGCTCTGCGCAGAAGATGATATTGAATATGCTTTCAACCGGTACGATGATTCAACAGGGCAGGACAGATGGAAATCTGATGACACACCTGCAGGTCACCAATGAGAAGCTGGCAGCAAGGATGAAGCGGATGAATCTGCAATAAGTCTTCCTGCAACCTTGCAAAATTGTAAGTCTGTCCTATGATTTTGTAAGGTGAAACAATTGTAAATACTGCCTCAATCGAATATAATAATGCAGGAACACAAAATGAATGGAAAATGAGAGGTTGGTAATTATGATTGAATACTTGAAGGCTTTATTATTTGGTATTGTTGAGGGCATTACAGAATGGCTCCCAATCAGCAGTACCGGACATTTGATTTTATTAAACGAATTTGTGACACTGGATGTCAGTGATGCTTTTTTTGATATGTTCGAGGTTGTGATTCAGCTTGGAGCCATCATGGCAGTCGTGATTTTGTACTGGAGTAAGCTGTGGCCGTTTGCCAAGGGCGAGAAGTATTTCATTAAGAAGGACACATTCTCCATGTGGTTCAAGATTGCTGTGGCATGCATTCCGGCAGTGATTGTGAAGCTTCTGCTCGGAGATTTTATCAAAGAGAATTTCTATCGTTACGAGGTGATTGCCGGTGCGCTGATTGTATTTGGTGTGGCATTCATTATCATAGAGAACAGAAATCAGAAGCTTAGTCCGAAGGTGAATTCCATTGCAGATATTACATATCGTTCTGCTTTTATCATTGGCTTATTTCAGGTACTTGCCGCCGTATTTCCGGGAACAAGCAGATCCGGGGCTACGATTCTTGGTGGAATACTGATTGGCATCGCCAGACCGATAGCCGCAGAGTTTACATTTTTCCTTGGCGTTCCGGTCATGTTTGGCGCGGGTCTGATGGAGATGGTTGATTTCGGCTTTCATTACTCTACACAGGAGATCATCATTCTGTTGATTGGCATGATTGTTTCCTTTGTTGTTTCACTGGCAGTTATCAAATTCCTGATGGGTTACATTAAGAAGCATGACTTTAAGGTATTCGGCTGGTACAGAATTGTCCTGGGTGTTTTGGTCTTGCTGTATTTTTCATTTTTGGCGTGAATGAATCAATAAAAAGAGACAGAAGAAGAGAGGGATTTTCATGTTACGTAAGGTAAAAAGAAGTTTATTAATCGTTTTGCTGATGGCAAGTGCAGTATTTCTGATGTCATGTAAGACAAAGAATGCAGTTGATTACGGGGACTCTGCTAACTGGGCATATCTGCCCGGAACGCAAACGGAGAGTCAGGCTGTTGCCGTTACGGATGCTTCCGTAGAGGAAACAGAGGGTGCTGAAGCAGATGACCGGGAGGCTGACTGCTTTCTCATCTGTCCGACGGTGTACTTCGGAGATGAGACACATCATAACATGGAAATGACCGATGAAGAAACCAAGGCTAATTTTCTTGGCGCACTGAATATGGAACGGGGTATCTATGATGGTGTCTGCAATATGTATGCACCTTATTACCGGCAGGCATCACTGTCTGCCTATAAACTGACGGCGGAAGAACGTGAGCCGTATATGGAATCTGCATATCAGGATATCAGAGCCGCATTTGAGTATTATATGAAGCATGAGAATAACGGCAGACCCATTGTGCTTGCCGGCTTCTCACAGGGCGCAGATATGGTGCTGCGGCTGTTAAAGGAATACTTTGATGACGACAGCTATCAGAACAGGCTTGTAGCAGCGTATGTCATTGGAGCGGCGGTGACAGAGGAAGACTTAAAGAACTATCCGCAGCTGAAGATGGCACAGACAGAGACTGATACAGGCTGTATCATCTCTTTCAACAGTGAGGCACCGGAAGTAAACTACTCGGTACTCGTGCCGGATACGACACTTGGAATCAATCCGCTGAACTGGATGACAGACTCTACAGAAGCAGATGCGTCACTCAACAAGGGAGCATGCTTCACAGATTATACCGGCAACATCAAGGAAGAGATACCTGCATTATGCGGTGCATATCTGGATGAGAAGCGCGGTACACTTAAAATCACAGGTGTTACACCGGAAGAGTATCCGCCGGTACTAGATATTTTTGAGAGCGGTATCTACCATTTATATGATTATCAGTTCTTCTACCGTAATCTGCAGGAGAATGTAGCAGTGCGAATGACACAGTTTCTGGAAAACAGTCATTAATTATGAATATTTTGTGAAATTATTAAATTTTTATTACATATAGGTTTGTAAAAGTGCTGAAAATATGATAAACTGATATAGTTTTGGACGTATTCTATATCAGAAAGTTGGATAACGATGCAATGTAAGAACTGTGGAGGGGAATTACCTGCAGGAACCGACAGGTGCTATTACTGTGGGCTGCAACTACATCGAAGAAAATTAACAAAGGAAGAGAAGGCAATCAGGCAGAGAATGAGAAATCGGCAGGTAAGAAGGGCGAAGGTTCTGCTCGTCGCAGGAGCTGGCGTGCTGTGTCTCATAGTGGCTGCATTGATTTATTTTAATGCCTTTTTTTCGTATGCAACAATCGATATGAAGGATTGCGTGACGGTACAGTATTCAGGCTATCATTCTAACGGAAGTGTAGCAGTGATCCTGAATCAGGATAAGATCAAGAAAATACTGGACAATGCGTACAGCAGATACCTTGTGGTTCCTGTGCATTTTCAAGAGCATGATCAGGCAGAGTATGAGTCGTTATATGACAGCATAGCATGTGTGGTAGATAAAACCGAGAATTTACAGAATGGGGATGAAATCACCATTTCCTTTAATTATGATAAAGAGCTTGCAGATAAACTGAAGGTGGAGTGTCTGGCAAAGGATCAGAAAATGGTCATAGAAAACCTGCCGGAGGCTCAGGTTGTCAGTCAGGATGATCTGTTTGACATGATTGAGGTAAAGATGACCGGTGCATCTCCGGAAATTGCTGTAGAGATCGTGAAGAATACACAGGATTCGTTTTTGCAGTCAGTATTATTCTCTGTAGAACCCAGCAAGCTGTATTATAAAGAGGGCGACGCCATTACGGTCAAGGCTTCATGGGATGAAGCAGCGGCAGTGAAGGCCAATATTAAAATCGATGCAGATCCGGCAAACTGCAGCAAGACCTATAACATAGAAGGCTTTGATCAGTATCTGTCTGCAGCAGATCAGATTCCGGATGAAATGATCGAAGAAGCCAATGCTGCGGGAAAGGCGATCTTTAAGGAAGCAAATGCAAATGAGTACGGACAGCGTGTCTTTACCGAGGCAGGAATCGTCGTAGACTGGACAGGTGGTAAGACCAGCTTTGTATGGTCGAATCCGGTATTGATTTCAGTATATTTTAAGTCTATCAAGGATGAGGTTGTCGGTACACAGGGACTGGATTATAATGATCTGGATTTCATCTATTATGTGACATTATCTCAGGGAGACGGTAAGAGCTGTAAGGCAGAGGTTGCAGTGCGTGTGGATAACCTTCTGAAAAAGGCAGACGGAACCTATGAAATGGATCTGGATAATGTGGAGATCGTTTCTGCATCCTATAATAACAGGAGCATTGTCCAGAACATCATAACGAAATACGAAGATAATTATAATATAGAAAAGATGGAGCATACAGAGTACTATTAAATACAAATCGGGAGTTATATATAATCATCAATCAACAGAGGGGAATCTAATAACATGTGGTTTTTATTTGCACTACTGACGGCACTATGCTGGGGAACAGCAGATCTGTTTTACAAAAAGGGCTCCGAGGAATCTGATCCCATGTCTCATATCCAGATCACGATCATGGTCGGACTTGTCATGGGTGTTCATGCAATCGGACTGATGATTTTCACAGGAGCATCCTTTCAACCCTATGATATGCTGAAATATCTGCCGGTATCGGCGATGTATATCATCTCTATGATGATTGGCTACTTTGGACTTCGATACATTGAGCTGTCAATCGCATCACCGATACAGAATACGTCAGGAGCCCTGACATC
Organism: bacterium; assembly: GCA_030539165.1. Lineage (GTDB taxonomy): Bacteria > Bacillota > Clostridia > Lachnospirales > Lachnospiraceae > JAAYYM01. Next base: position 14,406 of record JAUNSO010000029.1, read on the forward strand.
TGTACTTTGCTTTATTTTCTTTGCACAGGCACTCAGCGGTATGACGATTACAGGTATGGTGATTGTCACGATAGGTGTCGTTGCACTGGCGGTGATCGAATCCAAGGAGGAACGCCGTGTCAGACTGCCGTTGTATCCGGAAAAGTATAAGAAGGGTGTTCTGGTATTGATTTTTCCGTTGCTGTACTGCGTATTCGATGCATTGGGCACATTTCTCGATGCCGTGTATCTTGATGAACTGGAACTCATTGGAGAGACAGAGGCATTATTGGCCTATGAATTTACGTTTTTATTTGTATCGATCCTATTATTGATCTATATGACCTGCATCAAAAAGCAGCATTTTTATATACATAAACAGGGAAACCGTACGCTTGCTGCTCTGATGGAAACAGCAGGACAGTTTTTCTATGTATATGCCATGTCGGGCAAGGCAGTCGTTGCAGCACCGCTGATTGCTACCTACAGTATCTTTTCAGTCATTTTGCTTCGTATTTTCTGCAAAGAGAAGTTGACAGCCATCAAGTATGTTATGATTGGCATCGTATTAGTGGGAATTGCCGTACTGGGATTAGCAGAAGCAGCGTAGGGAATCAATACAAAGGTAAATGAGCACAAAAAAGACAGAACTTAACGTTCTGTCTTTTTTTGTGTGTTCAGGTTAACTGACTATGCTACACAGACATTAACTGCCTTTAATTTTCTGGAATCCTTGGGATCCTGCTCTGTCTCAAATGTAACCTTCTGTCCTTCATCAAGAGTCTTGAAACCATCTGACATAATTGCTGAGAAATGTACAAATACATCGTCTCCGCCTTCATCGTTTGTCAAAAATCCAAATCCCTTTTGTGAGTTAAACCACTTTACTGTACCATTCATATTGGCACCTCCATTTTAGTCGTACACGAACTATTTCGTCATACATATTTGTATCAAATTATGAAAGTATAAAAAAAGACCCAATCGTGTAAATCATCAAACATGACTTACAAACTTAGGTCAGATTTAAAATTCATCTTGATTACTTTGCAAGCATAACACACTATTATGAATAAGTAAAGAACTATTTTTAGTAAACAATCACGCTTCATTACTTGCACGGATGCATGGATTGGGGTAAAATACTTCGTAGAACATGAGAAATAAGTGCATTTGGCATAGGAGGACGAGAAATGACGATATTGGTTACAGGCGGAGCCGGATTTATCGGCAGCCATACATGTGTTGAATTATTAAACGCAGGCTATCAGGTGGTAGTAGTAGACAACCTGAGCAATGCATGCCGTGAGTCTCTTACAAGAGTTGAAAAGATTACAGGAAAGAAAGTCACCTTTTATCAGGTAGATCTGTTGGATCAGGAACAGTTAAACGCAGTGTTTGAACAGGAGAAAATTGATGCAGTCATTCATTTTGCAGGCTTGAAGGCGGTTGGCGAGTCTGTAGCAAAGCCTTTGGAATATTACCATAATAATCTGACCGGGACACTGCATTTGTGTGATGCCATGAGAAAACATGGCTGCAAGAATATTGTATTCAGTTCCTCAGCAACGGTTTACGGAGACCCGGCTTTTATTCCGATCACAGAGGAGTGCCCGAAAGGAAAGATCACGAATCCGTATGGCAAGACAAAGAGTATGCTGGAGGATATCCTGATGGATCTGTGTGTACCTGATCCGGAGTGGAGAGTGATGCTGCTCAGATATTTCAATCCCATCGGTGCCCATGAATCAGGTCTGATCGGTGAGAATCCAAAGGGGATTCCGAACAATCTGCTTCCTTATATTACACAGGTGGCAGTCGGCAAGCTGAAATGTCTTGGTGTATTTGGCAATGATTATGATACACCTGACGGAACCGGTGTGAGAGATTACATTCATGTAGTAGATCTGGCTGAGGGTCATGTGAAAGCACTGGAAAAGATTGAATCCATGACAAAGAACAATGAATCCGGTTACAAGATTTATAACCTGGGCACAGGGATCGGATATAGCGTGCTGGATATCGTACACAATTTTGAAAAGGCATGCAAAAAAGAAATCCCATATGAAATCAAACCGCGCAGAGCAGGAGATATCGCAACCTGCTACTCTGACGCATCCAAAGCAAAGGCAGAGCTTGGATGGACGGCGAAGCGAGATATCGCAAAGATGTGTGAGGATGCCTGGAGATTCCAGTCACAGAATCCGGAGGGCTTATCGGACTAAAGAAAATATCATCAAGAATGATTCATGCAGAGCTTGTAACATCGGGCTCTGCATGATTGACTTACGGGGAAAATAAAGTTATAATTGTACGATAATGACTTAAAATGACTTGAGAGGAAGCATTGTTCTATGGAAGATAAAATGCCGATGGAGGAAGCACCCAGAGTTGAATTGGTCTTTGATGATGGACATATCGAAGCCATGGAGGAGTTTTTAAGTCCTGAAGAACTATATCAGGATCTGATTCTGCGCGTGCGTAAATATCATCCTTCCGATGATATTTCTCTGATTGAAAAGGCATATCATGTAGCACATGATGCACATAAAGGGCAGGTCAGAAAGTCCGGCGAGCCCTATATCATCCATCCTCTTTGCGTTGCAATCATTCTGGCCGATCTGGAGCTGGATAAGGAAACGATTGTGGCAGGTCTGTTACATGATGTTGTTGAAGATACGATCATGACCGATGAGGAGATACGAAAAGAGTTCGGAGACGATGTAGCGCTGATCGTAGATGGTGTCACAAAGCTGGGACGACTGACATACAATGGTGATAAACTGGAATTCCAGGCAGAAAATCTGCGAAAGATGTTTCTGGCAATGGCCAAGGATATCCGTGTCATCATGGTAAAGCTCGCTGACCGTCTGCATAATATGCGTACCCTCAAGCATATGAAGCCTGAAAAGCAGCTGGAGATTGCACGTGAAACTCTGGATATCTATGCACCGATTGCACAGAGACTTGGTATATCAAAGTTAAAGGTGGAATTGGATGATTTATCATTGAAGTATCTGGAACCCGAAGTGTATTATGACCTGGTGGATAAAATCTCAGTACGTAAAAGTGTACGGGAAAAATATGTACAGAACATAGTAGATGAAGTATCGGTGCATATCAAGGCAGCCGGTATTGAGGCAGAGATCGACGGCAGAGTCAAGCATTTCTTCAGTATTTACAAAAAGATGATCAATCAGGATAAAACGCTGGAGCAGATCTATGATCTGTTTGCAGTGCGTATCATAGTGGATTCTGTAAAGGACTGCTATGCGGCACTGGGCGTGATCCATGAGATATACAAGCCAATACCCGGCAGATTCAAGGACTATATTGCCATGCCGAAGCCGAATATGTACCAGTCTCTGCATACGACACTGATCGGACCAACGGGACAGCCGTTTGAGATACAGATCCGTACGTATGAGATGCACAGAACAGCAGAGTATGGTATTGCTGCACACTGGAAATACAAAGAGGCCTCTGATGGCAAGCATGTATCCGAGCAGGAGGCAGAAAAGCTGAGCTGGCTGCGTCAGATCCTGGAGTGGCAGCGTGATATGTCAGATAATAAAGAGTTCATGAACATTCTAAAGAGTGATCTGGATCTGTTTTCTGACAGTGTCTATTGCTTTACACCAACCGGTGATGTGAAGAATCTCCCTGTTGGTTCCAATACAATTGATTTTGCATACAGCATTCACAGTGCTGTTGGCAACCGGATGATCGGTGCCCGTGTCAACGGCAAGCTGGTGACCATTGATTATATCATTCAGAATGGCGACCGTATTGAGGTACTGACTTCGCAGAACTCTAAGGGACCGAGCCGTGACTGGCTGAACATCGTGAAGAGTACACAGGCGAAGAGCAAGATCAGCCAATGGTTTAAAAACGAATTCAAAGAGGAAAACATCGTAAAGGGTAAGGAAATGCTGTTGTCATACTGCAAGACACGCTCTCACGATGTACAGGCATTGATGAAGCCTGAATATATGAAGCCAATCATGGAGAAGTATGGCTTTAAGGACTGGGAATCCGTATGCGCCGCTGTCGGACACGGTGGACTCAAAGAGGGCCAGATCATCAATAAGATGCAGGAGCTCTATGATAAGGATCATGCAAAGCTGATCACGAACGAGGAAGTATTGCAGAATCTTGCAGAAGCAAATAAAGACAAACTGCCAAACGTGAAAGCGAAGGGCGGCATTGTCGTAGAAGGAATTCACGATGTAGCAGTTCGTTTTTCCAAGTGCTGTTCCCCGATTCCGGGTGACGAGATCGTGGGGTTTGTCACCAGAGGGCGAGGAGTCTCCATTCACAGGACAGACTGCGTGAATATCCTGAATCTTTCTGACATTGACAGAGATCGTCTGATCGAGGCTGAGTGGCAGAAGACAGCAGCAAAGACAGATGAACGATATATGGCAGATATCAATCTGTACAGCAACAACAGGAACGGTCTGCTGGCTGATATTACAAAGGCTTTGACGGAAAGGAATGTCAACATCACCTCCATGAATGTCAGAACGAGTAAACAGGGAACGGCTACGATATCTTTGTCATTTGAAATCAGCAATAAGGAAGAACTGATCAGTATTATTGACCGCTTGAGATCCATAGAGGATGTCATCGACATTGAAAGGACAATGGGATAGAAATGAGTGAGCTGAAGGTTGGAAGACTGGTACTCGGAATGGTAAGTACCAACTGTTATTTTATATACCGTGCAGAGGATAAAAAGGCAATTGTAATAGATCCGGCTGATTCAGGCGAGTATCTGTATCAGAAATTGAAGGACAACGGAATCTGCGTTGCAGCTATTTTTCTGACCCATGGACATTTTGATCATATTCTGGGCTGCAATGAACTGCGCAAACTGTCGGGTGCCAGAGTATATGCATGTGATGCGGAGAAGGACGTATGTGAAGATACCCATAATAACTGTACGGATCAGATCGGACGTCTGTATACAGTCGTTGCTGATGAGTATATAAAAGATGGTGAAGAGCTAGATGTAGCAGGGATGAAATGCCGTCTGCTTCATACGCCCGGTCATACAAAGGGCAGCTGCTGTTATTATTTTGAAGAGGATGGTGTCCTGATCAGCGGAGATACTTTATTTGCCGGCTCTGTAGGCAGGGCAGATCTGCCGACGGGCAGTGAGGGAACGCTGATCCGGTCGATTCAGAACAAGCTGTCAGGACTGCCGGGAACCGTCAAGGTATATCCGGGCCATGGAGATGCAACTACGATAGAATATGAAAGCAAATATAATCCCTACTGGGGATAATATGAATTACGGGTGTTATTAAGTGGAAGTACGAATCTCAGAAGCAAATTATGAATACGATATTCATTCTCTGGTGAAAGCATTTTATCCGGAGGATGAGGTACATGTAAAAAATGAGGAAACCGGAGAGAATTATTCCGGTTTCAAAGTTTTTTACGGAAATGAAAAGATACCATCCACCATTCAGTATTTTTGTGATGGACAGGAAATGACGCATACCGGATTTATGATGGATCCAAATGACAGAAGTCATGCAAAGAACATCTTAAAACAAAATTTATATCAGGTGTTATCAAATGTGACCGGAAAGAATCTTCCATGGGGCACACTGACCGGGATCCGCCCGACCAAGATCGTCATGACGATGCTGGAACAGGGAGCGTCAGTAGAGGAAGCAGCTGCCTATATGAAGAAGACCTATCTGACATCAGATGAGAAGATCAGACTGTGCTGCGAAATAGCCGGACGGGAGAGAAGCATCTTGTCAGAACTTCATGGGAAAGAAGGCTTTAGCCTGTATGTGGGAATTCCATTTTGTCCTACGACATGCCTTTACTGTTCCTTTACATCTTATCCGATTGCAGGCTGGGCAGGATGTGTAGATGATTATCTGGCAGCACTGGAACAGGAAATAGAATATACGGCAGAGGTCTATCACGACAGGACGCTGGATACCGTTTATATCGGCGGAGGCACACCGACGACATTGTCAGCGGGGCAACTGGACAGACTGATCAGCAAACTGAAGACAGTATTTGATTTTGCAAAAGGACCTGTACGTGAGTTTACGGTGGAAGCCGGCAGACCGGACAGCATCACAGAAGAAAAATTACGCATGTTATACAAACACGGTGTTTCGCGTATATCGATCAATCCGCAGACCATGAATGAGGAAACCTTAAAACTGATCGGGAGACGACATACTATAGCAGATGTTATTAATGCATTTCATCTTGCCCGGAACATAGGGTTTGATAATATCAATATGGATTTTATACTGGGACTGCCGGGTGAGGTACAGACGGCTGGTGATTACGGCAAACTGGAGCATACGATGCAGGAGATGAAAAAGCTGGATCCAGACAGTATCACGATTCATTCCATGGCAATCAAGCGTGCCGCCGGGATGCACCAGTGGCTGGAGGAGCATCCGGAGATCAAGAGTATCAATACACCGGATATGATGGAGATAGCGGCAAAGGCAGCCGGAGAAGCAGGCATGCTGCCGTATTACCTGTACCGTCAGAAAAATATGGCCGGCAATTTTGAGAACACAGGATATGCGAAGCCCGGGAAGTCTGGTATCTATAATATACTGATCATGGAGGAGCAGCAGTCCATTGCTGCAGTCGGAGCCGGAACCATCTCAAAGGCTGTGATATCAGGCAGACAGATCACACGCTGTGATAATGTTAAGGATGTAAAGCTTTATATTGAGAAAATAGATGAAATCATAAACAAAAAAAGATTGTTTTATGATACAATCAGAGAGAGTTCATGCAATAAAGGATAAAGGAGAAAGAAGAAATGGCATTGAGTAAGAAACCGGTTACGGGTATGAAGGATATCATGCCTCAGGAAATGCAGATCAGGGATTATGTGATGGGACTGATCAAGGACACCTACAGAGGATTTGGATTTACTTCCATAGAAACTCCCTGCGTAGAGCATATTGAGAATCTGTGCAGCAAACAGGGCGGAGAGAATGAGAAGCTGATCTTTAAAATATTAAAGCGTGGTGAGAAGTTAAATCTGGAGACCGCAGAGAAGGAGGATGATCTTGTGGACAGCGGACTCCGGTATGACCTGACCGTCCCGCTTTCACGGTATTACTCCAATCATGCAAATGAATTACCGTCGCCCTTTAAAGCCCTGCAGATGGGCAGCGTGTGGAGAGCGGACAGACCCCAGAAGGGACGTTTTCGTCAGTTCACACAGTGTGATATCGATATTCTGGGAGATGCAAGTGCATTGGCAGAGATAGAGCTGATCCTGGCAACAACGACACTGTTGGGAAAACTGGATTTCAAGAATTTCAAGGTGCGTATCAATGACAGAAGGATCCTGAAAGCCATGGCATCCTACAGTGGTTTTCCGCAGGATCAGTACGATCTGATCTTTATTATCTTAGATAAGATGGACAAAATCGGTATTGATGGCGTAGCATCAGAGCTGCAGGATAATGGCTTTACCGAAGCTGCAGTACAGAAATATATGGAACTGTTCCGGATTTTAGAGGAGGATGCAGACGAACAGGCTGTGATGCAGTTAAAGGAGAAGCTGGGTGACTTCCTGCCGGATGAAGCGGCTGAAAATCTGACTATGATCATTAAGAGCGTGAAGGAAACGATGTCAGGACAGTTTTCAATCGTATTTGATCCGACACTTGTCAGAGGAATGTCCTACTATACAGGTACGATATTTGAAATTGAGATGGCAGAGTTCGGGAGCAGCGTAGCCGGAGGCGGCCGGTACGATGAGATGATAGGCAAGTTCACAGGCAATCAGACACCGGCATGCGGATTTTCCATCGGCTTTGAGCGTATCATCACGATTCTGATGGATCAGAATTATCAGGTTCCGCAGGCAGCCAATAAGAAGGCTTACCTGATCGAAAAGGGCGCAGGAGCAGAGCGTGTATGTGAGGTTATGAAAGAGGCAATGGCAGAGCGGGCACAGGGTGTTCAGGTACTGGTATCCCAGATGAATAAAAATAAGAAATTCCAGAAGGAACAGCTGATGAACGAGGGCTATACAGCAGAAAATATTAAGGATTTCTATAATACAGAGTTAAAGCAGTAACGTAATCGTTAAAGATATGATAAATATTCATTATTTTAGTGACAAAAGTAACTTTTAAAAGAGTACTGCATCATATTATACTAAGAATGGTACGTCACATCTTTTATAACGTACCATGGAACAATGAGGAGAAATGGAATTATGGCTGAATCAATGAAGGGACTCAAAAGAACCCACCGGTGTACAGAGGTGTCCGCAGCAAATATCGGAGAGACTGTAACTGTGATGGGATGGGTACAGAAATCAAGAAACAAGGGCGGCATTATCTTTACAGATCTGCGTGACCGTTCAGGCCTCCTGCAGATCATCTTTGAAGGCAGTGACATCGGAGAGGATGGCTTTGCAAAGGCAGAGAAAATCCGCAGCGAGTTTGTCATTGCTGTTGTAGGTAAGGTCGAGAAACGTGGCGGCGCACAGAATGACAATTTGATAACAGGCGATATTGAAATCAGGGCGACACAGCTGAGAATATTATCAGAAGCAGAGACACCGCCATTTCCGATAGAAACAGACAGTAAGACAAAAGAAGAACTGAGATTGAAATACAGATATCTGGATCTGCGCAGACCTGATCTGCAGAAAAATCTGAGAATCAGAAGCGAAATCACGATGAAGATGCGTGAATACTACGCAGCAAACGGCTTTCTGGAGATAGAGACGCCGATTCTGGGCAAGAGCACACCGGAGGGAGCCAGAGACTATCTGGTACCAAGCCGCGTGCATCCGGGTACATTTTATGCGCTTCCGCAGTCACCACAGTTGTTTAAACAGCTGCTGATGTGTTCAGGCTTTGACCGTTATATGCAGTTGGCAAAGTGTTTCCGTGACGAGGATCTTCGTGCAGACAGACAGCCTGAGTTTACACAGATGGATCTGGAAATGTCATTTGTAGATGTGGATGATGTCATTGCTGTTAATGAAGGGGCAATTCAGAAGATATTTAAGGAGATACTGGACGTAGATGTCAAGCTTCCGATCGACCGTATGACATGGCAGGAGGCAATGGATCGTTTTGGCTCGGACAAGCCTGATCTTCGTTTTGGCATGGAATTAAAGGATGTATCGGAGCTTGTAAAGAACTGCGGGTTTGGTGTATTTACAGGAGCGCTTGAGAACGGTGGTTCTGTCAGAGGAATCAACGTCAAGGGTCAGGCAGAAATGCCAAGAAAGAAAATTGATGCACTCGTTGAGTTTGCAAAGGGATACGGGGCAAAGGGACTGGCTTATCTGTCAGTACAGCCGGATGGTACCTATAAATCTTCCTTTGCCAAGTTCATGACAGAGGATGAATTAAAGGCACTTGTTGCTGCTATGGATGGAGAAAAGGGTGACCTGCTGTTTTTTGCTGCTGATAAGAACAAGGTCGTTTGGGATGTTCTTGGAGCACTCAGAATCGAAGTGGCAAAACAGCTTGATCTGATTGATCCGGCTGCGTTTAGATTCTTATGGGTTACGGAATTCCCGCTCTTTGAGTGGAGTGATGAAGAGAACCGTTACAAGGCGATGCACCATCCGTTCACGATGCCGATGGAAGAGGATCTGGAGCTGATTGACACGGATATGGGCAGAGCACGTGCGAAGGCTTATGATATCGTATTAAACGGAACAGAGCTTGGCGGCGGCAGTGTGCGTATTCATCAGAATGACGTACAGGAGAAGATGCTGGAGAAGCTTGGATTTACAAAAGAACAGGCATATGAGCAGTTTGGATTTCTGCTTGATGCATTTAAATACGGTGTACCACCTCACGCAGGTATGGCATTCGGACTGGATCGTCTGGTGATGCTGATGGTGAAGGCTGACAGCATTCGTGAAGTCATGGCTTTCCCGAAGGTAAAGGATGCTTCCTGTCTGATGACTGAGGCACCGGGAGCAGTAGATGACAAACAGTTAGAGGAACTGGAGATCAAGCTGGATCTGAAAGAGGAGTAATCATTAACGTCTAAGAGACAGAGGGTACGAGCATGCAGGAGAAACGCAGAAAATCAATCGCAAAGTTCATATTAATGGTATATATCATAGTCATGTCTTATATACTTGTGATGCAGAAGCAGGTTCATATTTCAATCATACTGTTGATTTTTATGCTGCTGTCGGTTGCTGTACTGATCTTTTTGTCATACCATCCAAAAGTGTCTACCAAAACACAAGGTATGGTGTTATCCATCTTTCTGACTGTTTTTATGACAATTTACAGCTATATGGCCGATACAGGGTACTTTTTGCAGATCGGTATGTTGATGGTTGCCTGTCTGGTATCCCTGTACCAGTCGATTGCGGTGAGCCGTTTCCTATTGATTTACTCAACAGTAGTCTATGTGATCTATCTGACAGCAATCTCTTTTCAGATCGATGAAGAGTTTATGCTGCAGATCATTGCATTATTCATGGGACAGATCATATTGCTGATGCTGATCAAGTGGAACAAGACAACGGAACGACTGACAAGGCAAAAGGAGCAGAGTAATGATGACCTGCTTCGAGTCGTTGAAATCAAAAAAAGAGACGCAGAAGCGGCTTCCAAGGCAAAGGCAGACTTTCTTGCGAATATGAGTCATGAGATCAGGACTCCCATGAATGCTATCTGTGGGATGTCTGAACTGCTGATGCAGACTTCACTCTCTCCTCTTGGCGCGGAATATGTCAATACAATCAAAAGTGCTTCAGATAATCTGCTGAATATTATCAATGATATTCTTGATTTTTCAAAGATAGAGGCCGGCAAGATGGAGTTAGTCGAGCAGGAGTACAATATCGTATCCCAGATGAATGATATCCAGAATGTTGTCACGACCAGAATCGGTGAGAAAAATATAGCATTTATCGTAGATGTCAATCCCGATATGCCGGTACTGCTTTATGGTGACGATGTGCGTGTACAGCAGATCCTCCTGAACCTGCTGACTAATGCCGTAAAGTTCACACAACACGGAAGGATTCTATTGTCTTTTGATTATAAGACAATCAGTGATGATCAGATTATCCTGCAGATGAAGGTATCAGATACCGGAATGGGTATCAAGGAAGAGGATAAATCAAAGCTGTTCACTGCATTTACACAGCTGGACATGGAGCGTAATAAAAATATCGAGGGTACCGGACTCGGACTGGCGATTACATCCCAGCTGATCAAGAAGATGAACGGATCAATCACTTTAGACAGCGAGTATGGTGTCGGCACGACCTTTACGGTAGAAATCGAACAGGGTGTGAGAGACTTTGCTCCCTGCTCACAGGCTCTTACTGACCGTGAGAGTAAGCAGGTCTATATCTATGAAGAAAATCCCTATTACCAGGAGGGATTATTAAAGATGTTCAATGATTTGCAGATTAAAGCAAATGCATATGAGAGTATGAACGCATTGAAGGATACATTGAACAATACAAGTGATGAATATGTATTTTTTGACTATCTGAAGGCAATTGACCAGGTTGCGGATCTTGCTGCGGAGCTGACAAATGTATCGTGGATTGCAATGGCCGGAATCAACGATAAAATACAGGAGATGTCGGATATCAAGATTCAGTATATTCATAAACCGATATCACTTTATTCGGCAATACCGCTTTTGTTAGGAGAAGACATCAGTGCAACGAGAGCCAGACGCAGCGTAATCTCCAGATTCTACGCACCGGATGCACGTGTGCTTGTCATTGATGACAATATGGCGAATCTGAAGGTAGCAGAGGGACTGCTGGGACAGTATCATACACAGGTCGTTACAGCGACAGGCGGTGAGGAAACCCTGAATATACTCGAGCATGATAAACAGTATGATATTCTGTTTGTGGATCATATGATGCCGGGAATGGATGGAGTCGAGCTCGTTCATCGCATCAGAGAGACAGATGACGACTTTATGAAGACTGTACCAATCGTGGCTTTGACAGCCAATGCAATCAAGGGTGTCCAGGACATGTTCCTGAGCAATGGCTTTGATGACTTCCTGTCCAAGCCGATTGAGATCAAACGTCTGGGCCAGGTGATGCGCAAGTGGATTCCTGCTGAAAAACAGTTGAAGAAGGAAGAGAAAGATTCACAGGATTTACCGGAAAATGAGAGTGTGACAGATGCATCCAATGTGGAGCAGTTCAGTCAGGTATTTGCAAGAGTTGAAAATCTGAATATTAAGGAAGCTCTGGAACGGTGCAGCGATGATACCTCCATATTGCATGAGGTGATTAAAATCTATGTGGCATCCTCAAATGATACGCTTGAGAGAATCAGCAATGCACTTGAGGGAGATAACTATAAAAACTATGCGACAGAAGTCCATGGAATCAAGAGTTCTTCTAAGAGCATCGGAGCCAATATGCTGGCAGAGGAAGCCTATCGGCTGGAAATGGCAGGAAAAGAAGATCATATACAATATATCGAGGAACACAATGAGGGCTTTTTGGTTGTCTACCGGCTGCTGATCAAGCAGCTAAAAGCGGCGCTTGAGCTGTTAGAGCCAAAGAAGGAAGCAGTTGTAAAGCAGGCAATCACGAAAGAGCTGCTGGATGCCAAAATATTAGATGTCCGTGCAGCAATCGGAGAATGGGAGTCCAAGGCAGCCACTGAGGTGATTGAGGAACTGCAGGGATATGAACTGGATCCTGAACTGGAAGAAGCATTGACTGAAATACTGGAACATCTTGAGATGTATGATTTTGATCTCGCACTTGAAAAACTGGATGGAGTGAGCAGACAATGATAATACATATTTTTATTATTAATCCAACGGCAGGCGGTAAGGATCGCTCTGAGAACATCAGAAAATTCCTCGAGCGCAAGGAAAAATTTCAGTATCTTGTTTTTGATACAGAGGCACAGGGACAGGAGCAGGAAATTATACAGAAGATGCTGAAGCTGTTTGAGGGAGATGCCGTCCGTTTCTATATCTGCGGAGGCTCCGGGACATTTTATAACTGCATTTCAGCAATGAATGAGGTTGAAAAAGTAGAAATCGCACAGTATCCATGCGGAGTTACCAATGATTTTCTGAAGGTGTTCGGCAGGAGTCGTAAGCTGTTTTATAATATGGACAATCTGATCCGTGGTGAAGTCAGACAGATGGATTATATCAAATGTACAGATTCAAATGCCCTGATTTTTGCTTCCGCAGGTATTACAGCCAAGGTGGAGCAGATTGCACATCAGCAGAGGCTGCTGATGTCGGCAAATTCCGGGTTTGCATATTCGCTTGCATTTCTCATTACTTTTTTATGGAATCCGGTTGTTGACTATTTTGTAGAAGTAGACGGAGTGGATTACAGTGGAGAGTATGAGATGATCTATATCGGAAACGGGCTTACAATAGGCGGCATGTATACACCATTTCCCGATGCAGATCCGACTGATGGAAAATTGGAGATTCTCATGCTGAAGAAAATCCCCAACATCAAACTGATCAAATTTATGCAGAATTTTCAGCGAGGGACATTGGAAAAGACAGAGGACAGGCTGATCATCATGAAGGGTCAGAAAATCAGTATCAGACGTAAAGACGAAAAGGATATGCTGTTTAACTGCGATGGAGAGATGACGATGAAGAACCGTATGCAGTGTGAAATAGTGCCGGGCGGCATGAATTATGTTGTGCCTCGTGGTGCAGTACTGTTTCAGAAGTAAGCACAGATGATAAAGGAGTCTGGTTATGGAGCCAAAGAAAGTAATATTGATCGTGGATGATACAGTCATTAATCTGAAGTACGCCAGTGAGGTGTTAGAGGATAAATATAAGGTCATACCCGCAAAATCAGGAACAAAAGCTTTGGAACTTCTGGAGAAGATCATCCCTGATCTGATTTTGCTGGATGTTGAAATGCCTGAACTGGATGGCTATGAAACAATCCAGCGTATTAAGAAAAATCCGAAGACTGCAGGGGTACCGGTCATTTTTTTAACGGCGCATTCAGACAAAGAAAACGAACTGGCGGGATTCAGGCTGGGTGCAGTAGATTTTATTACAAAACCATTTGTACCTGAGATCACACTTGCAAGAATTGCTACACAGATAGAACTGTCAGAGTACAGAAACGATCTGGAAAAGCTGGTTTATAAGAAAACGAAGGAAGTAGAAGCAATCAGTATCCAGGCAATCATGGCGATCGCAAACACCGTGGATGCCAAGGATGTCTATACAAGACAGCACTCCATGCGTGTGGCAAAGTACTCAAGAGAAATTGCAAAGAGACTTGGCTGGAAGGATGAAGAGGTTGCCAATCTGTACAATATGGCATTGCTGCATGACATCGGAAAAATCGGAATACCGGATGCCATCCTGAATAAACCTGGCAGGCTGACAGATGAAGAATTTGCAGTGATGAAGACGCATACAACAATCGGCGGTGTGATCCTGAAGGATATTACCGTGATCGAGAATGTGGCCGGCGGTGCATTATATCATCATGAACGTTATGACGGACGTGGATATATGCAGGGACTCAAGGGCGAGGAAATACCGATCTTTGCGCGGATCATCGGGATCGCAGATGCTTATGATGCGATGACCTCAGACCGATCTTATCGGAAACATCTTCCGATGGAGGTGGTAATGGAGGAACTGAATAAAGGACGTAATACACAGTTTGACAGCGCTCTGGTAGATGTCATGATGACGATCATTGATGATGGGATTGAATTTCCGGATGAAGAGAATGCGACTTTGACAGCGGAATTGACACCATAAAAATTAGGGCTTGACAGTTCAAACATTAACTGGTATATTTATGAAAATGTTTAAGGGAGTAGTTAGCGCATGACCATCAGGCCTGCGTTGTAAGTCAACATCATGATCGAAAGATCTGGCTTGCAGTAAATAACGAGACTTATACATAGCAGAAGCTATGTGTAAAGTCTCTTTTTTGTTACTATTCAGAGGAGGAAGATGTGATGAAACAGGTATTGAAGGGAAAAAAGTTAGGAACCATGATAGCAGTGATCATGCTGCTGGCAGCCAGCACAGTCATCTATGTTGGTTTTCTGGGTAAGCCCCAGTCTCATACGACGACGGCGGCATACTATGGGAGTGCTTCAGAAACCGTCAGCGCGACAGGAACGGTCAGAGGTGCAGATGAAAAGACCTATTATGCAGCAGTCACGGCTCCGATCGCACTGATGGATCTTGAAATCGGAGACAGTGTCGCAGAGGGTATGCAGGTCGTCACCTATGATCTGAGCGACCTGTCACGGGCGTATGACCAGGCAGTTCTCGCTGCTGAGGCAGGAGAGAGCGGGACAAATGCACAGATTACACAAAGCAACGAACATGCATCGAAATATGCCAAGGCGACTGCGGATGAACAAATCTATCAGTACTTGTATGCATTGAGCCGTATGGATGCCGATAAGCTGTCGCAGGACCAGTATTCTGAGGCATATCAGATCAAATGTGCCTACGACAGTCTGACAAAAAACATTGCGGTGAAAAGCAAACAGGTGGCAGAGAAGACCAGTGAGCTTGCCCGTATGGATGACAAAACATCCGAAGCCTATCAGAAGCTTGCCAGAGAGATCGCAGACATGAATGTTGACATTGCCAATATGCAGAAGGATCAGGCGAATCTTCCGAATCCGGATATGACACCGGATGAGAATGCACACTATACCTATGATGCAAATCTGATGGAGGATATTACCCGTAACTGGACACAGGCAACGACAGATGCCAATACCTCTGAGAATCAGATCATGAATGAGTATCAGAAGGAACAGCTGAAGAAGAACAATGATCTGGCAAGACTGAACGTACAGGCAGTGGAGGAGGATATCGCCAAGGCGGAAGAAGGAGTCCGGACAGAGTTTAACGGAATCATTACGAATGTACTGGCTGAGGAAGGTGCTGTAGTGACAAAGGGAATGCCGCTGTTTTCAATCGAGGATGCAGAGAATATGCGGGTTGATGTGGAGCTGTCAAAGTATGATGTTGGTAAGGTTGCTGCAGGACAGCCGGCAGATATCGAAATAGCCGGCAGGAGCTATACGGGTACGGTCAGTGAATTAAAACGTCTGGCTGTTTCGGATGCTTCGGATAAGGCAAAGGTTACGGTCGAGGTTCTAATCAATGAACCGGACGAGAGTATCCTGCTGGGCATTGAGGCAGACGTGGATATCCATGCAAATGAAAAAGAAAATGTATTGCTGATTCCTTTGGAGGCTTACTATACAGATGATGATGGTGATTATTGTTATGTGATTGACAACGGTGTGATCGGAAAGAAATATTTCACGGTCGGGATAGAAACAGATGCTGCTGTTGAGATTCAAGATGGACTGAAAGAAGGAGAAATCGTCATTACCGATGCGATTACAGATGATCAAGTCGGGAAAAAGGCGGTGAGTGCCAAATGAAACCATTAATAGAGTTTCGCAATGTATCAAAGGAGTATGCAAGGGGAGACAGGACATTTTATGCTCTGAAGGATGCAAATCTGACGATCTATGAGGGCGAGATGGTCGTCATACTGGGACCGTCAGGAGCAGGAAAGAGTACGTTACTGAATCTGCTGGGCGGTATGGACTTTGCATCATCAGGTGAAATCCTGTTTGATGACCAGAATCTGACGACCTTTAATGATAATCAGCTGACCGAATACAGGGCACGAAATGTAGGTGTTGTATTTCAGTTCTATAACTTGATTCCGACACTGACAGCCTATGAAAATGTTGCTTTGATGAGAGATATAGAGAAAGATACACTGGATCCGAAGAAAGCACTGGAATCCGTCGGACTCGGGGATCATCTGCACCAGTTTCCCTCACAGCTGTCAGGCGGTGAGCAGCAGAGGACGTCTATTGCGAGAGCATTAGCGAAAAATCCAAAGCTGCTGCTGTGTGATGAGCCGACGGGAGCACTGGATACAGAGACCGGACGTGAGGTACTGGATCTGTTGCAGAAGATGAGTAAGGAAAAGAAACGAACCGTTGTGATGGTTACGCATAATAGTGTATTTGCCGATATAGCAGACCGTGTGATCAAGGTAAAAAACGGCGGTATTAAAGAAGTGATTGTCAATGAGAAACCGATCAGCGCAAATGAGGTAAGCTGGTAATGCTAAGAAGAAAACTATGGCGAGATTTAATCGTAAACAAAACACAATTCATATCCATTTTTCTGATGGCCTTTCTCGGAATGTGGATCTATGTCGGCATGGACTCAGAGAGCACAGGCGGCGCTGAGACAATCAGGTCTTACTATGAGGAGACCAATCTGGCAGATTACTGGCTGATGGGTACTTCCTTTTCAGAGGATGAGGAGCAGAAGCTGGAATCGCTTCCGGGAGTTGCGGCAGCTGAGAGACGGCTTGTGGTGACCGGTGAAGCAGATCTGTCAGGAACGGCAGAAACAGCAGAAAGTGAAGCAGAAGCGGATGAGAGTCAGTATGCCATGCAGATGATGTTTGTGGAAAAGCAGGAAATCTCCAAGATGGTACTCCGCTCGGGCGAGTCGTATAAAGAGGATAAGAAGGGAATCTGGATCGAGGAATTGTTTGCGCAGGCGCACGACTTGAACCCCGGGGATGTACTGTCTCTGAAAATCGGCAGTGTGAAATTTGACGGGAAGATCATGGGACTGATCAGACATCCTGAGTATGTATACTATCTGTCTGACGAAGAAACAATCATGCCAAATTACGCAAATTACGGGTATGTCCTCCTATCCAATGAGGAGTATCCCGGAACAGATGGAATCGTATACAACCAGATGCTGGTTAAGAGCGATGATACCGTTGATACAGATGATGACGCACAGAAATTAATGCTGAAGAACAGGATTGAGCGTGCAATCGACAGAGATGGCGTGGTCATCACCGATCGCAGTCAGAATGGAAGCTATGCAATGTTTGATTCTGAAATCAAGCAGCATAAAACCATGGGCGCTATGTTTTCGATTGTTTTTTTGCTGATTGCCGTACTGGGGATCGTCACGACCATGACCAGAATGACAGCAAATCAGAGAACGCAGATCGGAACACTCAAGGCACTTGGTTTTTCCAAGCGAGTCATTACAAGACATTACATATCCTATGGCTTCTGGATCTCGCTGGCAGGCAGTGTGATCGGTGCAGTCACAGGATTTTATTCTATACCGCCAATCGTATTTCTGGCGTTTGAGGGTTCCTATATCGTACCGGTACTGCATGCTTCCTTTTCACCGGTTGCAATCGGGGCAATTGCATTGGCAGTTCTTGTTTCAACCTGTGTATCCTATATGGCGTGCAGGAAAGAACTGGCGGATCCGCCTGCAGTGACTCTAAAGCCTGCGGCCCCCAAAAAGGTCAGCCACTCTGCTTTGGAAAAGAGCAGATTCTGGCTGCGGATGAACTTCTCTACACAGTGGAATCTGAGGGATATTCTTCGAAATAAAGCCCGCACCATGATGGGAATGGCAGGTGTATGTGGATGCACAATGCTGATGATTGGAGCATTTGGGTGTAATGATGCCATTGTCGGCATGCTTGACTGGATGTACGGTGAGCTGATGACAGGGCAGAATAAAATCATGCTGAGTGAACAGTGTGATTACAGCGCGGCACTTGATTATGCAAATGAGTATAAAGGGCAGATGGTGGAAGAGGGTGCAGTAGAGTTTATCAAAAATGATGTCTGCAAGACAGGAACGCTGACAGTGGTGGATCAGGGAAATTATCTGCACTATCAGGGCGTACAGATGGAACCGATCAGATTATCCGGGAAGGGAATAGCCATGTCCTATAAAATGGCGCAGTCTCTTGGAATTCAGATCGGAGATTCCGTAAAGTGGCATATTGTCGGTGAGGACGAATGGGAGACCACACGTATCGGTCAGATCTACAGAGATCCGTCAGCACAGGGAATCGTGATGTACCGTGAGACGTTTGAACAGCTGGAGCATACCTTCAGACCGACGACGATCCTGACGAATAAAACACCAAAGGCTGATATTACAGATGATGTTGAGGTGCAGGCTGTCATGAATATCAGTGAGATGAAGCAGGCATTTATGAAAAGCATAGAGATCATGAATCTGATGATTGGCCTGATGGTCGGAGGAGCTGTTATTTTAGGAGTTGTTGTCCTTTACAACCTGGGAGTGTTATCGTTTGTTGAAAAAATGAGAGAAATTGCGACACTGAAGGTGCTGGGATTTCAGTCAAAGAAGATCAGAGGCATTCTTCAAAAACAAAATATCTGGGTCACGGCTGCCGGCATTCTGATCGGCCTGCCGGCGGGATATGGTCTGTTAATGGGGATCTGCTCTACCATGCCGGATACCATGGATATGGTGCCTGAGCTGACATTACCTTCTTATCTGTATTCCATCGGCGGTACGCTTTTGGTTTCCATTGCTGTGAATTTCATACTATCAGGGAAGGTCAAAACGATTGATATGGTGGATGCCTTGAAAGGTGTAGAGTAAAAAGACGGAAGAAATCCTTGCCCGCTTTCGCAAATGATAGTATAATCGTGAGAGAGTAAGGAGAGTTGAGCATGAAACTAAGTGAATCATTTCATAAAGGGAAAGCGGCAATATCATTTGAGATTTTTCCGCCGAAGAAGGAAGCGGATTTTCGGGATATCGACAGTCTGCTGGATCAGCTGGCAGAGCTGAACCCCAAATTCATCAGCGTAACGTTTGGTGCCGGTGGAACGAGTACTGTGGGGGCAGACGGAAAGATCCAGAATCCCACAATTGAGATTGCAAAGAAAATCAAAGCACATGGTATCATTCCGGCAGTGCATCTGACCTGTCTGAATTACACACGACAGGAAATCGATGCGATGCTCCTGGCATTTCAGGACGCAGGCATCAGAAATATTCTGGCGCTGCGGGGAGACCGAAATCCTGATATAGAGCCAAAACATGATTTTGAGCATGCCAGTGATCTGGTAGAATACATAGCCTCACACGGAGATTTTGAAATCAGTGGCGCATGCTATCCGGAGGTACATCCGGAGTGCTTATATATGGATGAAGATCTGGCAAATCTAAAAAGAAAAGTGGATGCAGGGGCGACGCATCTGATTTCACAGCTTTTCTTTGATAATGATTATTTTTATGAATTCGAGAGAAAAGCAAGGGTGGCCGGAATCACGGTACCGATAGAAGCAGGCATTATGCCGGTGACGAGCAAGAAACAGATCGAGCGTATGGGCAGTCTCTGCGGAGCCTCCATTCCGCCGAAGCTCAGGGTTATACTGGATAAGTATGAGGATGATCCCAAGGCGTTGACAGATGCCGGAATCGTATATGCGATGAATCAGATCGTAGATCTGCTGGCACATGATGTAGACGGAGTTCATCTGTATGTTATGAATAAGCCGGATGTAGCAAGACGGATATGCGACGGAATTGCACATCTGAGAAATGCTGAATAAAAAATAATCAATCAAAAAAGGTTCACAACAAATCATGATGTTGTGAACCTTTTACTATATATCCTGTTAATCATCGGTCTCAGATGTATCAGTATCCGGTACTGTGCCTTCAGCATTTTCTACAGGCGGCAGTGTCATATAGACCTTGTCAATGCGGGTTTTATCCATTTCGGCGACTTTCAGGTGGATACCGTTATCCAGATCCACTGCTTCGTTCTCCTCCGGAAGACGATCAAGCTGCTCGATGATGATACCGCCGATCGAATCATAATCCTCTGATTCCAGCAGCAGATCATCGGTCAGTTCCAGTGCATCATTGATGTCATCCAGCTTCATGGAACCTTCAATCAGATATTCACGTTCACCGATCTCCTGAATCAGATCACGTTCATCCTCATCAAATTCATCTCTGATCTCACCAACGATTTCCTCCAGAAGGTCTTCCAGTGTGATCAGCCCGACCGTGGCACCATATTCGTCCAGTACCATGATCATATTGATAGAGCTTTCACGCATTTCTATCATCAGCTCAGAGGTTTTCTTATATTCAAATGTGAAATTGGCCTCTCGCATGACGTTACGGATATTAAAATGATCAGTGTCTTCATAGAAGAGTATATCCTTGACGTTCACAAGTCCGATAATGTTATCTGTGGATTCTTCATAGACAGGAAGACGTGTATACTTCTCTTCCATAAAGACTTCCTTCAGCTCTTCCCATGTAGCCTCCACATTGACACTGGACATGTCGACACGCGGAATCATGATGTCTTTTGCCAGAGAATCACCAAAATCAAATACATTATAAATCATCTGGCGTTCTTCTTTTTCAATCACGCCATCCTCATGGCTGACATCCACGATGGTACGCAGCTCTGTTTCAGTCATGGAATTATCAATAGAATTGACATCAATCCGGAGCAGGAACAGGATACCGTTTGAAAGCTTATCTACAATAAAAATCACCGGGGTCAGTATCCGCATAATGAACCGGATGACCGGGGCATAGGTCAGAGAAATCTTTTCTGAATATAATGTAGCCAGATTTTTAGGGGTAATCTCACCAAAGACAAGGATCAGGAGTGTCAGGACTCCGGTCACGATTCCGACATATGTATTTCCCCACAGCCGGATGGCAAGTGAAGTCGCAATGGAAGAAGCAGAAATATTTACGACGTTGTTGGCAACGAGAATGGCACTCAGCATCTTGGAACGGTGCTCCAGAAGATAAGTAACAGTCACGGCACGTTTATTACCTTCTTCGAATAAAGTACGAATGCGAAGTTTATTGACAGTAGTAAGTGCAGTTTCTGCAGATGAGAAAAAAGCAGATAACAATAAAAGTACAACTAAAAAAAACAATTGCATGACACCATCGGTATCCAAACCAAATCACTCCTTATATTTATAAATCTATGTATATATAGATGAAATGTTACTATACATTGGTAGGAGTTGTCAAGCAGAATAAAGAAAACGTATGTTTGCTTTTTGGACACAAATATGATATGATGGGACTGTTT
>JAUNSO010000118.1 GCA_030539165.1 bacterium
TAGTCTCCGACTTTGACTGTTTGCTGTGAGCTGCATTGGCCATTTCTAATCTCCAAATTCTCACGGAAGATCTTTGCCGCAAGCTCGATGGCATCTATGATTTTCTTATATCCCGTACAGCGGCAGATATTATTCTTGATTGCAAATGCAATCTCCACGCGCGTCGGCTCGGGATTCACGTCCAGTAATCCCTTTGCACACATGACCATACCCGGTATGCAGAATCCGCATTGAACGGCTCCTGCCTCTGCAAATGCATAGCTGTATACCTCCTGCTCTCGCGGTGACAATCCTTCCACGGTTATAACGGACCTGCCCGTAAGCTTTGAGACAGGCTGCACACATGCCTTGGTGGCCTTTCCATCGATCAATACGGTGCAGGTACCACAGGCGCCTTCGCTGCAGCCGTCCTTGACTGATTTTAAATGAAGGTCATCCCTCAGATACCGCATCAGCTTCTTGTCTTCTTCTACCTGATAGATTTGATTGTTGATTGTAAGGGTATACATACGCTGCCTCCTACTGTCTTATCTGGTCACTTTGTTGCCGTCAGACTGTTCAGTCGGTTCTCATGACTGTCCGGCTGTCATCATTCATGTTCATATGCCGCTAGGGCTTCCAGCACACCGCCGCCGATTGCCCTTGCCTTATCTGATACACTATAACAATGCCGGATCTCACATCTGGCATCAATATCTCCTATTTTCATTCCTTTAGTCACTGAAACGCCTTCCTGCAGCATTCCGCGCACGATACCTGACATCAGTGCATAGGTCACTGCAGGCTCTTCTGCGTCTTCTGTAATCACCTCTGCCACAGGCTGTCCTTCACTTACCTTGTCTCCAATGTTCACAAGCGGGTGAATGGCACCGTCTGCTGCTGCCTTAATCAGCCGCTCTATGGTGTAGCCTCCGACATCTCCCGGTATTCCCGTATTAGGAATGGCACTGCCCTTTCGGATCACGCGTCCGAGGTCATGTCCTCTCTTCGTCTCAATGACTGCATGCACATCCTGTTCTGCCGTAAATCCGGGTCCGACACCGATTACAAGTGGTGCATCGGTCATCCTCGTTCCAAGATTCTTCTTTGCGAGGATTGCATCTACAATCACTTCCGGCTGGTAAAGAGCAGCAATTTCTGCCTTCTCATCTACCATCACTGCGACTTTACCGGCTGCCTGTATGCTCTCAATCTCCTGTAAGATCTGTCCAGCTGTATCTCGTAACCATTCTGACGCCTGATCCCGTTCACACTCCAACAGACATTCCTGCCTGCATTGATCAGATGGAACAAGCACTCCTTCGATACCCTCGATCTCACATCGTCCTTCATATACTGCTCTGGAAAATGCCACTGTCCTTCGCACCGTCGTCGGCTCTGCGATGTCGGTCATCAATATATCATATCCACTGTTTCTTAATCTACAGGCAATTCCCGTTGCCAGGTCGCCTGCGCCTTTGATCAATACCTTCATATGCGATTCCTTTTTACTCTACTCTTTTATGCCAAAGAAAACATCCTGATAACCCAGCTCATTCAGCTGATGTGCCATTTCACAGGCTGTTCTGTTCTGTGTTTCTTTATTTGTTTTTTGAAATACAATGATATAACGAACTCTTTTGTCAACTGCTTTGTGTAATCCTCTGTCGTTTACCGCCATTTGTACGAGATCCATTCCTGTCAATCTATGGTGTTCATCCGTTCCGAGTAAATCAGCTACCAGTCCGGGTCTGTGACATACCTCACCGATTTTCTCACCGATTGCATCCATCCCTAGTACCCCTATTACCGCCGTTGTCTCCGGACGAATGACGGGTTCATGCTCCGCCGGTGCCTTGC
>JAUNSO010000119.1 GCA_030539165.1 bacterium
ATCATTCCCTGTCTGTACTGAATATTCATAAATCCAACGCCCCTATTTAATATCTCTGCTTTGAAACCATTTTACTCCACAAATACATGAAAGCAATACCCAAAATAAATCTGCCGCCACAAACCGTATGACCTGAAAGCATTGCATGGCTGATAACTGTGCCGATTGACCGGATGGGTTAATATCATGTAGAATTCCATATACCACACCTTTGATTCCGGCGGCATAATGTGGATTCAGTACGCCATCCTGATACTGGGACTGTACCATAATCTGATTGGTATGCAGGCACAGAAACAGCATTGCAAATGCCAGACCCATGCAGACTGCAACAGCCATGCTTTTATTCATAAGTACTATCGAAATCAGGCTGTAAATACATGCATACGCAATACAGGTGAATAAACCTAACAAACAGTATCCCATCAATTTACCGGCTGACAGATTGCTTTGAAATAATAGGCTTCCGATACCGATTGTTAAAGTGATGGTAAACAAATACACAGTCACACAGGCTGTACAGCTGACAATCAGATCCGAATAGAATATGTGTGCCCGGTTGCCACATGTCAAAATCTTATTGCGGATCACACCGTCACTGAAATCTTCCCCTATAAATATACTGACAAGTGCCGCTGTCGCAACTCCATAGAAGGACATCGGAAGAAAAATCACCCGATCCAACATGACTTCATAATCCATAGCCGTCTTCTGAATCAGAATAAATACCACTGCCAGTGCAAGCATTGCAAGCGTACAAAGCCAAAACCACTTTTTTCTATACATACGATAAAAATCTGCGCGCAGCAATCTATTCATCGTCCTCACCTCCGGTATTCTGTCCATCCTCTATCAGTTTCAGATAATACTCCTCCAGACTTTCATCCTGTTCAGAACAGGTGAAAATCTCACATTTCTCCTCATAAAGTTTCAGTGCCAATTGTGTGATATTCATCTGCTTGTGAATACAGACAGATGTCTTTGAGAGAATTGTGTACTGAACCTGCATCTGAGTAAGCACCTGTGCCAGCACCTTTGCATCGGACACTTCCATATAGACACGCTTACCGCATGCCTCCTCTAATTCACTAGCCGTAATCTCCTGAATCATCTTGCCATGTGCAATAAAACCATAATGTGTTGCAAGCTTTGACAACTCATTTAGAATGTGGCTGGATATCAAAATTGTAATATGATGTTCCTGATTTAGCTTGATAATCAATTTTCTGATCTCAATGATACCCTGAGGATCCAATCCATTGGTTGGCTCATCCAAAATCAAGAAATCAGGATTTCCCGCCAACGCCATTGCGATACCAAGTCTCTGCCGCATTCCAAGCGAAAAGTTCTTAACCTTCTTGTGACCGACATGGTCAAGTCCTACAAGCTTTAACATTTCTTCCACGGATTCTGATTGATGAGTTCCAAGGATACAATACTGTTGCCTTAGATTTTCAGCCGCCGTCATATCATAATAAATCGCAGGGGTTTCCACAACAGCACCCATTTTCCTGCGTACCGAGGCTATATCCGTATCCTTACTATCTTTTCCAAGCAGGGTAAAGCCTCCTTCTGAAGGATACTGTAATCCACAGAGCAGCCTGATTAATGTGGTTTTACCTGCACCATTTTCTCCGACAAATCCGTAGATGGAACCCTCAGGTACATGCATGGAAAGTCCATCCAGCGCATGAAAGGTTCCGTAATACTTACTGAGTGAATCTGTACAAAATAGATACTCCATATTAGTCTCCAATTCTGATTTCTGAATTCTCCCCCTGATTATAACAAAACAAAAGCTCTTTTTCTATATCTGGGGCTTCTATATTTGAAT